>NZ_FNWK01000002.1:600000-755200 GCF_900108295.1 Sphingopyxis sp. YR583 | reverse complement strand
CTATGCCGGTGGAAATCGACCCCGACGTTCACGACGAATATTGGAGCGACATTCGAGGCCGAGCCGTTGGGCAATGACCGCTAGCGGTCGTTTCCGGTCGTTGCCTTATACGGCGCCAAGCGACGCTTTTATCGCGTCCCACACCTGCGCCAGCTCGTCGGCGGTGATGCAATAGGGTGGCATGACATAGAGCGTGTTGCCGAGCGGGCGGAGGAGGACGCCTTGGTCGCGATAGAAGGCGATCAGGCGCGGGGCGAGGTTCGAGAGATAGCCCGAGTCCGGCACGACGATGTCGAGCGCCGCGATGGTGCCGAGGCGGCGGGGGTTTTGGGCGCGCGGGTCGTGGCTGAGCAGCGAAAGATGCGCCGCCTGTGCGTCGGCGAGGGTGTCGATGCGCTGCTGGACGGGCTCGTCGCGCCAGATTTCGAGATTGGCGTTGGCGGCGGCGCAGGCGATCGGGTTCGCGGTATAGCTGCTCGAATGATAGAAGGTTTTGCTGCGGTCGGTCGAGAAATGGGCTTCGAAGATCGGTTCGATGCAGAGCGTCACCGCGAGCGGCATCGCGCCGCCGGTGAGGCCCTTCGACAGGCAGACGATATCGGGGATGATGCCCGCCTGATCGCAGGCGAAGCGCGTGCCGGTGCGGCCCCAGCCGGTCATCACCTCGTCGGCGATGAAGAGGACGCCATGGCGCGCGCAGATCGCGCGCATCTCGGCGAGCACCCATGCGGGGTAGATGAGCATCCCGCCGGCGCCGAGGATCAGCGGCTCGACAATGAAGGCGGCGGGCGCGCTGCCCGCTTCCTGGCCTCTGCAGGCGGCTTCTAGCGCGTCGAGCGTGGCTTGCTCCATGCCTTCGTGGGGGAAGGGGATGGTGCCGACGTCGAAGAGCAACGGCTGCCAGGCGCGGTTGTAGACGCCGCGCTCGCCGACCGACATCGTGCCGATCGTGTCGCCATGATAGCTATGTTCGAGGACGAGGATGCGGCTGCGCGGCTCGCCGATGTTGAACCAGTAGCCGAGCGCCATCTTGAGCGCGACCTCGACGCTGGTCGAGCCCGAGTCCGAGAAGAAGACGCGGGTGAGCGGATCGGGGGTGATGCGGACCAGTTCGGCGGCGAGCGTCTCGGCGGGTTCGTGCGTCCAGCCGGCGAAGATGAGCTGGTCGAGCTTTTCGGTCTGGGCGCGGATCGCGGCCATGATGCGCGGGTGCGCGTGGCCGTGGGTGGTGACCCACCAGCTCGAGATCGCGTCGATCCAGCTTTGCCCGTCGGCGGCGTAGAGTTTGGCGCCTTTGGCGTGGCTTATCAGCGGGATGGGATCGCCGAGGCCGTGCTGGGTGAAGGGGTGCCAGACGGGGGAGGTGGGGGTTTGCGTCATCTTTTACCTCGTCATTCCCGCGAAAGCGGGAACCCAGTGGCACCGTTGCCGGCCGAATGCCACCCTGCGGGTGGATATTTATCGCGCTGGGTTCCCGCGTTCGCGGGAATGACGAAGATTTAGAGGAAATCGGCGCGGGCGAAGTTCGCGTTGAACGCAGCAGCCAGCGTTTCGGGCGTCAGCGGATCGATGACCGGCAGGCGGCCGAGGCGGCGGACGCCCGAAATGTCGGCGATGATCGCTTCGCTGTCCTCCACCGCATCGCCGAGAAAGGCGAGGCCGTGGATCGGGACGCCGCGCGCTTTGAGCGCCTCGATCGTGAGCAGGCTGTGGTTGATCGTACCGAGCGCGGTGCGCGCGCAGACGATCACCGGCACCTGCCATTTCGCGAAAAGATCGGCGTAGAGGGTGGTGCGGGTGACGGGGACGAGCGCGCCGCCGGCGCCTTCGACGATAAGGTCGCCGGGCGGCGGCACGAGCGTTTCGACGTCAATGTTAACATCGTCAATTTCGGCGGCGAGATGCGGCGAGGCGGGGGTGACGAGGCGGTACGCCTCGGGCCGGATCGGCACCGAGGCGAGGCGCGCGACGACCTCGCTGTCGGTCTCGTCTTCGAGGCCCGACTGGATCGGTTTCCAGTAGGGGGTACTGGCCGCTTGCGCCAAAGCGGCGGAAAAGATGGTTTTCCCGATGCCAGTGTCGGTGCCGGTGACGACGAAGCGGGTCATGTCGCGGCCATCGCGGAGGCCAGCGCGTCGGCCATGTCGTCAATGTTAACTTCATCAACATTGAGCGTGATCGCGATGCGCAGGCGCGCGGTTCCCTGCGCCACCGTCGGCGGCCGGATGCCGCGGATGTCGAAGCCGGCTTCGCGGAGGCTGCCCGCGATGCGCATCGTGCGGTCGTTGTCGCCGATGATGACGGGGAGGATCTGCGTGCCGCTGGCGGGGATGCCGAGCGGCACGAGACGTTCGGCGGCGTGGCGGACGAGGGCGTGGAGGCGCGCCTGTCGTTCGGGCTCGTTCGCGACGATCTCGATCGCCTGACGGACGAGCCACGCCATCAAGGGCGACGGCGCGGTCGAGAAGATGAACGGACGGCCGCGGTTGACGAGGAAGTCGGTGGCGATCGCAGGGGCGCAGAGCAGCGCCCCCTCGGCACCGAGCGCCTTGCCGCAGGTGTGGAGGATGACGAGGTTGTCGCGGCGCGGCAGGCTGTGCGCGAGGCCGGCGCCGCCGGCGCCGAATACGCCGGTCGCATGGGCTTCATCGACGACGAGCACCGCGTCGTAACGGTCGGCGACGGCGGCGAGATCGGCGAGCGGGGCGCGGTCGCCGTCCATGCTGTAGAGGCTCTCGACCGCGATCCATGGGGTGCCCGCACCGCCCCCGGCGCGCCAGCGCGCGATGATGTCGGCGAAGGCCTGCGCGTCATTGTGTGCGGCGGCGACATGGCCGGCGCGGCCGAGCTTCATCCCGTCGTGCGCGCTTGCGTGGATCAACTCGTCATGGACGACGAGGTCGCCGCGCTGCGGAAGCGTCGCGAAAAGCGCGGCGTTCGCGGCGAAGCCGGTCGCGAAAAAGAGCGCCGCCTCGCTGCCATAGTGGCGCGCGGCGTACGCTTCGAGCGCTTCATGCTCGCCATGGTTGCCGCGGAGCAGGCGCGAGCCGCCCGAGCCGGCGGGGAGGCCGCGCTCGATGCCCGTGGCGAGCGCGGTGCGGAGCGCTTCGCTGTCGGCGAGGCCGAGATAGTCGTTCGAGGCGAAGTCGCGCCCCGCGCGCGGCGCGAGGGTGCGGCGGCGGCCGTCGCGCGCGAGCGCCTCGAGATTGGAGCGATGGGCGGTGAAGGGAGAGGTCGCCATGATGTCTTTCGGGCTAGGGTGGCGAGGCGGCGCTTGGCTGCCCCTGCTTCAGCGCCTGCCGTTCTTCGGCGGTCAGGCGGTGTGGCTCTGCGATCGGTTCGAGGGTCTTTGTGTCGAAGAGCGGCGATCGGCGCCGGTCGCCCGATACGATGTCCTTGATCATCCGCGGGAAAAATCGCCGCATCAAGGTGCCCATGCTCATTTTGCGAAGATCGCGGGTGTCGCCGATGCCGTCGGCGGTGAAGAGATGGCCGCGCGGCGGGCCGACGAGCCGGTCGCGCGTCGCCGGATCGCAGGCGGCGAGCTGGATCGTGATGTAGGGGACTTTGCCATTCGCATAGCTGTTGAACAGCGGCGTCCGGCAGCATTCGGCGTACCAGCGCAATGTCGGCTTGTCGGTCAGATGGACGCAGGCGAGCCGGTCGCGGCCGGTGCCGATCCGCACGCGGGCGCAGCGGGTCTGATAGAGCGCGGTGCCGCCGTGTGCGTCGAGTATCCGTTCGGCGTGGCCGAGATGGCGGGTGAGGTTCTGGCAATCGGTGCAGTGGCAGACGACATGGTCGCCCTGATCGGGGCCGACGCTAAGCATCGTCCCGGTCACGGTCCCGCAATCGCAGGCGAAGGAGAGGTCGGATGCCATGACCCGGCCCTAGCTCCTCGCCCGCGATTGCGAAAGGCCGTCAGTTGACGTTCTTGTCGACCAGCTTGTTCTTCGCGATCCACGGCATCATCGCGCGCAGTTCGGCGCCGGTCTTTTCGATCGGGTGCGCGGCGGCGGCCTTGCGGCTGGCCTTCAGCTCGGGCTGGCCGGCCTGATTGTCGAGCACGAAGTCCTTCACGAAGCGGCCCGACGTGATGTCGGCGAGGACGCGCTTCATTTCGGCCTTGGTTTCTTCGGTGATGATGCGCGGGCCCGTCTTGATGTCGCCATATTCGGCGGTGTTCGAGATCGAGTAGCGCATGTTCGCGATACCGCCTTCATAGAGGAGGTCGACGATCAGCTTGGTTTCGTGGAGGCACTCGAAATAGGCCATTTCGGGGGCGTAACCCGCCTCGACCAGCGTTTCGAAACCCGCCTGGATAAGGTGGGTGACGCCGCCGCAGAGCACCACCTGTTCGCCGAAGAGGTCGGTTTCGCACTCTTCCTTGAAGGTGGTTTCGATGATGCCGCTGCGGCCGCCGCCGACCGCCGAGGCGTAGGAGAGGGCGAGCGCCTTGGCATTGCCGGTCGTGTCCTGATCGATCGCGATCAGGCAGGGGACGCCGCCGCCGCGCTGATATTCGCTGCGCACCGTGTGGCCGGGGCCCTTGGGCGCGATCATGAAGACGTCGATGTCCGCGCGCGGTTCGATGAGGCCGAAATGGACGTTGAGGCCGTGCGCGAAGGCGAGCGCGGCGCCGGGCTTCATATTGTCGGCGAGGTCATCGGCGTAGATTTTCGCCTGATGCTCGTCGGGGGCGGCGATCATGATGACGTCGGCCCATTCGGCGGCTTCCTTGTTCGAAAGCACCTTGAAGCCCGCGCCTTCAGCCTTTTTCGCGGTAGCCGAACCGGGACGCAGCGCGATCGCGACTTCGCGCACGCCGCTGTCGCGGAGGTTCTGCGCATGCGCATGACCCTGGCTGCCATAACCGAGGACGGCGACCTTCTTGCCCTTGATCAGATCCTGGTCGGCGTCGCGATCGTAATAAACCTGCATTGGAAAACCCCTTCTAGTCCTGTGGCCCCGCGCGGGGGTGAATTGATGTGGGAGAGTGGGCCGAAGCCCGATGTTAACGGTGTTTACAGCGCCTCCGACCCGCGGGCGATGGCGACGACGCCGGTGCGGCCGACCTCGACCAGCCCGCATTCGCGCATCAACGCGATGAAGCGGTCGACCTTGTCGCTGTTCCCGGTGATTTCGAAGATGAAGCTGGTGAGCGTCGTGTCGACCACCTTGGCGCGGAAGACGTCGGCCATGCGCAGCGCCTCGATCCGCTTGTCGCCGGTGCCCGCGACCTTCACGAGCGCGATTTCGCGTTCGACATGCGCTTCGCCTGCATCGTTGAGATCGACGACGCGGTGCACGGGAACGAGCCGGTCGAGCTGCGCGATGATCTGGTCGATGATCGGCGGCGGGCCATTGGTGACGATGGTGATGCGCGACAGCGCATGATCCGAACTGATGTCGGCCACGGTCAGGCTTTCGATATTATAGCCGCGCGCGGTGAACAGCCCGGTTATCTTGGCGAGCACCCCGGCTTCGTTATCGACGGTGATGGCGAGCACATGGCGCTCGCCGGCTTCGGTCTTGATTTTCATAATGTTACACCAGTGCCTTGGCTTCGTCGTCCATCGTGCCGGTCACGTCGCTCGGCTGGAGGAGCATTTCGGTGTGCGCGGCGCCCGAGGGGATCATCGGGAAGCAATTGGCGAGTTTCGCGACGCGGCAATCGACGATCACCGGACCCGGCGTGTCGATCATCGTCTGGATGCCCGCTTCGAGCTCGCCGAGCGTGTCGATGCGCATGCCCGTCCACCCATAGGCTTCCGCGAGCTTCACGAAATCGGGCAGGCTGTCCGAATAGCTGTTCGAATAGCGGCTTTCATAGGTCAGTTCCTGCCATTGGCGGACCATGCCCATCCATTCATTGTTGAGGATGAAGATCTTCACCGGCAGGCGATATTGCGCGACCGTGCCCATTTCCTGAATGTTCATCTGCAGGCTGGCTTCGCCCGCGATGCAGATGACGAGGCGGTCGGGGTTGGCGATCTGCGCGCCGACCGCGGCGGGGAAGCCGTAGCCCATCGTGCCGAGGCCGCCGCTGGTCAGCCAGCGATTGGGCTCGGCAAAACCGAAATGCTGCGCCGCCCACATCTGGTGCTGGCCGACCTCGGTCGTGATGATCGGATCGCGGCCGCGCGTCGCGTCGAACAGCGCCCTGACCGCGCGCTGCGGCATGATTTCGGCGTCGGCTTCCTTCTTTTCAGGGAAGTCGAGGCAGCGCGTCGCGCGCCAGCCGTCGATGCGGCGCCACCATTCGCCAAGGTCGCGTGCCTTGTGGCCCTTGGCCTGCCAGCCCGCGACGAGCGCATCGAGCGCGCGGCCGGCATCGCCGACGATCGCGAGATCAACCGGCACGATCTTGTTGATCGAGCTGCGGTCGATATCGATGTGGATCTTCTTTGAATCGGGCGAAAAGGCGTCGAGGCGGCCGGTGACACGGTCGTCGAAGCGCGCGCCGACCGCGATGATCAGGTCGGCACGGTTCATCGCCATGTTCGATTCATAGGTGCCGTGCATGCCGAGCATGCCGAGCCATTTGTCGTCGTCCGACGGGAAGGCGCCAAGACCCATCAGCGTCGAGGTGACTGGCGCACCGGTCAGTTCGACGAGCTGGCGCAATGCCGCACTGGCATCGGGACCGGCGTTGATCACGCCGCCGCCGGTGTAGAAGACGGGGCGCTCGGCCGCGGCGATCATCTCGACCGCCGCCGCGATGGCATTGGTGTCGGGTTCGACCTGCGGGCGGTAGCTGTTGTGCAGGATCTTTTCGGGCACGACATAGTCGCCCGTCGCGACCTGCACATTCTTCGGGATATCGATCACCACCGGGCCGGGGCGGCCGTGGGTTGCGATATGGAAGGCCTCGTGCAGGATCGGGCCGAGGCGGTCGGGATCCATCACGAGATAATTATGCTTGGTGCAATGGCGCGTGATGCCGACGGTGTCGCATTCTTGGAACGCGTCGGTGCCGATCAGCGCGGTCGACACCTGACCCGTGAGCACGACCATCGGAATGGAATCGAGCAGCGCATCGGTGATGCCGGTGACCGCGTTGGTCGCGCCGGGCCCCGAGGTGACGAGCACGACGCCGGGCTTGCCGGTCGAGCGCGCATAGCCCTCTGCCGCATGGGTCGCCGCCTGTTCGTGGCGGACGAGGATGTGCTTGATCGTCGGGTGCTTGTAGAGCGCGTCATAGATGGGAAGGACCGCGCCGCCCGGATAGCCGAACACCGTATCGACCCCGAGGTCGACCAGCGCCTGAACCACCATGTCGGCACCACTCATTTCCGTCACGACGAAACTCCTTTCAGCAATAAAAAAGGCAGCGCTTGTGCGCTGCAACAGGCTGCGGGCAATAGGTGTATGATTCTATCCTGTCAACAGCTTAGCACGTAATATTATTGCTAATTCATTGATTGAATCGATGTTTAATGATTCCGCGTGTCGCATCCAGTCGGCGGGCGGCTGGTTGCGGAACCACGTATATTGGCGCTTTGCATATTGGCGCGTCGCGGCCTGCGTCTGGTCGAGCGCCTCGTCGCGGGTGACCTCGCCCGCGAGATGGCCGGCAATCTGGGGCACGCCGATCGCGCGCATCGCGGGCAGGTCGGGGTCGAGGCCGCGCGCGAGCAGGACCTCGGCCTCCTTGACGGCGCCGCGGTCGAACATCTGGACAAGCCGCAAATCGCACCGTTCGCGCAGCCAGTCGCGCGGGGGCAAAAGGATCAGCGGGGCGAGGGCGATCTGGTCCGCGATCCCGCCCGCGATCGCCCGTTGCCAGTCGGCGAGGGTGCGGCCGGTCGAGCGCACGACCTCGAGCGCGCGCGCGATGCGGGTGGTGTCGGCCGCGTTCAGGCGCGCGGCGGCCGCGGGGTCGGCATCGGCCAAGGCGGCGTGCGCGTCGGCAACGGGCAGCGCGCGGACGGCCTCGCGGATATCGGGGTCGATTTCGGGAACGGGGGCGATGCCATTCAATAGCGTGCGCATGTGGAGGCCGGTGCCGCCGACGAGGACGGGAATTCGCCCCGCGGCGTGCGCCTCGGCGATCACGCCGCGCGCCTCGTCCGCCCATCGCACGGCATTATGCGGGTCGGCGGCGTCGATGTGGCCGAAGAGGCGGTGCGATATGCCCTCCATCTCTTCGTCGGTCGGGCGCGCCGAGAGGATCTTGAGGTCGGCATAGACCTGACTCGCGTCGGCGTTGACGACGATCGCATCACGCCCCGCCTCGCAAAGAGATTTTGCGAGTGCGACCGCCAAAGCGCTCTTGCCGCTGGCGGTGGGTCCGGCGATAAGTGCCACGGGCAGCCGCGCACCGGCGGTCGAGAAAGAAGGAGATGCCATGTTCGTCGCGACGCTGATAGCAGCAGGAAAGCTGACCGACGAGGTGGTTCGCGAAGGGATCGACCGGCTCGCCGCGACGGGGCACGATGTCGGCGCCCCGCACTGGCTCGACGAGCATGACGCCGCCGATATCGTATTCCAGGGCAGCCTGGTCAGCGCGCGCAAGGAATTGGCGCTGATGGACCATGGCGCGCTGGATATCGTCGTCCAGCCGCTGGGCGACCGAACGAAAAAGCTGATCATTGCCGACATGGATTCGACGATGATCACCGTCGAGTGCATCGACGAACTCGCGGATTATGCCGGGCTGAAGCCGCAGATCGCGGCGATCACCGAGCGCGCGATGAAGGGCGAACTCGATTTTCGCGCCGCGCTGGAGGAGCGCGTCGGGCTGCTGGCCGGAATGCCCGAATCAACGCTGGTCGATTGCCGGATGGAGCGCGTGCGGCTGACGCGCGGTGCGCGCACTTTGGTGCAGACGATGAAGGCGCATGGCGCGCATTCGATCCTGATTTCGGGCGGCTTTACTGCCTTTGCCGGGCCGGTCGGCGAAGCGATCGGGTTCGACAAGGTGATCGCGAACGAGTTGGAGATTGCCGGCGGCAAGCTGACCGGCAAGGTGCGCGAGCCGATCGTCGATAGCGCGACGAAGCTGGAAACGCTGAAGGCCGAGGCGGCTAGGCATGGGCTGCCGCTCGCCGAGACGCTGGCGGTCGGCGACGGTGCGAACGACATTCCGATGATTACGAGCGCGGGGCTGGGGATTGGATATTATCCGCACCCGGCGGCGGGCGAAGCGGCGGCGGCGGTGATCCGGCATCACGATCTGACCGCGCTGCTGTGGGCGCAGGGTTACTCGCGGCGGCAGTGGGTGATGGGATAGGGCGCACCCCGACGCCGTAGGAGTTGGCGGATGACGAAACACCGCATCTATTCGATCAGCGTCGCGAGCGTGTATCCGCATTATATCGCCAAGGCCGAGAAGAAGGGGCGGACGAAGGTCGAGGTCGACGAGATTTTCTGCTGGCTGACAGGCTATGATCAGAAACAGCTTGAGGCCGAGCTGGCGAAGGAAACGAATTTCGAGGATTTCTTTGAAAAGGCGCCCCGGCTCAATCCCGCGCGGGAACTGGTCACGGGCGTAATCTGCGGCATCCGGGTCGAGACGATCGAGGAGCCGCTGATGAAGGAAATCCGCATTCTCGACAAGCTGATCGACGAACTCGCCAAGGGGAAGGCGATGGAGAAGATCCTGCGCGGCTGAGCGGTTGCGAACTGCCGGTCCCGCGACCCCGGATCATTATGAAATCTCAATGCGGCCGGGCGGCAATCGCTCTCGAATTTCTACGCGCCCCGGCCTTAATCATGCCGATCATGATGATCGATATTCTCCCCAATCCATTGACCCTGTCGGCGCGGCGTCCGGCCGACGCGCGCTGGCCCGCCGTCGCCGCGGCACTGGCCCATCTTCGCGCCGCCCGCCGCCGCGCGGTCCGTATCGTCGATGCCGAATGCGGCGACGGGATGCTGCTGATCGGGGCGGCGCTTCATGCACGCGCCATCGGCTTCACCGCGATCGAGGCGCGCGGTATCGGGATCGATCCATTGTGTCTGCGGCGCGCGAACAATGCGGCGGCGGCGGTGCGCGATCCCGCGATCGGCCTGCTGTTCGAACCATGCGAACTGGCGGCGGGACTGGCCGAGGAAGCGGCGTTTCCGGCGGATATCCTGCTGTGGCTGGGCGGCGCGGGGCAGCGGCCCGAGGTCGCCCGCGCCGCCGAACGTGCGGCGCAGATCGTGATCGGATGGCGCGCGCCGCGGATGGCGGCATGAGTGCCGACGAGCGCCGCTGGCGTGTCGCCGGGATCGCTGCGATGGCGGCGGGCTATGCCGTACCGCTCGCCGGATATCTGTTTTTCCCGCGCGCGGTCGAACAGGTGACGACGGTGCTGATCGGCATGCCGCTGGCGCTCGCGGGCAGCCTGCTGGCCGTACAGGGCGACCGCGTCGCGCGGATATGGCGCATCGAGCGAAGCCGGCACCGCGACCTTGTGCTGGCAATCCGGGCGCGGCGGGGAAGGCGGGGGTGAGCCGGGCTTTGTGGTTCTATATTAACAATGTTAACATGGGGCGGTGGTTTGCTCCGGAAATGTTTCCAGTGTTAACAATGCTCATGCGCCGCCCGAGATTTCTTCCGCCAGCCAGAGCTGGAATCTCTGCATCGCGTCGCTTTCGGGGCGCGACATCAGGCGGGTGAGCCAGTAGCGGCCGGCGTCGATCGTGGCGTCGAAAGGCTGGACGAGCAGTTCGGCCGCGAGCTCTCGGGTGAACATCGCGGGCGGTGCGAGCGCGATACCCTGACCCGCGGCGGCGGCGGTCGCCATCAATGCCGAGCTGTCGAAGACGGGGCCGCGGAGCACCGGAACGGGCACGCCTGCGGCGGCGAACCACAGCGCCCATTCGTCGGCGCGGTACGATCGAAGCAGGCGTTCGTGAACCAGATCGGCGGGGCCGTTGAGGCGCGCGGCGACGGCGGGGGCGCAGAGCGGCGCCAGCGGGGCGGCGAGCAGGGGTTCGGCATGGGTGCCGTGCCAGGCGCCGTCGCCGAAACGGATCGCATAGTCGAGCGCCTCGCCCGCAAGGTCGACGCGGTTGTTGTTGGTCGAGATGCGCAGGTCGATCGTGGGATGGAGGCGTGCGAAGGCATCGAGACGCGGCAGCAGCCAGCCGGTCGCGAAGGTGCCGACGACGCCGACCTTGAGCGCCTCGCGGAAGCGGCCGCCCGAATATTGGTCGAGCGTCGCGGCGACGCGGTCGAAGGCGTCGGCGACGACGGGAACGAGCGCGTGCCCCTCGTCGGTGAGCGACAGGCCGCGCGGCAGGCGGTGGAAGAGGCGCGTGCCGAGGCGGCGTTCGAGCTGCGCGACCTGATGGCTGACGGCGCCCTGGCTGACGTGCAGTTCGATCGCGGCGCGGGTGAAGTTGAGATGACGTGCCGCCGCTTCGAAGGCGCGGAGGGCGTTCAGGGGGAGCTGGGCGCGGTCCATGGTCCGTCATCAATTATTCTCATGGCTTTGTCGAGAAATGATGCTTTGTCGGGGCGCGCAGCGATTGGCATTCCGGGGGCGAAGGGAGACGAAGATGATTGCCATGATGACGATTGCCGCCTGGCTTGCCGGGGTGAGTCATGTGCCGTTGCCGCTTGTTCAGGAGGCGGATGCCGAGATGGCGGCAGGCGGGGTGGCGCCGGGCGGCGACGATCCGCTGACGCGGCCGATCGCGGCTTCGCGCGCGGCCGAATGGCTGGCGCCCGCCAAGCCCGAGAAGATTTTCGGGAAGAGCTATCTGGTCGGTTTCGGCGGGCTGAGCGTCGCGTTGATCGACACGGGCGAGGGGCTGGTGCTGATCGACGGCGCGCTGCCGCAGGCGGCGCCCGCGATCCTCGCCAATGTCCGCAGCCTCGGTTTCGACCCCAAAGACATCAAATTTATTCTGAGCACCGAGCCGCATTTCGACCATGCCGGCGGCTTGGCCGCGCTGGCGCGCGACACCGGCGCGACGGTGGTGGCGAGCGCGCGCGGCGCCGAAGGGCTGCGCGCGGGAAAGCATGCCGGGGACGACCCGCAGCTTGCCTATGGCGGAAGCTGGCCGGCGGTGACGCGGCTGCGCGTGATCGGCGATGGCGAGGTGCTGAAGCTGGGCTCGACATCGATCGCGGCGCTCGCGACGCCGGGGCACACGATGGGGAGCATGAGCTGGCGCTGGCAGGCGTGCGAGGGCGCGGTCTGCAAGACGATCGTTTTTGCATCGAGCCTGAACCCCGTGTCGGCCGACGGCTATCGCTTTACGTCGAAAGCGGGTGCGCCGATCGTCGCGGGGTTCGAGGCGAGTTATGGCAAGATGGATGCGACGGCGTGCGACATATTGATATCGGCGCATCCCGACAATGCGGGGCCGGGGCGATATAATGACAAGCCCGGCGCGTGCCGCGCCTATGCCGACCGCTCGCGCACATTGCTCGCGAAACGGCTGGCCGACGAGAAAGCGGGTGTGAAGTAGCTTTCAAACCCGTTGCTTTTCAACCTTGTAAGCCCCCGCAATCGCGCTAGTCTAGCGGCGATATTGCGGGGGCTAGACGATGACGCATATGGCTTTGCTCTTTTCCGTCCTGTCGGTTTTGAACGTGCCGCCGCCGGCAGCGCCTGCCCTCACCGATCAGCGCGCGTCGCCGCAACGGATGGTGTCGTGGACCCCCGGGACGGTGCGCTGCGACGGGGAGGCGATAACGGAAGCGGCGCTTCGTCCGGCGGTCGAAATCACATTTATCGATCCGCAACAGGTCAAAGCCATATCCTATCGCTTCGCGATCGACGCGGCGGGTCGGACGCATTCGATCGCCCGCGATGCGCGCGAGTTTTCGACGGTTGGTCAGGACATAGGTCCGTCGCTGGCGGCGAGCCGCTTTGCCGCCGGCACGAAGCGCGAAAATTGCCGGATCGAATATGCGCCGAAATTCGACCGGCTGTCGGCCGCCCCTATCGTCGATGTGATCGCCTATTCGATCAACCCGGCGGGTCGGAGGCTGCCGCAAGAAGGATGGGACCGTATCGGCGCCGTCGGCAATTGCCGCGACAAGCCGCGCCCGACCGCCCTGCTGAGCGGGCATCCCGAATTCCTGAAGCTGAAGGCGACGCCGGGCGCGCGCGACTGGTCGTTGGTCGGCTATGACACCGACGCCAGCGGACGCCCGATCAATGTCCGGATCGCCGAGGGGACGGGGAATGACGAGCTGGACGCGGCGGCGGTCGAGGCGATCCGCGTGTCGCGCTTTACCGGCGGCGCGCGGACGGGATGCCTTTATCCCTATTGGCGATCGGCGGGCAAACTCGCCGCGCCTGAGCCACCGGCCGAAGAACAGATGCGCCCGGCGAATGCGGTCTGTCCCGCCCGGATCGAATGGGCGACACGTCCCGCCACTTATTATCCGCCCGCGTATCGCAAGCGCGCGATCGAGGGATGGGCGATCGTCGCTTTCGACACCGCGCCGTGGGGCGAGGTCGGCAATGTGCGGGTTCTGGAAGCGCAGCCAGCGGCCGATTTCGGCGAGCAGGCGACGATCATCGTCCGCCGCGGCCGCGTCGCCCCCTCGACGCAGGGCGCGTCGGGATGCGTCGAAACGGTGAAGTTCGTGATGCCTGTCGATGACTCGGCCGCCGAGGAGGACGAGCCACCGGCTACCGACTGAGCCGGCCCGTCCCTATTTATCGACCACCAGACAGGCCTGACCGCTCTTGCGCGTCGTGGCGCAGAAGCTGTCGGCTTCGCCCTTGCTTGCGAAGCCGCCGGCGAGGAGGCGGGTCAGTTTGCCGCTCTTGACGAGGAAGGGCGTGCGGCCGGCGAAGGCCGGATCCTTCTTTTCGAGCGAAGCCCAGAGATTGCGGGCGTTCGCCTCGACCCCGAAGGCGCCGAGTTGTGCGCGCCAGGGGCTCGCGGTGCCGCTGTGGACGCGCGCGGGCGCCGGAGCGGCCGCGGTCGCGGTCGCGACGGGCGCGGCCTTTACCGGCGCGGCTTTGGGCTCGGCGGGGTTCGGTGCGGGCTTGACCGGTTCGGCCTTGGGCGGGAGCGTGCCGCTTGCGGGCGGTGCGGCATAGGTCGTGCCCGGCCGGCCCGCGGCGGCGACGGCATCGGCGGTCGCTTCGGCCGCGGCGGCCGCGGCGGCGCTTGCGGCGGGCGACGCGGGCACCGTAACGCTGCGGATCGGTTCAGGAGCGGGCCTGGCGACGGTGGCTGGCGGCGTGTCGATCACCGGCGGCGGCGTGTAGCTGGTGCCGGGGGTCGAGGCCGGCAGGCTGGCGACCTTCACCGGCGAGGCCGCGGGCACGGGCGTGGGAGCGGGCGGTGCGGCGGCGTTCACCGCGGCGAGGCGCGCCTGCTGTTCACCGCGCTCGATTTCGGGGAGCATCGCGAGGCCGCGCTGGCGCTGGTCGAGCGGGATCAGGCTGTCGAGCTGGGCAAGGCGCGCCGATGCGATGTCGAGCCCGGCGTCGCTGGCGCGCTTGGTGAGCGCATAGGCGCGCGGCCAGTCCTGCTTGGCAAGGTCGCCGTTGAAGTGCGCGGTGCCGAGAACATATTGCGCGCGCGGTTCGCCGCGCGCGGCGGACGCCGTGATGAAGGGCATCGCCTCTGTCCGGCGGTTCGCGGTGAAGAGCACGAGGCCGAGATTGTCCTCCGCCTGCAAATGCCCCTGTTTCGCGGCGCGCCGATACCAGGCCTCCGCCTGCACGAGATCGGCGGGAACGCCGCGGCCGAGCTTATACGCCTGACCGAGGTTGAATTGCGCATCGGCATCGCCGGCGAGCGCGAGCGGACGCCATTCGGTGACGGCCGCCTGATAATTGCCCGCCTGCCAGGCATCGACGCCATCCTTGACGTCGGCACGAGCCGCAGTCGCCAACATCGACGCCGCGATCAGCGGCAAGGCCAGCGAAATGGCGGTGCGGAATGAACGCATCTTATTCTCCAATGACTTGCGCCGCATCGGGCGGCTGCAGTCCCCGAGCGCCTTATAGCGCCAATAGGCTAACACGGTGTTAGCGACAAAAGCGGGCTCGCCGAATCTGCCCTGTTTCGGGACAGAAGCGCATTAGGGTGCTGTTTACCATATTCGCGAGGAAGTCGTTCACCCTCTTTTTATCATCGTTAACCCAATTTTAGCGCCCCGCATGGCATCCCTTCGCCGAATTTTGGATTTTCCGAGGGGGTAACGCAGTGCGCGTATTGGCATTGGCTTCACAGAAGGGCGGGTCGGGGAAGACCACGCTGTCGGGGCACCTGGCGGTGCAGGCGCAGCTCGCGGGCGCTGGCCCCGTCGTCCTGATCGATATCGATCCGCAGGGTTCGCTCGCCGACTGGTGGAACGAGCGTGAGACCGACCTTCCGGCGTTCGCCCAGACCACGGTCGCCCGGCTGGCATCCGACCTTGAAATCCTGCGCCAGCAGGGCTTCAAGCTGGCGGTCATCGACACGCCGCCGGCGATCACCATGGCGATCCAGAGCGTGATTTCGGTCGCCGAACTGATCGTCGTTCCGACGCGTCCCAGCCCGCACGACCTGCGCGCCGTCGGTGCCACCGTCGACCTGTGCGAACGCGCCGGCAAACCGCTGGTTTTCGTCGTCAACGCGGCGACGCCCAAGGCGAAGATCACCAGCGAAGCCGCGGTTGCGCTGTCGCAGCATGGCACGGTCGCGCCGGTGACGCTGCACCACCGCACCGATTATGCCGCGTCGATGATCGACGGCCGCACGGTGATGGAAGTCGACCCCAACGGCCGCTCGGCCGAAGAAATTCGCCAGCTCTGGACTTATATGAACGATCGCCTCGAGAAGAATTTCCGTCGCACCGTATTTGCCGCGCCCGCCCCGACACAGGGCAATTATGGCGCGGTTCGCCCGATGGGCGGTGGCTTTGGCCGCCGCGTCGCCGGTCAGTGACGGGGAGCACAGGAATCATGGGCGAACCCAAACCACTCGCATCGCTGAGCGCCGGACTGCTGGCCCGCAAGGGCGGAGCGCGTCCCGCCATGCGCCGCCAGCCGCTCGGCAGCGGCCCCGCGCCACTGAACAGCATGGGCTATGACGACCTTGGCTGGAACGACATGGGCTATGATGTCGACCCCGACCAGTCGGCCGAACCCGCGCGCCTCGTCGATTTGAAGCCGCTGCTCACCGGATCGGTGCTGGCGCATAATGTCGAGGCCGAACATGCGGTCGACGACAGCGCCGGCCATACGCTGGCACCCGAATTCACCGGCGACCTGACCGGCCAACTGGCCGGGATGGCCGACGATTTCGAAGCCGAGCCGTTCGAGCCGCAGATGCCCGAAGTGCCGGAAGTCGTGCGCCAGCAGGAATCGCTGATCGAACGCGTCGCGGCAGTGGCGCGCAAGGTCGAAGCGCGTCCGGCGCCAGCACCGAAGAAGGAGAAGGCGCCCCGCGCGCTGCGTGCCCGCGAAAAGGCGGCGTTCACGCTGCGCCTCGATGCCGAGCGCCATCTGCGCCTGCGCCTCGCAAGCGCGGTAACGAACCGGTCGTCGCAGGTGATCCTGACCGACCTGCTCGACGAATATCTGGCCTCGCTGCCCGAAATCGACGCGATGGCGAGCCGCCTGCCGGCCGCGCGCCCGGTGCGCGGCCAGCGCTGAAGACATTGGGGGACCTGTCATGAACCGCAAGATGCTGAAGAATCTGGCCTTTTCGGGCTTTATCCTGGGTGTCGCCACGGGGTGCAGCGGCATGGGCAAGATGGCCGATGCGCCGTCGCGTGCCGCCGGCAAACCCGTCGTGGCCGCCAAGTCGGCCGATCAGGCGCGCGTTGCGCTCGAAGCCGGCAAGCCGAGCAAGGCCGTCAGCTTGGCCGAAGCCGCGGTGGCGGCGAGCCCCCGCGATGCGGGTTATCGCACGCTGCTGGGTCAGGCCTATCTGGGCAATGGCCGGTTCGCGTCGGCGACGACCGCGTTGACCGAGGCGATGGAACTCGGCGCGAATGACAGCAACACGATCCTCTCGCTGGCGCTGGCGCAGATCGCACAGAACAAGAATCAACAGGCGATCGCCTTGCTGACGCAGCATCGCGACGCGGTGCCGGCTTCGGATCTCGGGCTGGCGCTTGCGCTGGCCGGTGACGCCGAAGGGTCGCTCTATGTGCTCAACGAAGCCTCGCGCGCCAAGGATGCCGACGCACGGACGCGGCAGAATTTCGCACTGGCGCTCGCCTTGTCGGGCCGCTGGGCGCAGGCGCGCATGATCGCGTCGCAGGATCTGTCGCTCGCGAAGCTCGAAGGGCGGATGGCCGAATGGTCGAAGCTGGCCGAACAGCCGAATGCGCAGGTTCGCGTCGCGAGCCTGATGGGCACAACGGCGCGCGAAGATGCCGGGATGCCGGTGCGCCTTGCGCTCAATAATTTCAGCGACACGCAAATGGCCGCGGCGGAACCCGCCGTGCAGCTCGCCAGCGCCGATCCGGCGCCGGTGGCCGACTATGCGCCGCCGCCGCCCGTTCTCGCCGATGCGAGCAGCGCGATCCGCAGCGTCGAACTGCCGATGCCCGCGCGCAATGCCGAGGGTGCCGTGCCGGTGACCGAATTGCCGCAGCCGAAACCGGCGAGCGAAGTGATCATGGCCGACGCCGCGCCGTATCGCGCGGCGCCGCGCGTGGCGGGCGAAGGGCGTATCCGCCCGGCGCAGAAGCAGGCGATGGAACTCGCGACGGTGCTGGTCCCGAAGGCGATGGGTTTCGATGCGAAGAAGCCGGCCGGCTGGGCGGTCCAGCTCGGCGCCTATGACAGCCTGGGTATCGCCAAGGAAAAATGGGGCGTGCTGAAGAAGCGCAACGGCGTGCTCGGGAATTTCCCGGCGTCGAGCCACGCCGCGACGGTGAATGGCCGCAATTTCTATCGCCTGACGGTGAACGGTCTTGCGACGCGCGCCGATGCGACGAGCCTTTGCAACCAGCTGAAGGCGCAGGGTCAAACCTGCTTCGTCCGCGCGATGGGCGGCGGCGAGGCGATCCAGTGGGCGTCGAAGGCGGGGCCGATGCGGCTCGCGTCGCGCTAAAAGCAGTTTTCGAGAATAAGGGGGGAGGGGCGTGGCCGAAGGGCCGCGCCTCTCTGTTTTGGACGTTAGGGAACGTTCACAATAGTGCTTGCCCGCCTTGCGGCAGCGCGATAGCTTCGCTCGCATGGCGTTCCTCGTCGACCTTGTCTGTTTCCTGTTGGTGCCGGTGCTCTGCTGGCGGCTAGCGCGCGGGGCGGTGCCGATGGCGGTGCTGCCGATATTGACCGGCCTGGCGGTCGCGATCGCCGCCGATCGCTTCGGTTTCGACAAATCGGTCCTCGGTCCGTCCGAGTGGGGCGAGACGCTCGGCTGGCTCGGCGTGCTCGCGCTGGCGTTCAGCGCGGGGCTCGAGACGCGGGTCAGCGCCGGCGAGGCATCCAGTCTTGGCCGACGCGGGATCGGAACCGCGCTGATCGCACTCGCGCTGCCGTTCGCCGTCGGTTTCGCGGTGGCGTTTTCGGGCGCCTTTGGTTCGGCGCTGGCCGGGCCCGCGGGCGTGTCGCCCCTGTTGTCGGCGGGCGCGATCGGGCTCTGCCTGGCGGTCAGTGCCTTGCCGGTGCTCGTCGGTATCGTGCGCGAGCTGCCGATGACCGACCGGCCGCTCGGCAATGTGTCGCTGCGCATCGCGGCGCTCGACGATGCGATGCTGTGGATCGGGCTCGCGCTGCTGCTGTTCCTGCACAGGGGCGAGGAAGGCACGCTGTTTTCGGGCGGGCTGGCACCGATTGGCGCGGTTGCCGTTTTCGCGGCGATGATCGCCGCGCGCGACAGGGTCGTCCGGCACATGCCCGACCATATCGCAGCCAGCGCGATGCTGGGCATCGCCTATCTGGCGGCGGGCGCATGGGCGACGACGGTTCTTGGCCTCCACGAACTTCTCGGCGCCTATTTTGCCGGGGTGCTGGCGCCGAAGGCGCTCGCCGAACGGCTGCGGCCCGAGACGCTCGGAAAGGTCGCATTGTTCGGCCTGTCGCCGCTGTTCTTTGCGCATCGCGGGCTGAGCATCGATGGCGCCGTGGTGACCGCAGGGGCGCTCGGCGTGGCGCTTATACTGTTGCTGCTGGCGGGGGTGTCAAAGCTGGCAGCCGTGCATATCGTGCCGCCCGAGATGCATATGCCGGCGAACGAGCGGACGCGATTGGGACTGCTGCTCCAGTGCAAGGGTTTGATGGAGATCGTCGCGGCGACGATCCTCGTTCAGGCGGGGCTGATCACCCCGACGATATTCGCGGTCCTCGTGACGCTGGCGCTCGTCTCGACGACGCTGACGGTGCCGCTGTTCCGCCTCGCGTCGCGGACGGGCGCAAGGCGCGCGGTCGCCTAGCCGTCGCTTGCGGGAGCCGGCAGGCGCGCAAGCTGGGCGACGAGCTGGGCCTGCGTGGCGGCGCCGGTCTTGCGAAAGATGCCTTTGAGGAGGAAGCGCACGGCGTTGAGGCTGACGGCGCGCAGCGCGGCATAGTCCTGCAGCGTGTCGCCCGCCGCGAGCGCGACGGCGAGGCGTGCTTCGGCCGGGGTCAGCCCGAACCATTGTGCGACCCGGTCGATTTCGACCACCGGCGTTTCGCCCGGCGAGCTGCCGAGCGTGACGATCAACGAGGCGCCGAGGCGGACCCCGCCGAGCTGCTGTGCCGATTGGCGCGTGACACGCGCAACGAGCACGGGGCATTCGGCGCCCGACGGGCCCAGCGCCTGAAAGGCGACCCCCGCGGGGGCATCGCGCTTCACGAGGTCGAGCAGCCGTTTCTGGCTGGGCGGGTGGGTAAAGGCGAAGCGATCCTGAGCGGTGCGGATGAAACCCGCCCTTTCGTAGCGCGCGGCGCGGCTGTTGGCGGCGAGGATATTGAGCTGGTCGTCGAGGCTGAAGATCGCGAAAGGCGCGGCGTCGGTCGCGGCGCGTGCGGCGCCCGCGGCGAGGTCGAGCGTCGCGATGCGGTCGCTGATCCGCATCGCGCGCTGCATATGGGGTCCGAGGACACGCAGCCCGCGTTTCAGCCGCTCGACATCGCGGTCGCCGGGGCCGGGCAGCATCAGCCCGAGCCGCTCGCCGCCGCGCTTGTCGAGGAGGACGGCGATCATCCGGTCGATCCCCCACGGCGCGAGGAAGTTGCGGAAGAATTCGGTTTCGAGAAATTCCTCGCGCGTCATGATGTCGTTGCTGTCGACGACGCTGCCATTGCCGTAGCGCATCAGCTTGCGCGACCAGGGATGATGGCCCGCATAAACGGCGGTGTAGATTTCCTGTACCCCGGCGGCGAGGCCGGTTGCCGCGACAAAGCGCGCGCTTGGCGGATTGCTGCTTTCCCAGAGGATGAAGGCGGCCTCCCAGCTCAGCGGGCAGAGGGTGCCGGTGATGCGCGCGAGAGTCTCGTTCCAGCTTTCAGGATGGAGCACCGAATCGTAGATTTCGCCGATCAGCGCGTTGAGCACTTCCCATTCGGCCGGCGCATTATGGTCGGACGGAAAGGTCGGTCCCTGATCCTTCTGCATGCACTTCCCCCCAGAAGACCCGCAGCGACCTCATTTGATAGGAGCAAAGGCGCGAAGGCAAGCGCAATGCGATAAAACGAAAATATTCTGTCTCCTACCCATGTGGGTAGCGAACGAATCGACCGAATCGGTCATTGAGTAAGGGCGACCCGAGGAAGGTGGAACCAAGGCCATCTTGCTCTCTTGAAGTCCGTCGGCTTGCCGGCGGACTTCATTTTTGTGCGCTATCCGCCCCGCCGCGCGGGTCAGAAGCGGAAGAAATAGGGCATGGTTTCGAGCGTCTCGACCACTTTGCATTTGGCGCCCGCGCTCTTGCAACTGTCCATCACCGACCGTTTTGCGCCCCCGGGCGTGCCCGCGAAGCCGGCATAATATTGGCCTTCCTTGTCGCGCGCGATCGCGAAATGGCCGTTGCCGCCCCACAGGCCGATGACGCAGCCTTGGCCGCCCGCCTCGCGGCACGCCGTCATCGCATATTTTTCGGCCTGTTCGCGGTTATCGCCGCGCAGCGCGCCATAGCTATAGCCGGGCTGGCCCGACGCCGAGCGCCAGAAGGCGATCGCGGCGAAGCTGTTGACCATATAGCCGCCGACATAATCCTGTTTCTCTTCCTGGAACGGGATGATTTGCCCCGGCGGTTCCGCGCTGCCGCCACCATACATCTGCTGCAGCACCTGCGGCGGCGGAGCAGTGCAGGGGAGGCCCTGCGCGCAGGGGATACCCTGAACGGGCTGCATCTGTGCGGCGGCGGCGGGCGCGAAAAGGGCGGCGAGCAGGGCGGGAAGGGCAAGACGGCGCATCGAGACAACCTCGCTGATTATCGATCCCCCACATGAGGGGTATCGAATTAAATCAGCGAGATAAAGCCCGTATCAGCGAATGCGCTGGCCGCCCTTCCACATTGCGGTGGCGCGGCCCTGCACCGGCATGCCGTCGAAGGGCGTGTTGCCCGCCCAGGCCGCCATCTTCTTGGCATCGACCTGCCACGGCGTGCCGGCATCGACGAGAATGAGGTCGGCTTCCTTGCCCACCGCGAGCTTCCCCGCATCGACGCCGAGCAGGCAGGCGGGGGTGCCCGCGAGCAGCTCGAACAGGCGGCCCGGCGAGATATGGCCGTCGCGGACGAGGCCGAGGCCCAGCGCGAGCAGGGTTTCGGCGCCCGCCATGCCGGGCAAGGCCTCGGCGAAGGGCAGGCGCTTGTCCTCGGGGCCGCGCGGGTCGTGGCCCGAGGCGAGGACGTCGATCGTGCCGTCGGCGATCGCGGCGAGGCAGGCGTGGCGGTCGTCCTCGCTGCGGAGCGGCGGCGACAGGCGCGCGAAGGTGCGAAAATCGCCGGTCGCGGTGTCCGAGAGCAGGAGGTGCGCGGGGGTGATGCCACAAAGGACGGGCAGACCCTTTGCCTTGGCGGCGCGGATGAGGTCGAGCCCGCGTGCGGTCGTGACCTGCCGGAAATGGACGGGCGCGCCGGTTTCCTCGACGAGTGCGAGATCGCGCGCGATCGCCATCGCTTCGGCGATCGCCGGCGCGGAGGCGAGGCCGAGGCGCGTCGCCATTTCGCCGTCGGTCGCAACCGCGCCGGCGGTGAGCCCCTCGTCCTCGGCATGGATGATCGTGACGAGACCGAGCGAGGCCGCGTAAGAAAGCACGCGGCGCATGACGCCGCTGTCAGCGATGCGCGCGCGGCCGGTGGCGATGGCGCGCGCGCCCGCCTGTTTCATCAGGCCGATCTCGGCGAGTTCCTTGCCCGCGAGGCCTTTGGTGGCGGCGGCGAGAGGATGGACCCAAAGGTCGGGCTTGCCGCCCTTGGCGGCGCGCTCGACGAGCCCGGCGCCATCGAGCGGGCCGTTGTCGGGCATCAGCGCGGCGCGGGTGATGCCGCCGAAGTGGAAGGCGGGCTTGTCGGTCGCGAAGACGCCGAGGTCGATGATGCCGGGAGCGAGCCATTGGCCCCTGGCGTCGACGGTCTCGGCGCCGTCCGGGATTTCGGTGGGATCGATGGCGGCGATGCGGCCATCCGCGACGAGCAGGCTGCCGGGTCGCGGTGCGTCGCCGTCGATGAGCTGCGCGTTCGTAATGTGAAGCGGTTTCAGTTCCATCCCGCGACTCCCCGCTTGCGACGCGTCAATATGTCGAGGCAGGCCATGCGGACCGCCACGCCCATTTCCACCTGTTCGGTGATGGTCGAGCGCGCGGGATCGTCGGCGATGCTGCTGTCGATCTCGACCCCGCGGTTCATCGGGCCGGGGTGCATGACGATCGCATCGGGTTTCGCTTTTCCGAGCCGTTTCGGGGTGAGGCCGTAGAGCGCGTGATATTCGCGCGCGGAGGGCAGGTAGGCGCCGTCCATGCGTTCGTTCTGCAGGCGGAGCATCATCACGACGTCGGCGTCCTTTATGCCCTCATCCATGTCGGTGAAGGTGGTGACGTGCATCCGGTCCATCGCGGGCGGGGTCAGCGTCGGCGGTGCGACGACGCGCACTTCGTTGCCGAGCAAGGTGAGCGCGAGGATGTTCGAGCGCGCGACGCGGCTGTGAAGGACGTCGCCGCAGATCGCGATGGTGAGCCCCTCGACGCGGCCCTTGCGGCGGCGGATCGTGAGGGCGTCGAGCAGCGCCTGCGTCGGATGTTCGTGCCGGCCGTCACCGGCGTTGAGCACGGGGCAGTCGACCTTGTCGGCGATGAGCTGGACCGCGCCCGAGCTGGCGTGGCGGATCACGATCGCGTCGGCGCGCATCGCGTTCAGCGTCATCGCGGTGTCGATCAGCGTTTCGCCCTTCTTCACGCTCGACTGGGCGGCGTGCATGTTGACGACGTCGGCGCCGAGGCGTTTGCCCGCGATCTCGAACGAGAGCAACGTGCGGGTGGAGTTTTCGAAAAAGGCGTTGATGATCGTCAGGCCGGCGAGCCGGTCGTCATGCTTGGCCGCGCCGCTGCGGTTCAGTTCGACCCACTCTTCGGCGGCGTCGAGGATGTAGGAAATCTCCCACGGAGTGAGCGGGGCGATGCCGGTGAGGTGGCGATGGCGAAACGCATCGCCGCCGGGCGGATAGTCGCTGGCGGGCCGGATTGTTGAGCTTGTCATTAAAGCCACGCCTCTAGGCTGGTGCGGCGATTCTCGCAAGCGCCGAGGCGAGGAGCGGCTCCAATATTCCGAGCGCCCACAGTGCGAGCAGGAGGATGTTGAGCCAGAGCCAGATCAGCATCCACGTCGCGAAGGGCTGTTTGCGCGTCTTGTGACGGACAAGGCGCGCGGCGAGGACGGTGCCGAAGGCGCCGCCGAGGAAGGCCCAAAGAAGCAGCGTGGATTCGGGGATGCGGCGGTCGCCTGCTCCGGCGCGGCGTTTGTCGGCGACCATCAGGCCGAAGGCGATGCCGTTCGTGGCGGCGAGCCAGTAAGCGATATATTCGGTCAAAGGCGCGGCGTCATGCGCGCGGCGCTATTGGCGGATGAGGGCGTCGATCGCGCCCTGCAGGATGAAGGCGGCGGCGGCGCTGTCGACGCGTTCGGCGCGTTTGGCGCGGCTGACGTCGGCGGCGATCATCGCGCGTTCGACCGCGGCGGTCGACCAGCGTTCGTCCCAGAGGAGCAAGGGCAGGGCGAGCGGCGCGAGGTTGCGCGCGAAGGCGCGGGTGCTTTGCGTGCGCGGGCTGTCGCTGCCGTCCATGTTGAGCGGCAGGCCGACGACGAGGCCGACGATGCTGTGCTGCGCGATCAGGCTTTTAAGCGTTTCGAGATCGACCGAGAATTTCTTGCGGATGATCGTCTTGTCGGGGGTCGCGAAGCTCCAGTTCGTGTCGCAGAAAGCGATGCCGATGGTTTTCGTGCCGACGTCGAGGCCCATCAGTCGGCCGCCGGCCGGAAAGCTGGCGGCGAATTCGGGGGCGGCGGTTGTGATCATCTTCCCGCTCAGGACTTGGCGGGCGCCGGCAAGCTTGTCGCCGGGGGAGGCGTCGGCGCCGCGGCGGGCGGCACGGGCGACGGCTTGCCCTCATAGGTCGCGAGGCGGCGGAGCGCGTCGGCGCGGACGTTCGCCCAGAAGAGGGTGATGTCGTAGACATGATAATTATTGCCCGGCAGCACATAGCCCGCGACGACGTAATTTTTCGCGACGTCGGCATCGCCGATCATCAGGAAACCGCGCGTGTCGTCGCATTTCGCGCCGATCTTGCTGGCGATCAGCGATCCCGATTTGAAGCCTTCGGTGGGTTTCAGCGTGCCGATGTTTGCCGCCGCTGGAGCTTCGGTATCGGGGATGCCGGTGAGCGGGTTGGTGCAGAGCATGCGCGTTCCGGCGCGCGGGCGGCCGTCGAAACCGATCGTGCCGTCGTAAGCGTCGGTGACCATGATCGGGTCGGCGGGGTCGGCGAAAGTCGCCCAGCCGAGGATGCAGCCCTTTTGTTCGGGGGTCTGGCACGCCGGGAGGCCGAGCCCGGCGATGTCGGTGTCGAGGCTGACCGGCCAGCCGATCACATAGGCGGCGACGATGCGTTTCGCGAGCGGGGTGCCCGCGATGCGCGTCTTGAGCAGGGTGGTGAGGTGGAGCGCGCCCTGGCTGTGGCCCGCGAGGATGATCGGCTTGTCCTTGGGAATGCCCGCGAGGAAGGCGTCGAACGCTTCCTCGACATCGCGATAGGCCGAATCGATCGCCTTGCCCGCGGTCACGCGGTCTTCGGCAAGGAAGGCGCCAAGCGTCGCCTGACGGTAGCGCGGCGCCCAGATTTCACCGGCGTCGGCAAAGGCGCTCGCCATGCCTTGCACGAACAGATTGGCGCGATGGTCGGAATCGCGATCCTCGAGCGGCGCGTTCCAGCTCGAGCGGCTGTAATAGCTGGTCGGGTGGACGAAGAAGACGGCGGCATCGCCCTTGGCGAAGGGCGTTTCGGTGGCGGCGGCCTGTGCGGCCTTGGCGCGCGGGATCAGCGGCGCGGCGGCTTTTTCCCCCGGAAGATCGGTCCCCGGCGTTTCGCTGCCGTCGGCGGCGGGGCGCCAGGCCGAGGGGTCTTTTTCCATGCCCGGGCGCGCGAACCACATTTTGGGATCGTCATAGGCGTTGGGCGCGACCGCAGCCTGCGGCTTGAATTCGGTGCTGGGGACGAACGCGGTGCGCGCGATCCAGCCGGGAAAAAGCTGATACACGACCCCGGCGGCGAGGATCAGCAGGATGATGGCAGCGATGACGTAGAGAAATTTGCGGGCCAAAAGGCGCTCCATGCGGTCGGGGGAGAGTGCGGCGCAGCTTTGGCTTGCCGAGCGCCGCGAAACAAGCCCAGATGTGGGAATGACCGAAGCAGCCGCAACCGGCGCGCACGCCGATTCGTCCCGATTGTCTGCGCGCCTCGACGACAATGACCCGCCGTGGCCGCTGCGGCCGTGGATCATGGCGGCGATCTGTGCGGTCGCCGGGCTTGCGATCCATATGTTCGTCGACCGCCAATATGTCGCCGAACCGGCGCCCTTGCTCGATGCGCTCGCGGCGTTCGTCGCCATCGGAACCGTCGTGTTCGTGCTGGGGGTCGAATTGCGCCGCTGGCATTGGGCGCTGGGCTTCGCGCTGTTGTGGGGCGCGGTGATGGGGCTGATCACCTGGCATTCGGCGGGGTATAATTTCGGCGGATCGCCGGTCGCATGGCCCTTCTGGTCGGGAATCCTCGCGGTGCTCGTCGCGACGCCGCTGTTCCAGACGCGGCGCGACGTCGCGCCCGACGGGCGTTTCTGGAAGCTGTGGCAAATGCCCTATGCGCGGCTGCACAGCCACGCGTGGACCGATGCGGTGATCGGCGCGGCGAGCCTTGCGTTCGTCGGCATCGCTTTCCTGCTCACCGTGCTGATCGGGCAGATGTTCAAGCTGATCGGGATCAACCTGATCTTCGACCTGCTGAACGACGAATGGTTCGGCTGGATGCTGGCGGGCGCGGCGTTTGGCGGCGCCGTCGGCCTGCTTCGCGAGCGCGACAGGCTGGTCGCGACGTTGCAGCGGCTGGTGATGATCGTGCTGGCGGTGCTCGCGCCGGTGCTCGCCGTCGCGCTGGTGCTGTTCCTGCTGTCGCTGGCGGGGACGGGGCTGCAGAAGCTGTGGGATTCGGGTTTTTCGACCGCGGCGGTGATGATGGGGGTTGCGGCGTTCGCGGTGCTGCTCGCCAATGCGGTGATCGGCAATGGCGCCGACGACCGCGCGACCAATCCCGCGCTGCGCTGGTCGGCGCCGGTGCTGGCGGTCGCGGTGCTGCCGCTGGCGGGGATCGCCTTTTATTCGATGCATTTGCGCGTGATCCAGTATGGCTGGACGCCCGAGCGCATCTGGGGCGTGATCGCGGCGATGATTGCGCTCGCCTATGGCATCGCGGGTCTGTGGGCGGTGGTGAAGGGGCGGCGCGATTTCGACGACCGGCTGCGGCCGCTCCAGCAGAAGCTGGCGATCGGGCTGGCGCTGCTGGCGCTGTTCCTCGCGCTGCCGATCCTCGATTTCGGGGCGATTTCGACGCGCGACCAGGTGGCGCGGCTGAAATCGGGGGCGACCAAGACCGAGCAATTCGACTGGGCGGCGCTGGCGTTCGATTTCGGGCCGAGCGGGCGCCGTGAGCTGGAGGCGTTGGCGCGATCGACGGACAAGGAACGCGCGGGTTTTGCCAAGCTGGCGCTGGCGGCGAAGGATCGCTGGAGTGTTTCCAATTGGCGTCGCGGAAATTCCGATGAGGTAGCCCTTGCTGCTTCCCTCGCCGGGGAGCCGATCGAGAGCAAGGTTCGCGTGCTGCCCGAGGGGCGGACGTTGCCGCCTGATGTCTATGACGTGCTTGAGCGCAGGGAGGATTGCGTCACCCAGCGCTGTATCGTTTACGTCATAAGCCGCAATCGGGTGGCGCTGCTTCGGCCGGATACCGACGTCGTGTTGCTGGTGTATCTTGTCGGCAAGAACGGCAAAGGGAATTGGTATCCAGATGGCGAATATCCGTCGCTCGCCCGGCGGAAGCCTTTGGGCACCGCAGTGGATTTGAACAAAGCGGTGGTCGAGGTTCGGCCGGTGGTTCGCCAACAGATTTTTGTGGACGGCAAGCCGATAGGCGACAATTTCCCCTAGATGGCCTTTTTGGGCCGCCGTGCCCATGCTGCGCCTTGAAGCAATCAGGCTACGATGCTAGCGGCCGAGCTTCTCCCGATAAGGCGACAAGAATGGCAATCGATCAGGCAACAGTAAGGAAAATCGCGTCGCTGGCGCGCATCGCGATCAGCGATGCCGAAGCCGCCGCGATGGAAGGCGAATTGAACGGCATTTTGGGCTGGGTCGAGCAACTCGGCGAGGTCGATGTGACCGGGGTCGAGCCGATGACCGCGGTGATCCCCAACAGTTTGCGGCTGCGCGACGATGTCGTCGACGCCGACCCGCTGACCGGCGGCAACCGCCGCGACGATGTCCTCGCCAATGCACCCGCGCCGCAGCACGGCTTTTTCGGCGTGCCGAAAGTGATCGAATAATGACCGAGCTTACCAATCTGACCGTTGCGCAGATCCGCGATGGGCACCGCGCGGGCGATTTCAGCGCCGTCGAGGTCGCCGAGGCGTTCAACGCCAATGTCGCGGGCGCGAAGGCGCTGAACGCGTTTATCGTCGAAACGCCCGAGCATGCGATCGCGGCGGCGAAGGCGGCCGATGCCGACCGCGCTGCGGGCACCTTGAAGCCGCTGTCGGGCGTGCCGATCGGGATGAAGGATCTGTTCGCGACGAACGGTGTCCAGACGACCGCCGCGAGCCATATGCTCGAAGGTTTTGTGCCGCGGTACGAGTCCACTGTTTCGCAGAAATTGTGGGACGCGGGTTGCGGGATGCTCGGCAAGCTCAACCTCGACCAGTTCGCGATGGGGTCGTCGAACGAGACGTCTTACTTCGGCAATGTGATCAGCCCGTGGAAGCGCAAGGATGGCGGCAATGCCGCGCTCGCGCCGGGCGGATCGTCGGGCGGTTCGTCTTCGGCAATCGCGGCGCGGCTGTGCCCCGCGGCGACGGGCACCGACACCGGCGGCTCGATCCGCCAGCCCGCGGCGTTCACGGGCATTTCGGGGATCAAGCCGACCTATGGCCGCTGCTCGCGCTGGGGCATCGTGGCGTTTGCAAGCTCGCTCGATCAGGCGGGGCCGATGGCGCGCGATGTGCGCGACTGCGCGATCATGCTCGAAAATATGGCGGGCTTCGATCCGAAGGACGCGACGAGCCTGAACATGGCGGTACCCAATTGGGAAGCCGCTTTATCGAGCGATCTCAAGGGTAAGAAGGTAGGTATTCCCAAGGAGTATCGATTAGAAGGCATCGATCCCGACATCGACGCGATGTGGGACGCGGGCATCGCGATGCTGAAGGATGCGGGGGCCGAGGTCGTCGAGATCAGCCTGCCGCACACCAAATATGCGCTGCCGGCCTATTATATCATCGCGCCCGCCGAGGCGTCGTCGAACCTCGCGCGCTATGACGGCGTGCGTTATGGTTTGCGTGACCTGCCCGAAAAGGCGGGATTGCAGGACATGTACGCCGCGACGCGCGCCGACGGCTTCGGGCCCGAAGTCAAGCGCCGCATCATGATCGGCACCTATGTGCTGTCGGCGGGCTTCTACGACGCTTATTATACGCAGGCGCAGAAGGTGCGGACGCTGATCGCGCGCGATTTCGAGCAGGCGTTCGGGGTGTGCGACGTGATCCTGGCGCCGACCGCGCCGTCGGCTGCGTTCGGGCTGGGCGAAAAGACCGCCGATCCGCTGTCGATGTATCTGAACGACGTGTTCGCGGTGCCCGCGAGCCTCGCGGGATTGCCCGCGATGTCGGTCCCCGCGGCGCTGAACCGCGAAGGGCTGCCGCTCGGCTTGCAGATCATCGGCAAGGCTTTCGACGAGCAGGGCGTGCTTAACGCCGGGCTGGCGATCGAGCAGCGCGCTGGGTTCAACGCGCGGGCGGAGAAGTGGTGGTAAGCGCTCTGATAGAGGCGATATTCGGCTTACTGGACGTGGCCGTACAATTCTTCAGGGACAAACGCGTCAACAAGGAGCGATCCGCTAAGGCGCATCTGAGTGACAAGACGGGAAAGAATGAACGCGATGTCTGATTATCGCATCAAGGGCGAAACCGGCGAGTGGGAGGTCGTGATCGGCCTCGAGGTCCATGCGCAGGTCACCTCCAATGCCAAGCTGTTCTCGGGCGCCGCGACGGCGTTCGGGGCGGAGCCGAACACGCAGGTGTCGCTGGTCGACGCCGCGATGCCCGGCATGCTGCCGGTGCCGAACCGCGAGTGCATCCGTCAGGCGGTGCGCACGGGCATGGCGATCGAGGCCGAGATCAACAAATGGTCGCGGTTCGACCGCAAGAATTATTTCTATGCCGATCTGCCGCAGGGTTATCAGATTTCGCAGCTTTATCATCCGCTTGTCGGCGAAGGTTCGCTGACGATCGAGGCCGATGAGAAGGCGGGGCTGCCCGAAGCCAAGCGCATCGGGATCGAGCGTATCCATGTCGAGCAGGATGCCGGCAAGCTGATGCACGACCAGCATCCGACGATGTCCTACGTCGACCTGAATCGTTCAGGCGTCGCGCTGATGGAGATCGTCTCGCGCCCCGACATGCGCTCGCCGGCCGAGGCCGGGGCCTATGTGCGCAAGCTGCGCTCGATTCTGCGCTATGTCGGGTCGTGCGACGGCAATATGGAAGAAGGCTCGATGCGCGCCGACGTCAACGTCAGCGTGCGCAAGCCCGGCGACGAATTCGGGACGCGGACCGAGACGAAGAATGTCAATTCGGTGCGCTTCGTGATGGCGGTGATCGAGGGCGAGGCGAAGCGCCAGGTCGAGCTGATCGAAAGCGGCGGCACCGTGGTGCAGGAAACGCGGCTCTACGATCCCGACCGCAACGAGACGCGGTCGATGCGGTCGAAGGAAGATGCGCATGATTACCGCTACTTCCCCGATCCCGACCTGTTGCCGCTCGAACTCGACGATGCGTTTCTGGCGGAATGCCGCGAGAGCCTGCCCGAACTGCCCGACGCCAAGCGCGCGCGCTATCTGGCGGCCGGCATCTCGGCGTATAACGCCGACGTGCTGACCGCCGAGGTCGAAAGCGCGCTGTGGTTCGATACTTTGCTCGAAACCGGCGCGAAGCCGGCCGCGGCGGCGAACTGGGTGTCGAGCGAGCTGTTCGGCGCGCTGAACCGCCTCGGCAAGAGCTTCGAGGATTGCCCGGTCACACCGGCGCACGCGGGCGAACTGCTCGGGCTGGTCGCCGACGGGACGATTTCGGGAACGATTGCGAAGCAGGTTTTCGAAAAAATGCTCGAAAGCGGCGACGCGGCGGGCGTGATCGTTGAACGCGACGGTCTGAAGCAGACGAGCGACACCGGCGCGATCGAAGCCGAAATCGCCAAAATCCTGACGGCCAATGCCGACAAGGTCGAGCAGTATAAGGGCGGCAAGGAAGCCTTGTTCGGCTTCTTCGTCGGCCAGACGATGAAGGCGATGCAGGGCAAGGCGAACCCGCAGGTGGTGAACGAGCTGCTGAAGAAGGCGTTGAACTAAAATTAATACGGGCCGGCGTGTCGCGACGATAACAAATATTGAAGCCATTCTGGATGCAATAGAACGCATGCGATTGCGGTCGCATGCGTTTTTCCTCTTGCAGGTCACTACGGTTTTTCCGATGCAGGCGCGAGGCAGGTAATAATCCTGAGTAGCCGGGGGGCTTGGATGCTGGGTAAATGGATGTCGGCCGTCATTTTGACGGTCTCGTTTCTGTTCACGACGCCGGCGGTGCTGGGGCAGGAAAAGGGGGCGGTTCGCGCAGGGTTTTCAGCAGAATCGCTGAGCGGCCAGAAAATTCTGCTGTTTCGTCCTTCGGTCTGGGTGGGTGAGCAATCGACCGGCGGGATGGGGGAGCCCAATGCTGACTGGACCGCGCAGGCTCGTGATTTCCTGAATGCTGAATTGGCACGCCGCCAGATCGAGTTCAGCAATGAGCTGATTATCGAACCCGACCTTGTGGGCGAGGATGCCAAACTGTTTTCCGAACATCGGGCTCTGTTTAACTCTGTCGCCAATTCGGTTGTGAATTACCAGTTTTTTGCAGGTAACCGGCTGCCCACGCGGAAGAATAAGGCATTCGACTGGACATTGGGCGAAGGCACGAAGGAAATCGCCGAACGAACGGGCGCGCGATACGGCCTTTTTGTCCGCACCGAGGATCAATATGGATCCTTTGGACGGAAAATGTTTCAGGTGCTGGCCATCGGACTGGTCGGTGCGGGTGTAAGTTCAGGCAAGCATGTCGGCTATGCGGGGCTTGTCGATTTGCATACCGGCGATCTGGTGTGGCTGAACGCCGACGAACAGATGGGCGGCGATGTGCGCACCGAAGAGGGCATGCAGAAGCGTGTCGGGCAGTTGCTGGAGGATTTTCCAGGTCTTAAGCCGGTCGCCGTAGCTGCAAAATGAGCGCGCGGGCGATACTGGCAGTTGCGCTGCTGGCGGCCGGATTTGGTCAAGCGTGGGGAACGGAGGCGCAATTCGAACGCCCGGCCTATGCTGGCGCCTACGAACCGCAGGGAGTAGACGAGCGCGGGCTATGGATGGAATTGGACGATCATGAACGTGGTTTTCGGGACTCGCCGCTCGTAGTCCAAGACGAAGAACTCACGAGATATATTAAGGGCGTCCTGTGCAAGACGGTAGGCCAGGATCGGTGCGCTGCTACGCGTATATATGTTGTTCAAGACAATATTTTTAATGCGACAATGGCGCCGAATGGATTGATGGTCATCAATACGGGCCTCCTCGCTCGCGTGCACTCCGAAGCCGAGCTTGCGACCATATTGGGCCATGAATTTGCTCATTTCGAGCTTCGGCATAGCTTGAACAAGTTCAAGAAGCGTCGGACAGGGAGCGACATTTTGATGTGGCTCAGCCTGAGTGGCGCTGCGGTTGGCCAAAATGTGGGAGCGGTCGCCGAAAGCGCATTTGTGACCGGTCTTGCGGGCTTTAATCGAGAGCAGGAGCAGCAGTCCGACCTCCTTTCCGCAGACTATATTCGCGCGTCATCCTACCCGCTTCGGGCGTCGGTCGTGTGGAAGCGATTGATGGAAGAAGATGATGCGCTGCGAGAGGAACGCAAACAACGTAAAATCCGTCGGTTTACGCCGGGGGCCACAGACACTCACCCGACCAATTTACAGCGTTTCGCCTATTTTTCCGAAATTGAAGCGCAGCCGGGTGCGATTGATGGTGATGACGGTGCTGCGGCCTATCGGGATGCGACGGCACGCGTTCTGCCAACTCTTTTTGGCAGCTTGGTCAAAGGCAATGAATTTGCTGCGGCGGACTATGTCATCCAGAGCCGCGCGCAGGCGCTGGGCTGGGATGGCCTGCTGCTGCATGCTCGCGGCGAACTTTACCGCTTGCGCGGGAACCCTCGCGACTTGGTGACTGCGCGGCAATTTTATGAGCAGGCAATCGCGACGGGGTCGGCGCCAGCCGAGGCTTGGCGTGGTGCCGGCCTGACCGCGATGCGCGGTGGCGACAGCGCCGCCGGAAAGGCTGCGTTACAGGAATATCTGGTCCGATCGCCGCAAGCCGCTGACGCCGCGGCCATGAAAATGCTGTTGGAGAATTGAAATGACCATCTATCGCCGTCCGATGATTTTCATGGCAGCCGCGCTTGCGGCGTGGAGTCCGTCAGCCAGCGCCGGCTGGAAGCTGATGAGCGCGAAGCAGGCGGCGCAAGTCGACGGCCTGAAAGTAACCCCCGACAGTGACTGGAATCAGGGTGGGCGGCCCGGCAAGCAGGGGCGGGTGTGGACGCAGGATGGCACCGGCCTCAACGCGCTGGAATTTTTCTCGGCCATTCCCACCGGCGGATCGCTCTACAAGGAACGCGATCAAAAGAATAACCCGATGCCGAAGTTCGACAGCGGCCTGTTGCTGCCCGAACTTGCCGACTTTTTCGAACGCAGCTTTCGCGCCGCCAACCAGCTGTCCGATTTCACGATCATCGAATCCGCCCCGACGGATATCGGCGGTAAAAGAGGGTTGCTGGTCCGATATCGTTACACGATGCCGAATGACGAACTGACGCGACTTGGCGAGGCTCGCCTCGCGGTTGTGGACGGCAAGCTGTTCGTCGCAAATTATTACGCGCCCCAGCTGCATTATTTCGGTGCGGGTCTGCCCGAAGCGCAAGCGATGATGCAGCGGGCGCGATTCTAGATCGCGAGCCGGGAATTTAGCGCGATGTCGCCTGCCAGACCGATCGTCCTTCTTTCACGGTTTCCAGTACGCGGATATCCTTGATCGCATCGACCGGCGTCGTCAGCGGATTCTTATCGAGGATTACGAAATCGGCGAGCAGGCCGGGCTTGATGCAGCCTTTGCGGTCCTCCTCGAACGCCTGCCAGGCGGGGCCGGTGGTGAGCGCCTGTAGCGCTTCATAGGCGTCGAGGCGTTCGTCGGGGCCGCTGACGACGCCGGTCGGCGAGACGCGCGCCATTGAGGTCCAGAGCATGAAGCGCGTGTCGAGCGGGGTGACGCTGTAGTCGCTGTGGTTCGACGGCGTCAGGCCCGCAGCGCGTGCGGAGCGGAAGGGGCTGATGAAATCGACGACTTCGGCGGGGAAGTTGGTGCGGTGGACGTCGGCCCAATACCATGTGTGGTTCGAGAAATAGGCGGGGCCGACGCCGATGCGCTTGTAGGCGGAGAGCTGGTCGCGGCGCTGGAATTGCGAGTGGATGACGATCGGGCGGCGGTTGTCCGCGGCCTTGATCCCGAGCAAGTCGAAGCCGCGGATCGCCATGTCGATCGCGGCGTCGCCATTGGCATGAACGAAGAGCTGCCAGCCGCGGTCATTCACCTTCCTCGCCTGCGCGATGAATTCCTCTTCGGAGAGGATCGGCTCGCCATGCCAGGGGTGATGGCCCTCGGGGCTGCCGCGTTTATAGTCGCGGGTGAAAAAGCCGGTGCGCGACTGGACCGATCCGTCGAGGACGAATTTGATCCCCTGTAGCTTCACATGGCCCTGATAACGGCCGAATTGGAGGCCGGGGTTGGCGAGCAGGCCGTCGAGGCCGGTCGAGAAGGGGAGCAGCGCGAGGTCGATCTTGAGCCGCTCGCGCGCAGCCGGGCTGGTGAGGAAGGCGACGTCGGGGGGCAGGGTGGCGCCGTCCTGCGCGTGCGTATAGCCCTCGGCAAAATAGGCGTTCTGTGCGGCGTCGAGCGCGGCGAGTTTCTGTTCGGCGGTCGGCTGCGGCATTTTGGCGAGCATCAGGAACATCGCCTTTTCGAGCAATACGCCGTTGAGCTTGCCCGCGTCGTCGCGGAGGATCATGCCGCCGGGCGGCACAGGCGTGCTCTCGTCGATCCCGGCGGCCTTCAGTGCGGCACTGTTCGCGACGGCGCCGTGGAGCGAGACGTGGAGGACGACGAGCGGACGGTCGGGCGCGATCGCGTCGAGTTCGGCGCGGGTGATGTAGCGTTTTTCGGCAAGCGACTCGTGATCGAACTGCCAGACGGTGATCCAGCGGCCGGGGGCGGCCGGCGTGCGGGCGAGATGATCGCGGATCGCGGCCGAGACGCCCGCGATGTCGGTGACGGGCCGTCCGGCGCGAAGGTCGAGCCCGCCCGCGCTCATCGTGGCGACGGTGAAGTGCGAATGGGCGTCGATGAAACCCGGGAGCATCGTCGCACCCTTGAGGTCGCGGATGGTCGCGTCCTTGCCCGCGGCAGCGCGCGCCTGCTTTTCAGGGCCGGAGAAGGCGATGCGGTCGCCCTTGGTCACGACCGCCTCGACGGTTTGCGGTGCGTCGCCATCCATCGTGATGATCGGGCCGCCGCGGTAAAGGACGGCGTCCTGCGCTATCGCGGGCGCGGTGGTTGCCAAAAGCAGCGCAATGGCGGCGGTGAATTTCATATCTCTCTCCCCTGCGGCGCATCGTGCGGGGGGTGAGAGGGGCCGTCAAGTCTCTCTATGCAACCCACTCCCGCGAAAGCGGGAATCGGGGAGGGAGCGTCGTTAGATCTCCTGCGGCGGAACTTCGCTGGGGCCGCGGCCGGGCTGGTCGATGTCGCCGCCGCCGGGACGGCCGGGGATTTCGGTCGGCTGGCCGGCGGGGTCTTCGACCGGGGTGGGCTGTACCGGATGTTCGGGCGGCGCTTGCGGTTCGATCGTGTCGGGCTTCGGCTTGGGAAGCGGGTCGGGGCTATTCGGCATCGTCTGTCTCCTCGGGTTAACCAACGAACGGGCGCGCCCACTGTTCCGCCCGTGGAACAGGCGGCTTTGTGCCCTTGCCCTTGGCCGCGCGTCTGCTATAGCCCCGCGCGGCCCGCACGGGCGTGCGCGGCAGCGCGCGATTTCGTGCACCCGGCCGAAAACACCTGCGGGCGTGGCGGAATTGGTAGACGCGCTGGTTTTAGGTACCAGTATCGCAAGATGTGGGGGTTCGAGTCCCTTCGCCCGCACCATTCTGCAATGCAGGCCGGGATCATGGGGAACTCCGCCGCTCCGGCGGGGTTCGATACGAGATTTTGAGCAAGGATAAGACCAAGGCAATGAAGACCGTCGAAACGCTGAACGAAGGCCTGAAGCGCGAATATCGCGTGACCATCACCGCCAAGGATATCGACGCGCGCGTCGACGACGAGGTGAAGAGCATCGCCCCGACCGTCCGCATGCCCGGCTTCCGCCCCGGCAAGGTTCCGGCAAACCTGATCCGCAAGATGCACGGCCCGGCGCTGTCGGCCGACGCGCTCAACAAGGCGATCGACGCCGGCGTGCGCGACCTGATGGCGAAGGAAAAGCTTCGCCCCGCGCTGCAGCCCGCCGTGTCGCTCGACGATGGCTATGAAACCGGCAAGGATGCCGAGCTGACCGTCAGCCTGGAAGTGCTGCCCGACATCGAAACCCCGTCGATCGACGGTCTGAAGCTCGAGCGCCTGACCGTTCCCGCCGACGACAAGGCCGTGATGGCCAAGATCGAGGAATTCGCCGCGCAGATGAAGCGTTTCGAAGAAGCGCCGAAGACCAAGAAGGCCGCCCAGGGTGACCAGGTCATCATCGACTTCGCCGGCAGCGTCGACGGCGTCGCCTTCGACGGCGGCACGGGCGAGGATATGGCGGTCGAAATCGGTTCGGGTCAGCTGATCCCGGGCTTTGAAGACCAGCTCGTCGGCGTCAAGGTCGGCGATGAAAAGACGCTGAAGGTCACCTTCCCCGACGATTATCCGGTTGCGGACCTGAAGGGCCAGCCCGCCGAATTCGCCGTGACGGTGAAGGAAGTGAAGGTTCCGGCGGCGTCGAAGATCGACGACGAGTTCGCCAAGTCGCTGGGTCTCGAAAGCCTCGACAAGCTGAAAGAGCTGATGAAGGATCAGGTCGAGCAGGAACTGAACGGCCTGACGCGCACCTATATGAAGCGCAAGCTGCTCGATCAGCTCGCCGCGAGCCATGACTTCGAAGTGCCGCCGACGATGGTCGAGGCCGAATTCAACCAGATCTGGCAGCAGCTCGAGCATGAAGCGAGCCACGAGGAAGATCCCGAAGCGGCGAAGGCCGAACTCGAGAACGACCGCGACGATTATCGCTCGATCGCGGTGCGCCGCGTCCGTCTCGGCCTGCTCCTCTCCGAAATCGGTCAGGCGCATGGCGTTCAGGTTTCGCAGCAGGAAATGCAGCGTCTCGTCATGCAGGCTGCGCAGCAGTACCGCCCCGAAGACCGCCAGCGCTTCGTCGAATATGTCCAGCAGGACGCACTCGCCGCCGCGCAGCTCCGCGCCCCGCTCTATGAAGACAAGGTCGTCGACTTCCTGTTCGAAAAGGCCGAGATCAGCGACCGCGAAGTGACGCGCGAAGAGATCGAAGCCGCGATCGAAGCCGATGACGACGGCCATGTCCATGGCCCGGGCTGCGGCCACGACCATGACCACGACCACAAGCCCGCCAAAAAGGCTGCCGCGAAGAAGCCGGCCGCCAAGAAGGACGCGGTGAAGGAAGAGGCCAAGGCCGAGGAAGCTCCCGCGAAAAAGGCACCGGCGAAGAAGGCGGCGGCTCCGAAAGCTGAAGCCCCCAAGGCCGAAGCTGAAAAGCCGGCTGCCGAGAAGAAGGCCCCGGCCAAGAAGACCGCCGCCAAGAAATAAGCCTGTCTCAAGGCAAAGCAAAAGGCCGGGTGGAGCGATCCACTCGGCCTTTTTGTTGCGCGGTCAGCGAATGGAAAGTTGAAGGGGCGGGGCCTGCGGTTGTTCGCCCCAATGCGCGGGGCCGCGCACGGCGCCGCTGCGGCGCAGCTCGGCAAGTGCATCGAGATCGAGGTCGGCGTAGGTCCAGCCCGGCGTGTCGAGCTCGCCCAGCGCCACGACGCCATCGGCGGGCATCCCGAGATCGGGCGGCGCGAAGATGCCTCCTGCGCCGACGTTTGCGTCGACCACTGCCGACCAGGGAGCGGCGCCGACCGTCGGCGACTGGACGGTAAAGCATTGCGCCTCGAGCGCGCGTGCCATTGCGCCGATGCGGACGCGCCAATAGCCGGCGAGGCTGTCGGTGCAACTCGGGATCAGCAGGATATCGGCGCCCGCGGCGGCGAGCGCTTGTGCGGCGGCCGGAAATTCGCTGTCGTAGCAGATGATGACGCCGACCTTCGCAAAGCCGAGGTCGAAGAGCGTGACCTGCGGCGCACCGGGTTCGATCGTCCAGTGGGTGCGTTCCCACATCGTCAGGATCAGCTTGTCCTGAAAGCCTGCGCCGCTCTCCGGCCCGAAGAGACGCGCGCGGTTGACGATTCTGCCACGCTCGTCGCGTTCGACCATCGAACCGGCGAGAATATGGACGGCGTGACGCCGGGCGAGGTCGGAGTGGAGGCGGGCGACGTCGCCTGCCATGTCTGCGAGTGGTTCGACCTGCGCCGCGGCGTCGAGGGCGATTGCGGGATCGAGGAGTGAGGCGAGCTCCATATTGCCATATTCGGGGAAGACGAGCAGGCGCGCGCCGTTTCCGGCTGCTTCGGCGACCCAGGCTTCGAGTTTGGCGGCGTAGCTGGCCCAGTCCGGGTGCCGGTCGATCGGCCAAGCGGCGCTGGCGACGCGGATCATAATTTGCGGGTCCAATATTGAAGAATGTGGCTGCGTTCGGCGTCCTCGCCAACGCATTTCCAGTCGAAGGACGCGGTCACGCCGGCAAGCGGGGCATAGCCGCGCGCGCGCCAGAAGGTGTCGAGCGGGCGGTAGCCGACGGGGCGGGAGGGGTGATCGGCCTCGCGAATCACGCTGCAGAAGGCGGCATGCGAGGCGCCCTGCGCGCGCGCCTGTGCTTCGCGATGGTCGAAGAAGGCATGGCCGACGCCCTGGCCGCGATGGCTGGCGAGCAGCACCGATTCGCCGAAATAGAATGTCCGCGCAATGTCGAAGCCCGCGGCGGCGAGCGGTTGCTGCCATGCCATGTCCTGCGCGGCGAGCGGGGCGGCGGTGGCGGCGCCGACAATCTCCTCGCCATCGCGCGCGACGACGATCACGGCGCCCTCTGCCTGCGCGAAGCTGGCGAGATAGTCGGACTCATAGGCGGCGTCGCCGTCGTAGAGATAGGGAAAGTCGCGGAACACGACAGTGCGCAGGCGTGCGAGGTCGGAAATGACCGCGGCCAGCCCGGCGCCCGTGACCGGCGCGACGCGGACGGTCATGCGCCGACCTGCTGCAGCCAATCCTGGAGATTATAATAGGTGGTGACGCGGTCGATCAGACCCGCGTCGTTCACCGACAGAAAGGCGCCGCCGGGGAGGCGATAGGTCTGACCATTGGCTTCGGGCAGGCCCTCGTCCGTGGCGAGATAGGTGCCGTTGACGATGAACTCGGCGGCGGCGCGATTTCCCTCGGCGAAGATCACCATGTCGGTGAGCTGCTCGCGGTAACAGCGCGTCATATGCGCGTTAAATTCGGCAAACAGCGGCTTGCCGTGGCGCGGTTCGCCCTGGTTGACGTCATGACGCATATCGTCGGCGACGAGCGCGAGCATCGCGTCGGTGTCGCCCGCGTTGAAGGCGGCATAATAAGCGGTGACGACGTCGCGGGTATTCATTTGCGCATGCTCCGAATCAAAGGTCACCCCCTCTATCGTCATTCCCGCGAAAGCGGGAACCCAGTTCAGCCTATCGGTTCAAAGCCGAAAGTCTCGCCCAGGTCGCTCCAGTCGGGATTGTCCTTTTCAATCAGTTCGAGTTTCCACGCGCGGGAATGACGAGGGAGGGGAGATTGGCGGCCATCCTCAGATCACGTCCATATTGTAGCAATGCCAGCTGAAGATCGCGGCGGCGCCGCGGTGCGGGCGCCAGGGTTCGGCGAGTTCGCGTGCCTGCTTCTCGCCGGGGCGGGCGCCCAACTGCAAGATACGGCCGACGGCTTCCTGCACGGCCAGGTCGCCCGCGGGCCAGATGTCGGGGCGACCCTCGGCAAAGAGCAGGTAGATTTCGGCGGACCAGCGACCGATGCCCTTGACGCGGGTGAGCAGCGCGATCGCTTCCTCATCGTCGGCGGGGAGGGCGTCGAATTGGAGCTCGCCGTCGAGGATCAGCTGCGCAAGGCTTTTGGCATAGCCCTGCTTCTGGCCCGACAGGCCGCACGCGCGCAGCGTGTCGAAATCGGCGACGGCGACCGTCTCGGCAGGGCAACCCTCGCCAAACTGCGCCTCCAGCTTGTTCCAGATCGAGTTGGCGGCGGCGACGCTGACCTGCTGGCCGACGATGGTGCGGAGCAATGTGGTATAGCCGGGCGCGCGGATACGCGGTTCGGGATAGCCGGCGTTGCCGAGCGCCCGCGCGAAGTTGGAATCGCGTGCCGCAAGCGCGTCGATTCCCGCGTTCAACTGCTGCTGGCGGAGGCCCATCGCATATTCTCCTTTTGTTCCACGGGCTATCACTAGCAACGCTTGATTTGCCGTGCAACGCGCGACATAGCGCCAGCAACACCGAAGATATGGGGACTAGCATGGCCAAGCTGATTGTCGTGACGCGTGACGGAACCGAGCATGAAATCGAGGGCGATACCAGCCTGACGGTCATGGAAAATATCCGCGACGCGGGCTTTGACGAACTGCTCGCGCTGTGCGGCGGCTGTTGTTCGTGCGCGACGTGCCATGTCCATGTGGAGGCGGGCGCGACCGACCAGCTTCCCGCGATGAGCGAGGATGAGAACGACCTGCTCGATTCGACCACCGACCGCGACGAAGGCTCGCGCCTGTCGTGCCAGATCCCGTTCAGCGATGCGCTCGACGGCCTCCGCGTGCGGATCGCCGCGGAAGATTGATTTCATCGTCATCCCGGCCTGCGCCGGGGTGACGATCAGCCTTGCGCCGTCGCGACCGCGTAGAGTGCGATCGCCGCGGCGTTCGAGATGTTGAGGCTCTCCATCCGCGGCGAGATGGGGAGTTTGGCCAGCACGTCGCAATGTTCCATGACATTGTGGCGCATGCCGTCGCCTTCGGACCCCAGCACCAGCGCAACCTTGCTACCGTCGAGTGTCTCGCCCAGCGTCGTTTCGGTGTCGCCCATCAAGCCGATGCGCCAATATTGCGCCTCGGCGATTTCCTCGAGCGCGCGCGACAGATTGACGACGCGGACCCAAGGCACGATTTCCAGCGCGCCCGACGCCGAGCGTGCGATGACGCCGCTTTCGGGCGGGCTGTGCCGGTCCTGCGTGATGATCGCGGCGGCGTCGAACGCCGCGGCCGAGCGGAGCACAGCGCCAATATTGTGCGGATCGGTTACCTGGTCGAGGATGATCAGCGGGCGTTTGCTGTCGGTATCGCTTTCTTCCTGCAACAGGTCGCCGAGATAGACGTCCTCGAGCGGGTCGACCTCGATCACCAGTCCCTGATGCGGCGCATCGCGCGCGACGAGTCGCGCAAGGTCGGTGACGTCGGCGTAGCTGATCGGAATCACCGGCGGCAGGTCGAGCTGGCCGAGCGCTTCGCGGGTGCCCCAGATGCGCTTGACCGTGCGTTCGGGGTTGGCAAGCGCGGCCAAAACGGCGTGACGACCCCAGAAACGAATGGCTTGTCCGCGCTGGTTTTGGCCGGAAGGGCGACGGTGACGGGAAAATTGTCTCATAACGCGCGGCCTTTCCCATGACTGGCATTGACAGGCAAGCCTCGTTTCGCCATTGGACCGCTTCCCAACGCGGACCCCAATGGACAGGTGGCCGAGTGGTTAAAGGCAGCAGACTGTAAATCTGCCCGGGTTTCCGTACGCTGGTTCGAATCCAGCCCTGTCCACCATCCCCAGCGCCGATGCGCAGCGGGCCTTCGTTCTTGCCTTAACACCCATGGTGATTGCCCGCTTTCGCGGCATTACGCGCCTGTTCGGCGCGATCCATATGAACGCGCGGCCCGCCGCACGCCGCTTGCGCGACGGGCCGTATCCTCTCGCGATGGAATTCGGTTAGCGGAAGTCGACGTAAAGGTGCGACGCGGCCAGATCGTCGGTGCTGTAGCGCTGAAAGTCGGGGTGTATGGGCATATTTTTCACCGCAGCAATATTCGCGTCGGTCAACTCGCGGTCCTGCCAAATCGTTTCGGCGCCGAGCGAGGCGAGCATCGTCAGATAGTCGGGCGCGCGCAAGCGGTTGTGATACAGCATCGCGTTTCCGCACCAGAAATCCCACGTCCCTTGCGAGTAGCGAAGGAAGTTCACGCCGTTTCCGCAGCCGGCGCTTTGGAAGTGGTCGTGCAGGCCGATATTGTGGCTGGAACGCCCCTCGGGAGAGAGGATGCGACTGCTTTCGACGAAGATCGCGCGCAGGCTGGCCGCGTCGATATGTTCGAGTACGCCATAGCTGTAGACGAGATCGACGGAGTGATCCGGAAGTCCCGTAGCCGCCGCATCGGCCGGAGCGCGATAATCGACGTGCATCACCTTGAACAGTTCGTCCAGCGACGCGCAGGCGGCGATTCTGTCCGTCTTGTCCTTGATGGATGTGCTTGTCAGGCCGGAAGCGGCCGCGATCTTGTCGACATGGTCAGATGCGACGGCTGCCAGGCCCTGCATCATTATCAAACGCAAATGGGGCTGGTGATCATAGGCGATGATGCGTCCCGCCCCGAACAGGTGCAGCAACAAGGTTCCCACACCCTGCCAGCCGGGCCCTATTTCGACGACGCTCTTGCCGGCGAGGGGGAAGCGGCCGTTGAGGGCGCGCAGATATCCGGCCTGTGAGACAAGTACCTGCAGCCTGTTCGTATCGTTGAACGCTCCACGCGCGCGCTGCAGCGAATGGTTCAGCGTTTCGCCGAACGGAAGGTGGCTGAGCGTCCATTGGGCAAAGGCCTTCGCCTTCCAAAGCGGAAGGGCGGGTCGTGAGCGGCTGGTTTCCGAGATCGTCGTCATCGACGTGGAATAAGAACTAAGCCGCGTCAAATCAATGCGAATTGCAGGCAAGCTCGCGGCATACGGACGCTGCCGAATCCGGGTGCCAGGAGCGGTAACGCTTCGCAATATGCGGGTCGCGCTTTGGTCCATAAGGCTCAATGTCTTTGCGGCGCGACCCTCTGCGCACGGCGCACCTATCTCAAGGTGCAGGTCGGCCTGCTCCTGCAACAGCGTCGTCCTGTCGGCCCGCACGATATCGGCTACCGGCCGAACGCGCGATGCAGGTCTCTCAATCTGCGAAGAAAGAGGAGACCGACATGACTCTCGACACCGTTCTGCAATCCGACCGCCCGCGCCTCGACGAGCCGGTGCCGTCGCGTTACGCGCTCCAGGTGGGCGATATCGACGTGTTGGTGATCAGCGATGGCATCTTGCCGATTTCGGCCCATGTCCTGGCGCATAATGTCGAGCCCGATATACTCGATACATGGCTCGGCGAGCAGTTTCTGCCGCGCGAAGTGGCCGAGTGGCCGCTGAACGTCCTGGTCGTGCGTAGCGGCGAGCAAACGATCCTCGTCGACGCGGGCCTGGGCATGGATCCGAATCTGAAGCTGGAAAAGGCCGGGCGTCTGCTGCCGCGGCTGGAGGCGGCCGGAATTCCGCTTGAATCGATCACCGACGTCGTGATCACCCACATGCATATGGATCATATCGGCGGGTTGGTGATCGGCGATACGCATGATCGGATGCGTCCGGACCTGCGCGTCCACGTCGCGGCCGCCGAGGTCGAATTCTGGAAGGATCCCGACTTTTCGAAAACCGTGATGCCCGACGGCTTTCCCGATGCGCTCCGCGCCACGGCCAAGCGGTTCATGGAGCAATATGCGAGCAAGATTCGGACCTTCGAGACCGAAGCGCAGATCGCCCCCGGCGTGACCGCCAAGCTGACCGGCGGGCACACGCCCGGCCATTGCGTCGTCCGTGTCGCATCGGACGGCGAGGCGTTGACCTTCGTCGGCGATGCCATCTTCCAGGTCGGGTTCGACCAGCCCGGCTGGTACAATGGCTTCGAACATGATCCCGAGGAATCGGAGCGCGTCCGCGTCAATCTGCTGCGCGACTTTGCAGCGACGCGCGAGCCGTTCGTTGCGACACACCTGCCGTTCCCGTCGATCTATCATGTGGCGGTCGCAGGCGATGCGTTCCGCGCCGTCCCTGCGGTCTGGGATTATTGATCGTCGATCGCTTCCCCGATTGAAAAAGCGGCCATGGTTCGGGTTTGAACCATGGCCGCTTTTTCATGGGCATTCCGGGGCGTGTCCGAATGTCGTGCTATAACGACCGTCCCGCCAGCCAGACCGCGAGGTTGCGGACATATCGGCGGATCGACCGCTGAGCCTCGGGCGAAGCGGCAAGCGACTGTCCGGGCTTCTCGCTGACAAAGGTGGGACAGCCCATCGCCGGATCCCAATTATAGTCGGCGAAATGGTGGAAGGTGGACTCGGCGAGTCCGGGGCCGCCGTTCGAGGACGGCTCGAATGCGACGGCGAGGTTGAAGCGGTTGCCGCTGGCCTGGCTTACCCCCGTGGCAATGACGCGCGCCGACGTATCGCCTTCGGGAACGCCGACCGCGCCTTCGTGCGGATGGGCCGGAAGGTAACGGATCAGGCCATCCGCGGCATCGGGGTCGCTCAGCAGGACATGCGGCGGCTCGGTGATCGCGATCGTCTGAAAATCGCCGTTCGCACCCGAGTGATAGTTGGGCCACAGGATATAGCCGGTTTCGCGGTCATCCGCGACATGGCGGCTCGCGTCGGGCTCGGGGCGCGTGCTGTGGAAATAATGCGCGTTGCCCACACCGCCCAGCGTACAGACCGAGCTGCCGAGATCCATATGGTCGCGCGTTACGAGCAGCCCGCGGCCCTTTGCTCGGAACCGGCCGATCGCCGCGCAATCCTCGCCGGTCAGCCCGTCGCCGGTATCGACCGCGAATAGCCAGAGTTCGTCGAAATCCGACCGGTCGATCGTCGAGAGGACGGGATCGGGCGTTCCCGGCGCGGTACGGTCGCGCGCGGTTACCGCGCATAGGGGCTGGCCGTCTTCGTCGGTGAGACTCGAAAGATAGTCGCGAAGCAGCGAGAAGCGTCCGATATGCCAATCGTCCTCGATTGGCGGAATTGTGGTCTGAAGCAGGATGCGGATGGGGGAGGGCATGTTTTTCCTTTGGCCGGGCAAGATTCGCCTATCGCTAAACTACGCGTTCGGGCTGGCGGGTTCAGACCCGAGAGTTCGCCGACCTGTTGTACCATCCGATATGGCGCGGCATGGCCGAAGCGCCGAACCTGAGCTTTCGGACAATATTATTCATCCCTCCGGCTGACGTACCGCAAGCCTTTCCGTTTGCTGCAGAAAGCCCCTCTATGCATAAAGCGCTGTTCGCCGCCGACATCCTCCTCGTCAGCCAGCCCGGGGAGATGGCCCGTGCATCGCCTGTCGCGACCCCGGCCGCGCCAATCACGATCCGCGACGGCAAGATTGAGGCGAATGGCGTCCAATATCATTATCTGATCTCTGAGGGCCGCGGCGAGCCGATCGTCCTGCTGCATGGCTGGGGCGAGACATCCTACATGTGGCGCCATGTGATGCCGGCGTTGGCGGCGCGGGGGCATAGGGTGATCGCACCGGACCTGCGCGGACTGGGCGATACCGCGCGGCCCGCGACGGGTTATGAAAAGGCGAACATCGCGCGTGATATCCATGCCCTTGTCGATGCACTGGGGCTTGGGCCGCGCGTCACCCTCGCGGGACATGATATGGGCGGCATGGTCGCCTATGCCTATGCCGCGCAATATCGCGATCAGGTGTCGCGCCTGATCGTCATGGATGTCCCCCTGCCGGGGATCGACCCGTGGAAGGAAATTTCGGCGACGCCGCGGACATGGCATTTCCGCTTCTTCGGTGTCCGCGATCTGCCCGAGATGCTCATTACGGGACAGGAGAGCGAATTCATTCGCTGGTTCCGCAGCGTCGAGGCAGTGAATACGAGCGCGCTGACGCAGGAGTCCGAGGATTTTTGCGCAGCCGCTTATGCGCGCCCCGGTGCGCTGCGCGGCGGGTTCGAATATTATCGCGCATTCGCACAGGATGAGGTCGACAATCGGGCCTTCTCCAAGCAGCCGCTGACGATCCCGTTTTTGGGCTGGGCGCCACGGGCGGGCTTGGCGAGACGATCGGCGTCCTCCTGCGCAATGTCGCGCACAATGTGAGGACGGTGATCATTACGGACTCGGGCCACTGGATCGCCGAGGAGCAGCCGCAGCAGGTGATCGACGCGCTGACCAGTTTCATTCCGGCGCCGAAGGACGCGCCGCGCTGATATCCGCGAGGCGGCGCGGTATCGAGGCGGCGCCAGAGTGTTTCGTCGGAACTAGCGGCTTTCGAACGGCCCGATCAATTCCAGTCGCGCGCCAGAAAGCGGGCCTTTGCTCCGCCGAGGACGCCGATGGCGCGGTCGATATTGCGTTGCCGCGCCGCGTCCGACTTCAGAGTGGCGAGGTAGCGCAGGATTTCCTTACGGAGGCTGGGCGTGAGGCTTTCCCAGCCGGCCTTGGCGACGGCATCCTCGCCGAGCCGTGCGGCGAATTCCGGGAGCATAGTGTGCTGCGGGCCGCTCCGGTAAGCGGGGGCGAATGCGACAGATACCTCGACGATGTCGCCGACTTCAGTGCCCGATGCCTTGCGGACGATCCCGTCGAGATAGAGATAAAAGCTTCCGTCGCCCACGGGCATCATGTTGACCCGCCAGGCCGGATCGGGTTGGCCGTTTATCTGGATGAGAACGGGGAGGGGCTTTTTCCAGCCCGCCTTGATCCGCTGCGCCTGCGCCGCGCTGACGAGCACATAGGGATTGATCCCCCTGAGCTCGATCGTCGCGCTGAACTTCATCCGGGTTTGCGGATCAGTCGATCGTGCTGGCGAGCTCGCGGTTGAGCCACAGCGCGACGAGCGTGACGATCGCGCCCGACAGCAGATAGCCGCCCGCCGCGATCAGCCCGTACTGGCTGGACAGCCACAGCGCGATCATCGGGGCGAAACCGGCGCCGAACAGCCATGCAAGGTCGGAGGTGAGGGCCGAGCCGGTGTAGCGGTGGCGCGGCTGGAAGTTCGACGAGAGCGCGCCCGACGACTGGCCGAACGAGAGGCCGAGAAGGAGGAAGCCGAGGATCATGAACGCCGCCTCACCGAACTCGCCCGCGTCGAGCAGTTGCGGTGCGAAGCCGCTGAACGCGGCGATCGCGGCCGCCGTCGCGCCAAGCAGCGTGCGGCGTCCGATGCGGTCGGCAAGAATGCCCGACGCAACGATCGCTCCGATACCGACAACGGCGGCGATCGCCTCGATCATCAGGAAGCGCACGGGAGTCTCGTCGGTGAACAGGAAGACCCACGACAGCGGATAGACGGTGACCATGTGGAACATCGCGAAGCTGGCGAGCGGTGCGAAGGTGCCGATGACGATCGTCTTCCATTCCGACCGGACCGTGTCGAGCAAAGGTGCGGGCTCGAGCGCGCGATTCTCGAACAATTCGGCATATTCGGGAGTCACGACGATGCGCAGCCGCGCAAACAGCGCCACGACGTTGATCGCGAAGGCGACGAAGAAGGGATAACGCCAGCCCCAGTCGAGGAAATCCTGCGCCGGCAGCGCCGCGATCAGGAACATGAAGAGCAGGCTGGCGACGATCAGGCCCAGCGGCGCACCAAGCTGCGGGATCATTGCGTACCAGCCGCGACGCTTTTCGGGCGCGTTGATCGCGAGCAGCGAGGCGAGACCGTCCCACGAGCCGCCGAGCGCGACGCCCTGACCCATGCGGAAGAGCGCGAGGAGGAGCGCGGCGCCGATGCCGATCGATTCATAGCCGGGCAGGAAGGCGATAGCCGCGGTCGAGCCGCCGAGCAGAAAGAGCGCGATCGTCAGCTTTGCGCCGCGGCCATAGGCGCGGTCGATCGCGGTGAAGATGATCGTGCCGACCGGGCGCGACACGAAGGCGAGCGCGAAGATCGCGAAGGACCAGAGCGTGCCGGTCAGCGGGTCGAGGTGCGGGAAGACGAGCTTCGGGAATACCAGCACCGACGCGATGGCGTAGACGAAGAAGTCGAAGAATTCGGAGGTGCGGCCGATGATGACGCCGATCGCGATTTCGGCGGGGTCGATGCGGTGGCCGCCGTCTTCATGGAGGGCGCGGGCGTCGCGTTCGACCTCGGTGGTGGGCACGGTATCGGCAGCCATGGTAACAATCCTTGAGCTGGCGCCATCCGCAAGACAAGATGCGGGGGCACGAGTCGGTCATAGGGCAAAATCGCCCGGAATGAAAATGCCCCTGCGCGATGAAGAGCGGTCGCGGGATTGGACAAAATGTCCTATGTGCAGTGCAACAAAGGAGGCCTAGGCGCGCATCATGCCAAGCAATCTCCCCCGTTTTCTCGCCCGATTGCGGCTTTTGCCGCTGATCGCCGCGCTGCCTCTGCTGTCGGGTTGCGGGTTGATCGTGCTCGACCCTGCCGGCGACGTTGCGCGTCAGCAGGGCGACCTGATCATCCTGTCGACGGTCCTGATGCTGCTGATCATCGTGCCTGTGATGGGGCTGACGATCTTCTTCGCGTGGAAATATCGCGCGTCGAACAAGGAGGCGACTTACAAGCCCGATTGGGATCATTCGACGCAGCTCGAGCTGGTCATCTGGTCGGCGCCGCTGCTGATCATCATCTGTTTGGGCGCGGTGACGTGGGTCGCGACGCATCTGCTCGATCCCTATCGCCCGCTGGCGCGCACGGGGCCGGGCCAGCCGGTGGCGGCGGAAGTGAAGCCGCTCGACGTGCAGGTCGTCGCGCTCGACTGGAAATGGCTGTTCATCTATCCCGAACAGGGCGTCGCGACGGTGAACGAGCTGGCGCTGCCGGTGAACCGGCCCGTGCGGTTCCGCATCTCCTCCTCGTCGGTAATGAACAGCTTTTACGTGCCCGCGCTTGCGGGACAGATTTATGCGATGCCCGGCATGGAAACCAAGCTGCACGGCGTGTTCGACAAGACCGGCAATTATGAAGGCTTTTCGGCCAATTATTCGGGCTGGGGCTTTTCGAACATGCGCTTTGCGGTGAAGAGCCTGCCCGCGGGCGAGTTCGACAAATGGGTTGCGACCGCCAAGGCCTCGGCCGAAGGCGACCTTAGCCGCGATACCTATCTGAAGCTTGAAAAGCCGACGCACAAGGAGCCCGTCCGCCGCTTTGCCGCGAGCGATCCGCAGCTGTTCGACGCCGTCGTCAATATGTGCGTCGAGCCCGGCAAGATGTGCATGCACGATATGATGTCGCTCGACGCCGCCGGCGGCGCCGGCATCGCGGGCATCGGCAATGTCCGGCAGGTCACCTATGACAAGTTCGCCGCACGCGGAACGGTCGATGCGGCACGCTGGAGCATGCGCTATGTCGCGGCCTATTGCAGTTCGCCGGTGATGTCGAACGACCGCCCCGACGCGAAGCCCGTCGCCCCCGACAAGCTGAAGGGCGAGGGGCTGCCCCATCCGTCCAAGCCCGAACGCACGGCGCTGCGCGCACCCGCCGCCGAACGCCCGATGTCCTGAAGAAGCCCGAGATCAACATGACCATCCCGCATCCCGCACCCGAAACCGGTCCGTTTCTCGGCAAGCTGTCGCTCGAGGCGCTGCCGCTGCACGAGCCGATCCTCGTCGTCACTTTCATCGGCGTCGTCCTCGGCGGCATCGCCGTGCTCGGTCTGATCACCAAATTCCGCCTCTGGGGCTATTTGTGGACCGAATGGTTCACCACCGTCGACCACAAGCGCATCGGGATCATGTACATGATCTTGGGGCTCATCATGTTCCTGCGCGGCTTTGCCGACGCGATCATGATGCGGCTACAGCAAGCGATGGCGTTCAACGGGTCCGAGGGGTATCTCACGCCGCACCATTATGACCAGGTCTTCACCGCGCATGGCGTGATCATGATCTTCTTCGTCGCGATGCCGTTCATCACCGGGCTGATGAACTATGTCGTGCCGCTGCAGATCGGCGCGCGCGACGTCAGCTTCCCCTTCCTCAACAATTTCAGTTTCTGGATGACGACCGCCGGCGCGGTGCTGACGATGATCTCGCTGTTCGTCGGCGAATATGCGCAGACCGGCTGGCTCGCCTATCCGCCGCTGTCGGGGATATCCTATAGTCCCAATGTCGGCGTCGATTATTATATCTGGGGGCTGCAGATAGCGGGGATCGGGACGACGCTGTCGGGGATCAACCTGATCGTCACGATCCTGAAGCTCCGCGCTCCGGGCATGGGCCTGATGAAGATGCCGGTCTTCACCTGGACCAGCCTCTGCGCCAACATCCTGATCGTCGCCTCCTTCCCGATCCTGACCGCGACGCTCGTGCTGCTGACGCTCGACCGCTATGTCGGCACGAACTTCTTCACCAACGATCTCGGCGGTTCGCCGATGATGTATGTGAACCTGATCTGGATCTGGGGTCACCCCGAGGTTTACATCCTCGTGCTGCCGCTGTTCGGGGTCTTCTCCGAAGTCACGTCGACCTTCTCGGGCAAAAGGCTCTTCGGCTATACCTCGATGGTCTATGCGACGATCTGTATCACGATCCTGTCGTACCTCGTCTGGCTGCACCATTTCTTCACCATGGGATCGGGGGCGAGCGTCAACAGCTTCTTCGGCATCACGACGATGGTGATCTCGATCCCGACGGGGGCGAAGCTCTTCAACTGGCTGTTCACCATGTACCGCGGCCGCATCCGGTTCGAACTGCCGATGATGTGGACGATCGCCTTCATGCTGACCTTCGTCATCGGCGGCATGACCGGGGTGCTGCTCGCGGTGCCGCCCGCCGACTTCGTGCTGCACAATTCGCTGTTCCTGATCGCGCATTTCCACAATGTGATCATCGGCGGCGTGCTGTTCGGCCTGTTCGCGGCGATCAACTATTGGTGGCCCAAGGCGTTCGGCTACAAGCTCGACGTCTTCTGGGGCAAGGTCAGCTTCTGGTGCTGGGTCGTCGGTTTCTGGGTCGCCTTCACGCCGCTCTATATCCTCGGCCTGATGGGCGTGACGCGGCGCATGCGCGTGTTCGACGACCCGAGCCTGCAAATCTGGTTCGTGATCGCGGGCATCGGCGCACTGATCGTCGCCGCGGGCATCGGTGCGATGCTGGTCCAGTTCGCGGTGAGCATCTGGCGCCGCAAAGAACTGCGCGACGAAACCGGCGGCGACCCGTGGAACGGCCGCACGCTCGAATGGGCGACCAGCTCGCCGCCGCCAGATTACAATTTCGCCTTCACCCCGGTGATCCACGACCTCGACGCCTGGTACGATATGAAGACGCGCGGACACCAGCGGCCGGTCGATGGCTATCGCGATATCCATATGCCGAGCAATACGGGCACGGGGATCATCCTGTCGGGCTTCTGCCTCGTCATGGGCTTCGCGCTGGTCTGGCATATCTGGTGGCTGGTCGCCGTCAGCTTTGTCGCGACGATCGTCGGCGCGATCTATCATACCTTCAACTACAAGCGCGATTTCGACATTCCGGCGGCGACGGTCACCGCGGTCGAAGAAGCGCGCACCCGCCAGCTGGCGGCCGGAGCCTGATCCGATGAGTGCCAAAACGATAACCGCAGACGAGCCCGTCCAGTTCTACGACCTCGACGAGCATGCGCACCCCGAGGGGCACAGCACGATGCTGGGCTTCTGGATCTACCTGATGAGCGATTGCCTCATCTTTGCGATCCTGTTTGCCTGTTACGCCGTGCTCGGCGGCAGCTATGCCGCAGGGCCCGCACCGAAGGATCTGTTCGATCTGAAGCTCATTGCGCTGAACACCGCGATGCTGCTTTTCTCGTCGATCACCTATGGCTTTGCGGTGCTTCAGATGCAGCAGGGCAAGGTGAAGGGCGTCCAGACCTGGCTCGCGATCACCGGCCTGTTCGGGCTCGCCTTCCTCGGGATCGAGCTTTACGAGTTCCACCACCTGATCGAAATCGGTGCGACGCCGCAGCGCAGCGCCTTCCTGTCGAGCTTCTTCACCCTTGTCGGTACGCACGGGCTGCACGTCACCTTCGGCGTCATCTGGCTGGTGACGCTGATGTTCCAGCTGTCGAAGCATGGGCTGATCGCCGCGAACAAGCGCCGCGTAATGTGCCTTTCGATGTTCTGGCACTTCCTCGACGTCGTGTGGATCGGCGTCTTCACCTTTGTCTATCTGATGGGAGTGCTGCGGTGAGCCACGATACCCACGCGCACGACGCGCACCACGAGATCGAGATGCCGCACGCGTCGATGCGTGACTATGTCATCGGTTTCGTCCTGTCGGTGATTTTGACCGCCATTCCCTTCTGGCTGGTGATGACGATGCCGCTCAGCGCGGGCGCGACGGGGGCGATCATCATGGGCTTCGCCGTGGTGCAGATCGTCGTCCACATGGTCTTCTTCCTCCATATGACGCCGAAGGCCGAGGGCGGCTGGTCGCTGACCTCGCTCGTCTTCACGATCATCGTTGTCGTGATCATGCTCGCAGGCTCGCTGTGGGTGATGCATCACCTCAACACCAATATGATGCCGATGCCGCACGAACCGACGAGCCAGTCGGCGAGTCAGATTCCGTGACACGCGTCCGCCGCGCGGCCTTTGCCGCGGCGGCGCTGATCGCGGCGATCGGTCTCGCGGCGCTCGGCGTCTGGCAGCTCGAACGGCGCGTGTGGAAGCATGAGCTGGTCGCGTCGGTCGAGGAGCGCATCCATGCGGCGCCGGTAGCGGCGCCCGGGCCGGCGCAGTGGAAGGCGGTCAGCGCGAAGCATGATGCCTATCGCCGGATAAGTGCGACGGGCAGCTTCCGGCATGATCGCGAGACGCTTGTGCAGGCCGTGACCGATCTTGGGCCCGGCTATTGGGTGATGACGCCACTCGAAACGCCCGATTTCACGCTGCTCGTCAATCGCGGTTTCGTGCCAAAAGCGCGGCACGACGCAAGGACGCGCGCGGCGGGAAATGCCGCGGGTCTGGCGACCGTGACCGGCCTGCTGCGCGTCACCGAGCCCGGCGGAGCTTTTCTCCGTTCGAACGATCCGGTGGCGGATCGCTGGTTTTCGCGCGACGTCGCGGCGATTGCGCAGGCGAGGGGGCTCGGCAACTCCGCGCCCTATTTCGTCGATGCCGATATGGCACCGAACGCGGGCGGTTATCCCGTCGGCGGGCTGACCGTCGTGCGCTTTCCCGACAATCATCTGGTCTATGCGCTGACCTGGTTTGCGCTTTGTGCGCTCAGCCTCTTTTTTGCGTGGCGGCTGTGGCGTATCCGGGATCGATGACCCGCCCGACCATCCCGCCAACCGCGCCCTCGCGCGCACCCGCCGGTCGCCGCAACATGACGTTGCTGATCCAGCTTCGCTGGCTTGCGGTCGGCGGACAACTTGCGACGATCGGCATCGTCAGCGGGCCCATGGGTATTTCCCTGCCGCGTGCGCCATTGCTCGCGGCGATCATGGTGGTGATCGCGATCAATTTCGCGAATATCGCCTTGCTGCGGCGCGGCCGGGTGGTGACCAACGCCGAACTGACCGCGGTGCTGCTGTTCGACGTGGCTGCGCTGGGGTGGCAACTCCATCACAGTGGCGGGCTCGCGAATCCTTTTGCGTCGCTCTTCCTGCTTCAGGTGGTGATCGGGGCGATCCTGCTGACCCCGCGTTCGTCATGGGCGATCGTCGCAGCGGCGTTGGCGGCGCTGGCGGCACTGCGGATCGATCCGACCCCGCTCGTATTGCCGCCGCCCTATGCGGCTGATCCGATGAAGCTCTATCTTCAGGGCAGCTTCGTCTGCTTCCTGCTCATTGCGGTGCTCCTCGTGGCGTTCGTCACGCGGATCAGCCGCAATTTGCGCGACAGCGACGCCGCGCTCGCGGCGAGCCGCCAGCGCGCGGCAGAGGAGGATCATATCGTGCGCATGGGGCTGCTCGCGTCGGGCGCGGCGCACGAACTTGGCACGCCCTTGTCGACGCTGTCGGTGCTGATCGGCGACTGGAAAGCGGCGCCCCGCCTCGCGAAGGATCGCGAGATGCAGGAGGATCTGGCCGACATGGATGCCGCGGTGCAGCGCTGCAAGGCAATCGTCAGCGGCATCCTGATGTCGGCGGGAGAGGCGCGCGGCGAGGCGCCGCAGCTCACCACGATGCGCGCGTTCCTGACCGATATCGTCACAGGATCGCGCGCGCTGCGGCGCCCTGGGACGGTCGAGTTCAACGACCGCTTCGGCGCCGACGTCGCGATCGTGTCGGACCCCGCGCTGCGGCAGGTGATCGACAATGTGATGGACAATGCGTCCGAAGTTTCGCCCGACTGGGTCGGCGTCAGCGCGACGCGCGACGGCGACATGGCGGTGATCGAAATTGCCGACCGCGGGCCGGGGTTCAGCGACGAGATGCTCGAGCAGTTCGGCCAGCCCTATCGATCGACCAAAGGACGGCCGGGCGGTGGGCTGGGGCTGTTCCTGCTGGTCAATGTCTTGCGCAAGCTTGGTGGCGGCGCGACGGTGGCGAACCGCGATGCGGGTGGTGCGCTGGTTCGCATCACGCTGCCGATTTCGGCGGTCGCGCGGCCCGAAGGAGAAAGGGCGTGAACGAGACGCGGAAGCTGTTGATCGTCGAGGATGACGAGCCGTTTGCGCGCACGCTGAAGCGCTCGTTCGAGCGGCGCGGCTATGTCGTGCAGGTGGCGCATGGCCCCGAGGAAATGGAGGCGCACCTGCAGGCGTTCCGGCCGGGCTATGCGGTCGTCGACCTGAAGCTGGGCAGCGCGTCGGGGCTCGCGTGCGTGCAGGCGCTGCGCGCGTCGGATGCCGCGATGCGGATCGTCGTGCTCACCGGCTTTGCGAGCATCGCGACCGCGGTTGAGGCGATCAAGCTCGGCGCGTCCTATTATCTCGCCAAGCCGTCGAACACCGATGATATCGAGGCGGCGTTCGACCGCGCCGAGGGGAATGCCGAAACGCCGGTCGGCGACCGCCAATCGTCGATCAAGACCGTCGAATGGGAGCATATCCACCAGATGCTGGTCGAGACCGATTTCAACATTTCGGAGACCGCGCGCCGGCTCGGGATGCACCGGCGCACGCTCGCGCGAAAACTGGAGAAACGGCAGATCCGCTAGGCGGCGGAATCGCTATTTCTTCTCGACCAGTTCGCGCGTCAGGAAGCCGTGGAGCATCGCGGCGCGCACCGCATCCTCGGCATGGTCGGCGCCGACCGAATGGCCGCCTTCCAGATATTCGTGATAATAGACGCGGTTGCTATTCTCCATCAGCCGCGCGGCAAATTTGCGCGCATGGCCGGGGTGGACGCGGTCGTCCTTGGTCGACAGATAAAGGAAGATCGGCGGATATTTCACGCCCTTGCGGATGTTGTGATACGGCGAATATTTCGACAGAAACGCCCAATCCCCGGGCACGTCGGGATCGCCATATTCGGCAACCCACGAGGCGCCCGCGAGCATCTTGTTGTAACGCCACATGTCCTTGATCGGCGAGCCCGAGATCACGGCGCCATAAAGGTCGGGGCGCTGCGTCATCGCGGCGCCGACGAGCACGCCGCCGTTCGAGCGGCCCGAGATCGCGATCTTGCCCTTCGCACTGACCCCGGTTTTGACCAGATCCTCGGCGACGGCGTGGAGATCGTCGAAGCTGTTCTGACGCTTTTCGCGCAGCGCCGCCTGATGCCAGGCGGGGCCATATTCGCCGCCGCCGCGGATATTGGCGAGGACATAGGCATTGCCGTCCTCGACCCAGAACAGCCCGAGCGGCCCAGCGCGATACGGCTGGCCGGTCAGATAGCCGGGTGTCTGTGCGGCGCGGAAGCCGCCATAGGCGTGGACGAGCGCGGGGACCGGCCCGGTGGCGCCTTTCTTGCGTGCGATGAAATAGGGGATTTTCGTGCCGTCCTTCGACGTCGCGAAGCGCTTTTCGACGCTCATGTCCTTGGCGTCGAAGGTCGCGGGCAGGCTTTGCACCGCTTGCGGCGCTGCAGTTTCGGACACGGCGTAGAGCGTCGGCGGCATCAGCATCGTTTCGGCGCTCGCGAAGATCGTGTCGCGCTTGCCGATCGTACCCGCGATGTTGACCGTGGCGTTGGCGGCGAGCGGGATTTCCTTCTGGCTCCAGCGGCCGTTCGGCTGATCGCGGCGCAGCGCGAAGAGCTTGCCCTCGACATCGTCGAGCGCCTTGACCCAAAGAATATTGTCGGTCGCCGAGACGTCCTCGATCGCCTGCGCCTTCGTCGGCGCCATGACCGGAATGATCGCCACCTTCCGGTCGGCCGACATATCCTCAAGCGACAGCGATATCAGCGAGCCGGCAGGAAAACCCTCGCCGAAATCCCGGTTGAGAAAGACGATCGCCTGACCGCCCAGTACGTCGCGGACGCTCGCGGTTTCGGGGATGATCGTCGAATGATAGGTCTCGCCGCCGACGCCGCGGATCAGATAGTCGGTGGTGTAGAAGGTCTTGCCGCGGCTGATCATCGGCCAGCGCTTGCCGCCGTCGGTGAAGGCGAAGACGTTCATCCCGACATCTTCATGCTCGCCTTCGGCCACCGTCACCGCCGACGCGAGCGGCGTGCCGCGTTTCCAGCGCTTGACGATGCGCGGATAACCCGACGCCGTCATGCTGCCTGCGCCATAGTCGGTCGCGACGAGCAAGGTGTCGGCGTCTTCCCATGTAACGCTGCTCTTTGCCTGCGGCAGTGTGAAGCCGCCATCGACGAAGCTTTTCGTCGTGCGGTCCCATTCGCGAACGACGTCGGCGTCGGTGCCGCCGGGGCTCACCGAGACAAGGCAGCGCTTGTAGTCCGGGGCAAGGCAGTCGGCGCCGTGCCAGACCCAGCTCTGTTTCTCGGCCTTGCCTAGCGCGTCGACGTCGATCAGCGTCGTCCATTCGGGTTTGCCGGCGAGATAGGCGCCCAGCGGACTCTGGCGCCAGATGCCGCGGGGATTGTTCGCGTCGCGCCAGAAATTGGTGATCATGTCACCCATGACCTCGCCGGGTTCGGCAATCTGGCGGTCGTCGTCGAGGATTTCGCGCGCACGCTTGCGGTCGGCCTCGAAATCCGGGCGACCGGTGATCAGCTTGTCGGTGGCAGCATTTTCCTTTTTGACCCAGTCCAGCGCCTTGGCGCCTTCGATATCCTCCAGCCAGAGATAGGGGTCTTTTACGTCCTGTGCGGCGGCCGCGACGGCGGTCAAGGAGCAGCTGAGGGCAAGCGCGGCAAGGCTGGCGCGGATCATTCGATAGTCTCCCCTGGGGTGTGGAGGCGCTGTGCTAGCAGCATTAGACACCCCGAGGGAAGATGACGGAGCCTATTGGTCGATGATGATCGTGCCCGGGTGATGCTTGTCGAGATGCTTTTTGATGATCCGGAGGTTGCGCGTATTCGAACGGAAGAAAAAGTCGAACGCGTCGCCGACGAGCGGCACCGCGCCGAGCGCCGTGTCGACGCCCAGATTGCCGACCATGCGCCAGATTTTCCATTTCGGCATGCCGAGGTTGCGCGCTTCCCAGATCAAATAGGCGCCCATCGTCGCGGCGATAACGTCGCCGACGACGGGTACGAGGCCGACGATCGCATCGAGGCCCACGGGGCGGTTGATGCCGGGGATGATGAAGCTGCGTTCAAGCAGGATTTCCAGCGTCTCGACGCGTTTGCGGAGCGCGGCGGGATCATTGCGATTGGAAATCAGCGCCTCGAAAAGCGCGTCGGGATTCGGCGTCGAAGGGGCCATCGGGGTCCTTTCAAAAGCGCTCGAAGTTGCAGCGCCACTGTATTAGTTGGGTATGGCAATCAAATGATTCAATGGGTGCTGTGCGCGGCCGTTGGCGCGAAAGCCGGTAAGCCTCTGCGACGCGACCGACCAGCGCAGCGGCGTCGCGAGCGGGATGAACGGAGTATAGCGTCCCAATACCGCCTCGGCTTCGTTCACCTGCACCCGGCGCTGACCGGCGTCGATATTGGCCGTCGCCTGATCGATCACTTCCTGCGCCTCGCGGTTGCAGAGCGTATCGCGGCGGCACGACAGGCGGCGCAATGCCCACAGCGCATCGTCGTTCGGTGCGACCTCGTCGATCAGGCGGAGGTCGGCGGTCGACGCCATCGGAACGCGCAGGCTCGGCACGCCGATCGCTTTGAAGTCGGCGGACACATAAGCGAAGAGTATGCGGCCGCCGGGAGTATCGGGAACGGCGATGCGGAGCGGTTCGATGTCGCGGCCCGCGCTGCGCCAGGCATCGACCGCGCGTTTCGCCTGAGCGATCCGCGATGCCTCGTCATAGTCGGCCCATGCCGGCATGAGCGGCGCAGGGCCTCCGTCGCGGGTATAGAGCGACGGGCGGAGCGTGACTTGCGGCTGCCATTCGGCGAGACCGAACGCCTCGATCAGCCGTTCGCGCCGGACCGCACGGACGAGTGCGTCGCGATTGGCGTCGGTCGCGAGAAAGCCTTCGGCGCGGACGAACGACAGGCCGAACAGGCCGGGCACCGGATCGACGATGAGACGCGAGCGACCGATGTTCGACGCAGCGAAATAGGGCAGGGTCGAAAAGCGGCCGCCGACGACACCGTCGGCATAGCCGTTCTTGAACCGCGCGAGCGCCCCGGCGGGCGATGTGCCGACAAGCTCGATCGACGCGGCGGGATCGTTCGCCGCCGCCTCGGCCGCTTCGGGGTCTTCGGCAAGCGGATCGGGGACGGGCGAGAGCAGCACCGCGCGGCCGATCCTGCGCGCGCGCATCGGACCCCAGCCCATGCCCTTGTTGACGATCGCCATCGACGGCTGCGCGAGCAGTTCGAGGATTGCGGGCTGTGGGACGGCAAGGCGGATTTCGATGACGGTGTCGGTCATCGCCTTGATCGTCTCAATCTCGGGGAAATCGTTTTTCAGGACGTGGCGGCTGGCAGGGGCCAGATAGGAGCGCAGGATCGCGGCGACATCTTCCGCCGTCACCTTGCGGCCGTTGGTCCATTTCGCCTCGCGCAAGCGGAAGATATAGCTGCGCCCGTCGGTGGTCACGGTCCAGCGATCGGCAAGGCCGGTGTCGATCTGCCCTTCGCCGTCATAGCTGACGAGGCCTTGCGAGGTCGCATCGAGCAGGGCGGCGTTGGCGGATGACAGCTCGCCGGCGAGCGGAGACGCGCTGGGATTGAGTGTGCCGATGGCCGCGACCTTGACCGGACCGCGTTCGCCGAACAGGCCGCAGCCGGTCAGCGCGAGCGGGGCGGATGCGACGAGCAACAGGGCGGCGGCGGGACGGACGAAACGCATTGCGCGGCACCCTAGGACGGCGCGCGGCGCAAGGCCATGCCCTATATAGGCCGATCAGCCGCCGATCGAAACAAGCCCCTGAAGATTGTCCATCGGGAGCAGGCCGGTCGTCACCTGCTGGCGGCGGTGATGCTGGGCGAAGCCGACGCGGCGCTGCGGCCGGCGTGGTGCCCGATTTTCTGTCTGGTGCGGACGGCGGGACTTGAACCCGCATACCCAGAGGATGGCAGATTTTAAGTCTGCTGCGTCTACCGATTTCGCCACGTCCGCATGACCGACGTCGGTCAAGCCGATGGACAGGTGGAGGTCAAGCGATGTTTGCCGCTTCACGTCATGCGGCGGCTCGGCTAGATGGCGTGACATGACTCCAGTCCTCGAAATTTCCGGCCTCGGGAAAACATATAAAAGCGGTCACAAGGCGCTGAGCGATGTCGACCTGACGATCAACAAGGGCGAGATTTTCGCGCTGCTCGGACCGAACGGCGCCGGCAAGACGACGATGATCAGCATCGTCTGCGGGATCGTGACGGCGAGCGCCGGGACGGTCACCGTCGGCGGGCACGACCATGCAAGGGACTATCGCGCGGCGCGGACGATGATCGGGCTGGTGCCGCAGGAATTGCACACCGACGCGTTCGAAAGCGTGATGACGACGGTCAGCTTCTCGCGCGGGCTGTTCGGCAAGCCGCGCGACCCGGCGTTCATCGAGCAATTGCTGCGCGACCTGTCGCTGTGGGACAAGCGCGACGCGAAGATCATGGAATTGTCGGGCGGGATGAAGCGCCGCGTGATGATCGCGAAGGCGCTGTCCCATGAACCCGAAATCCTGTTCCTCGACGAGCCGACCGCGGGTGTCGATGTCGAACTGCGCCGCGACATGTGGAACATGGTGCGCGGCCTTCGCGAACGCGGCGTTACGATCATTCTGACCACCCACTATATCGAAGAGGCCGAGGAAATGGCCGACCGCGTCGGGGTGATCACCGGCGGACGGCTCATCCTGGTCGAGCAGAAGGACGAGCTGATCAAGAAGCTGGGGCGCAAGACGCTGACGCTCAATCTGGTCGAACCGCTTGGGGCGGTTCCCGAAGAGCTGGCGCAATGGAAGCTCGAACTTGCGGGTGACGGCAATGAGCTGGTGTATGAATTCGATAGCCGCGCCGAAGCGACGGGGGTGCCTTCGTTGCTGCGGCGGATGACCGACATCGGGGTCCAGTTCAAGGATCTGCACACGCGCCAAAGTTCGCTCGAGGATATCTTCGTCGGGCTGGTGCATGATTCGAACGGCGCGAAAGGAGAGGCCGCATGACCGCGAACTGGCGCGGTGTGCGCGCAATCTATGCTTTCGAAATGGCCCGATTTGGCCGCACCTTCTGGACCAGCCTGATGTTGCCGGTCATCACGACCGCGCTCTATTTCGTCGTCTTCGGATCGGCGATCGGCAGCCGCATGACCGAGGTCAGCAATGTGCCCTATGGCGCGTTCATCGTGCCCGGGCTGATGATGCTGACGATGTTCACCGAAAGCATCAGCAACGCCTCGTTCGGCATCTATATGCCCAAATGGACCGGAACGATCTACGAAATGCTGTCGGCGCCGCTGTCGCCGCTGGAAACGGTCATCGCCTATGTCGGCGCGGCCGCGACCAAGTCGGTGGTGATCGGGTCGATCATCTTTGCGACCGCGCACCTGTTCGTCGACGTGCAGGTCGCGCATCCGCTGCTGATGGTCGCCTTCATGATCCTGATGGCGGTGACATTCTGCCTGTTCGGCTTCATCATCGGCATCTGGGCGCAGAGCTTCGAGCAGCTTCAGGTGATTCCGATGCTGGTCATCTATCCGCTGACCTTCCTCGGCGGCGCCTTTTACTCGCTCGACATGCTGCCCGCCGCCTGGCGGGCGATCACGCTGTTCAATCCCGTCGTCTATCTGATCAGCGGCTTTCGCTGGACCTTCTTCGGCAAGGGCGATGTCGGGATCGAGGTCAGCATGGGCGCGGTCGCGCTGTTCCTCGCGCTGTGCCTCGGCGTGATTTTCTGGATGTTCCGGACGGGGTACCGGCTCAAGAACTAAGGCTTTGATAACGTCATTGCGAGCGCAGCGAAGCAATCTCCAGTTCGATAGCTGGAGATTGCTTCGCTGCGCTCGCAATGACGAGTTGGGCTAGCGCTCAGCCGTTCAGGCGTTCGCGCATTTCCTTGCCCGGTTTGAAATAGGGCACGCTTTTCGCCTTCACATCGACGGAAGCCCCTGTCCGGGGGTTGCGTCCGACCCGCGATTCGCGCGATCGGGTGGAGAAGGCGCCGAAGCCGCGCAGTTCGACGCGCCCGCCCGAGGCGAGCTGCTCGACGATGGAATCGAAGAAGGTGTCGACGATACGTTCGACTTCCTCAAGCCGCAAATCGCTGTTTTCGCTCGCGATCTTCTGAACCAGTTCTGACCGGATCATCTGCTTCCCCTATATTTATAGCCACGCATTACCTGCCGAAGCAGGTCCCGGTCGTTGCCGGTTCCTTGTGCGCGAGACCCCTCCCAACGCGCGCGGAAGGTATCACGAATCACTGTCCGGTCAAAATATATCACTGAAAGAAAAAGGCCCGCAGAGGGACACTCTGCGGGCCTTTTGTTTCGCGTGAGCGAGGGAAGAGGAAATTAATCCTTCTTGCCGGCTTTCAGCGCTTCGCCGAGGATGTCGCCGAGCGACGCACCCGAGTCCGACGAACCGTACTGAGCGACAGCTTCCTTCTCTTCGGCGATCTGCATCGCCTTGACCGAGAAGTTCGGCTTTTTCGAACGGTCGAAGCCGATGACCATCGCATCGAACTTCTGGCCGACCTGGTAACGTTCGGCGCGCTGTTCGTCGCGGTCGCGGCCAAGGTCGGCGCGCTTGATGAAGCCGGTGGCGCCATCTTCGCCGGCCTGGACTTCGAGGCCGTTGTCGCGGACTTCGAGAACCGAAACGGTGACGACGTCGTTCTTCTTCAGCGAACCGGCTGCGGCAACGCCGCCACCGACGGCCGGAGCACCCTTTTCAAGCTGCTTGATGCCGAGGCTGATGCGTTCCTTCTCGACGTCGACGTCGAGAACGACGACCTGCACGGCCTCGCCCTTGCGGTGGAGGTGCAGCGCTTCTTCGCCCGAGATGCCCCAAGCGATGTCCGACATGTGAACCATGCCGTCGACGTCGCCCGGCAGGCCGACGAACAGACCGAATTCGGTCGCATTCTTGACTTCGCCTTCGACGACCGAACCAACGGGGTGCTGATCGGCGAACGCGCCCCAGGGGTTCGACTGGGCCTGCTTGAGGCCAAGCGAGATGCGGCGCTTGTCGCTGTCGACTTCGAGGACGATGACGTCGACTTCCTGGCTCGTCGAGACGATCTTGCCGGGGTGGACGTTCTTCTTGACCCACGACATTTCGCTGACGTGGACCAGGCCTTCGATGCCGGCTTCGAGTTCGACGAACGCACCGTAATCGGTGATGTTCGTGACCGTGCCCGACAGCTTCGCACCGACGGGGTACTTGGCGGCGACGCCTTCCCACGGATCGCTTTCGAGCTGCTTCATGCCGAGGCTGATGCGCTGCGTGTCGCGGTTGATGCGGATGATCTGGACGCGGACATTGTCACCGATGTTGATGACTTCGCTCGGGTGGTTGACGCGCTTGTAGCTCATGTCGGTGACATGGAGCAGGCCGTCGATGCCGCCGAGGTCGACGAACGCACCGTAATCGGTGATGTTCTTGACTGCGCCTTCGATGATCTGACCTTCTTCCAGGTTCTGGATCAGGCCCGAGCGCTGTTCGGCGCGCGTTTCTTCGAGGATGGCGCGGCGCGACACGACGATGTTGCCGCGGCGGCGATCCATCTTGAGGATCTGGAAGGGCTGCGGCAGGTCCATGAGCGGGCCGACGTCGCGCACGGGGCGGATATCGACCTGCGAACCCGGAAGGAACGCCACGGCGCCGCCGAGGTCGACGGTGAAGCCGCCCTTGACGCGACCGAAGATGACGCCTTCGACGCGAGCTTCCTTGTTGAATTCTTCTTCCAGGCGGTCCCAGGCGGCTTCGCGGCGAGCGCGGTCGCGCGACAGCATGGTTTCGCCATTGGCGTTTTCGACGCGGTCGACATAGACTTCGACTTCGTCACCGACATTGATGTCGGCCTTCTGGCCCGGCATCGCGAATTCGCGAAGCGGCACGCGGCCTTCGCTCTTCAGGCCGATGTCGATCACTGCCAGGTCGTTTTCGATCGCGGTCACGGTGCCCTTGACGACGCGGCCTTCAAAGCCGCCATCAGCACCACCCAGCGATTCATCGAGCATCGCGGCGAAATCGTCGCGCGTCGGGAAAGCCGTTGAGGCCATAGAGTGTTTCCTTACTTCATTTGTTCCGGCCAAGCGGTTGGTTCCGCTGGTCTTAATGGCCGATCCGTCCTGCCCGCCGGATGCGGAACAAGACATCCTTCGAACCCTTTGCGATACGAGGCACTGGCAAAGCGAAATGGGCGCGAAGGGTGAACCCCTGCGCGCCCGACGCTCATATTCGAGCGGCGGCTTGGCGGTGCCTCGACCGGCAAAATGCCCGTCGGACGGCGCGCATATAGTGCGGTTGGTCCAGGCAAGCAAGGCGGAAACGGCGGTAAACCGCGTGGTAAGACCTTGCTTGTAGATTCTCCCAAGCAATCGAGAGGGGCTTCATGCAAGCGGTGCAGCACGGCAGGTTCGCCGATCCGGCGGTCGAAGCGCGTTTTCAGGAAACGGCGCGGGCCCTGCGGCTGCCTTTCGTGCGCATCTATGGCGTGCTGTTCATGCTGGTCGCGCTCGCCTATTCGATCGCCAATCCGATCTTCGTAAGCCCCGAGGACACGGCGCGGCTCGCGCTGCTGTTCGGCTGCATGCTGATCCTGGCAGGCGCTTATATCGCCTCGACCTTCTGGGATGGCTATGTGGCGCGGCCGGGGCTCGATTTTGCCGCTTTGCTGGGCATCGTGTTCCTGCTCGGCCATATCAACCTGATCCTGTTCGACGAGCTGATCGCGCTGCAGGAGGAAATGCATGCGGTCGGGGTGATGAACCGGCTGGCGGTCAGCGCCTTTGCCGCTGTCGCGCTCGCGAGCCGTCCGCGCCTGTTCGCGCTCTGGCTTTTGCTCGACCTCACCGTTTTCCTCTCGACCGTGCTGCCGGTACAAAGCCACGGCGCCGGCCTTTGGTATGCTCTGCTCAGCTATTTGAGCGGGGCGGGGATCATGCTCGCGATCAACTTCGCGATCGACCGGTCGAGCCGCGGCGCCTTCGCGCTCGCCGAGGCGCTGGAGGCCGAACGCGCGAAGAATGAAGAGCTCGTCTATAATATGCTGCCGCACGCGGCGGTCGAGCGGATCCGCGACGGGCGCGTCGTCGCCGACAGCTATGCCGATGCGAGCGTGATCTTCATCGACATGGTCGGTTTCACCAACCTCGCGAAGCGCGTGTCGCCGGGGCATCTGGTCGAACTGCTCAACGCTTTTTTCAACCATGCAGATCGATGCGCTGCCGACCATGGAGTCGAAAAGGTCAAGACCATCGGCGATGCCTATCTTGCCATCGCCGGGGGCAATGTGGTGAGCGGCAACAGTGCCGACGCCGCGATCGCATTCGCGCGTGCGGTCCTCGAAGGTGTCGGTGAGTTACAGCGGGTCGCGGGCACCGAGGTCGGTCTGCGCGTAGGTATCCACAGCGGACCGGTGGTCGGCGGGGTGATCGGCGCGACGCGTATGGCCTATGACTATTGGGGCGAGACGGTGAACATGGCCGCGCGGCTGGAAAGCACGGCGCCTGTGAACGGTATCGCCATATCCGAGAGCAGCTGGCTGCGCGCGAACGACCGGTCGGGTTTCGGTGCGCCGCATAATGAAATGCTGAAGGGAGTCGGGGAAACCTGCGTCTATCACGCCGGTCCGGCGCCCGCCGCCGTCACCTTGCCCGAAATCAGCCGGGTCGCCTGATCTTTCCCTCGACGAAGGCGATCGCCGCTGCGAGCGCGGCGTCTCGGTCCATATCGGTATTGTCGAGCAGCATCGCGTCTTCCGCCCGGAAGAGCGGCGCATTTGTGCGGCCGGTGTCGCGCGCGTCGCGGGCATGAACGTCGGCAAGCACGGCATCATAGGTGATATCGACGTCGCGCCCGCGCATCTCCGCATGACGGCGGCGGGCACGTTCTTCCGCGCTGGCCGTGACGAACAGCTTGGCGTCGGCATGCGGCGCGATCACGGTGCCGATGTCGCGGCCGTCGAGCACCGCACCGCCGGGCTGGTTCGCGAAATCGACCTGCCGCTGGAGCAGCGCCTGACGCACGGCGGGGTGGATCGATACGCGGCTGGCGAGCCCGCCGGTGGTTTCATAGCGCAGCGCCGGATCGTCGAGCAGGCTGTCGGGGAAGTCGCAGGCGGCGAGTGCGTCGGCGGCATTGTCGGCGTCGCCGTGGTTGAGCTGCGTCTGATAGCCGACCGCGCGATAAAGCAGGCCGGTATCGAGCACGGGCAGACCGAAATGTTCGGCCAGCCCCTTGGCGAGCGTTCCCTTGCCCGACGCGGTGGGGCCGTCGACCGCGATGATCATTGCTGGAGCCCGGCGAGCAATTCCTCGAAATTGGGGAAGCTGGTTGCGACGGGGGCGATGTCGTCGATCGTGACCGGGGCCTTGCTGACGAGGCCGGCGACGGCGAAGCTCATGCAGATGCGGTGGTCGAGATGGCCCGCGATGGTTGCGCCGCCCGGTAGCGGATCGCCGCCGGTGCCGTCGATGATCAGGCCGTCCTCGTTCTCGATCACACGGGCGCCGATGGCTTCCAGGCCCACGGCCATGACCGCCAGGCGGTCGCTTTCCTTGACGCGCAGTTCGTCGAGGCCGGTGGTTGTCGTGCGACCCTCGGCCAGTGCGGCGGCGATGAAGAGGACCGGAAATTCGTCAACCATGCTGGGCACGACCACGGGATCGACGTCGATACCCTTGAGGTGGCTGTGTCGGACGCGAAGGTCGGCGACGGGTTCGCCGCCCACCTCGCGCGGATCGAGCAGATCGATGTTGCCGCCCATCTGCCGGAGGACTTCGACGAGGCCTGCGCGCGTCGGGTTGAGCCCGACGTTGGCGATCAGGATGTCGGAACCGGGTACGATCAGCGCGGCGACGATGAAAAAGGCGGCGGACGAGGGGTCGCCGGGGACGACGATGGTCTGCGGCTTCAGTTCGGCCTCGCCGCGAATGCGGATATGGCGCGTGCCGTATTCGTCGGTCTCGACGGTCAGCTCTGCTCCGAAACCGCGGAGCATGCGTTCGCTATGATCGCGGGTGGGCACGGGTTCGATCACTTCGGTGACGCCTGGCGTGTTGAGGCCTGCGAGCAGCACGGCGCTCTTCACCTGTGCCGACGCCATCGGCAGGCGGTAGGAGAGAGGGATGGCGGGAGCAAGCCCGCGGACCATCAGCGGCAGACGGCCTCCCGGCGAGGCGCTGATCTCGGCACCCATCTGCGACAGCGGGTCGATGACGCGCCCCATCGGGCGGCCCGACAGGCTGGCGTCGCCCACGAAAGTCGTGGTGATCGGGTGGCTGGCGACCAGGCCCATGAGCAGGCGCGTCGAGGTGCCGCTGTTCCCCATGTCGAGCGCTTCGCGCGGCTGGAGCAGCCCGCCGACGCCGACGCCGTGGATGCGCCATTCGCCGTCATCGTGCCGCTCGATGTTTGCACCCATCGCCCGCATCGCGGCGGCGGTGGCAAGCACGTCATGCCCTTCGAGCAGTCCAGTCACGCGGCTTTCGCCCACCGCGAGCGCCGAGAGCATCAGCGAGCGGTGCGAGATGCTCTTGTCACCCGGTATCGCGATCCTACCTTTAAGCGGAACGGAAGCGGAAAAGCTGCGCGGCGTGGCGGTTTGATCGGTCATGGCGTGCGGCTTTTGACAGCGGCCTTGCAATCTGGCAAGGCGCACGCCGATTTGACGGGTAGCTATTCAACTTCCGTCGCTTTTCCGATATTTTTATCCTGTTCCAAAGGGTTACGAGGCATATATGATCAAGGCTGAATGGGGCACGAAGCGTAGCTGCCCGAAATGCGCAACCCGATTCTATGATTTGACCAAGGACGATCCGATCAGCTGCATCAATTGCGGTTACAACTGGATTCCGGAATCGGTGCTGAAATCGAAGCAGCCGATGCCGTTCGAGCAGATCGAAAAGCCCGGCAAGGTCATCAAGGAAGAGGGCGCCGACGAGGATCTGGATCTGGACGTCGATGTCGACGAGGACAGCGATTCGCCGGACAACGATGTCGACCTTGGTGGTGACGACGATCTGGGCGTCGACACGGGCGACGACGGCGACGACGAGAGCTGATTTCAGGCGAGGGGCCAAAAAAGCATCGCGTGATGCATTTGGCCCCTTGCATCACCTGATGGCGCTGCTAAAGGCGGCGTCCCGGTCGCAACAGCCAGATTTGGCGACAGCGACACGATGAAATGGAATGGGGCCTTAGCTCAGCTGGGAGAGCGCCTGCATGGCATGCAGGAGGTCAGCGGTTCGATCCCGCTAGGCTCCACCATTTCTTTCCCCAGATTCGACATCGGCAGTTCCGGCCGTCTCCGCGACCTCATTGAGGCTGTTCGCGGGCCTCACGGTCTATGCTCGCCTCGGTCGAACGGCACCGGGCGCATATCCCCACAATTTCGGCAATGACGCGCGCGCTTTGAAAGCCCGCTGCGCCGCATAGCCTGTCGATTGCCGTATCGATCTGGACGTCGAGCGCATCGATGCGTCCGCAGATGCGGCAGAGCATGATTGCGCCGGGCGTGCCGGCATCCTCCATATAGGCATTCAGCGTTTCGACGCGGCGGACGCGGGGGCCCAGGCGGTCGAGGGCGCGATAGATCTGATTTGGCGCCATCGGTGTGCCCAACGCTCGCGCCTGTCGCGCGATGGCGTAGGCGCCGAGCGGTACGTGGCTGGCGCAGAGTATCGACAGGACGATTGCTTCCAGAATTGCGGACGTACGCTTTCGCTCGATGCCATCCGCGTCGGCGCCGCCCGCTTCGTCCTTTGACGACCGGCGCTCTCGATCATCAGGCAATAGCCTGGCGCAAGCGCCATTTGGCTTGGATACGGTCGGTCGCGGTCTGGCGCCGGGCAGAGCGCGGGGGGAGGGCAAGCATGAAAGAAAAATCCCTGTCGGGGTTGTGAGATGAGATATCGTATCATATACGGCCGGCGTCCAGATAAGAAAGGGGTTTTTGTGAAATTTCGAGTTCTTCTGCTGTCGGCTGCGGTTCCGGCAGTCGTTCCGCATATCGCCTTTGCCGCCGAATCGGTTCCGGTCGTAAAGTCGGCGACTGCGCCGCCCGCGGGGTTCCTTCAGGCGGGCAGCACCGCCGATCCCGAGATTGTGGTGTCCGCCAATGTCCTTGGCCTGCGCGCCGACGAAACCGCCACGCCCGTGATCACGCTGTCCGGCGATGCGCTGATTCATCGCCGTCAGGCGACGCTTGGCGATACGCTGGCAGGTCAGCCCGGGATCAACTTCGACAATTTCGGTGGTGGCGCGAGCCGCCCGGTGATCCGCGGACAGACCGCGCCGCGCGTCCAGGCGCTGTCCGATGGTGCCAGCGTTCACGACGCATCGGCGATCTCGCCCGATCATGCCGTCACGACCGAACCGCTGTTGCTGCGCGGGATCGAGGTGCTGCGCGGTCCTTCGGCGCTGCTCTATGGCGGCAGCGCGATCGGCGGGGCGATCAACCTGCTCGACGAGAAGGTTCCGACGTCGATTCCCGATGGCGGCATCGCGGGCACGGTCGAGGGCCGCCTCGGCACCGCCGACGATGAGCGCTCGCTGGTCGGCGGGATCACGATCGGCGGACAGGGGCTCGCGCTGCGTGTCGAGGGCGTCCATCGCTCGTCGAACGATTACCGCGTGCCCAAGGGGTTTGGCGAACGCCGTGTCGACGGATCGTACAATGACACGTCGACCTTCACTGTCGGCGGCTCATGGGTCGGCAGCGGCGGCTATCTGGGCGTCGCCTACACGCGCCAGCGCAGCGAATATGGCCTGCCGGGACACAGCCACGATTATGAAGGATGCCACCCGCACGGCAGCAGCCTGCACTGCGGCGGTCACGGGCATGACGACGAGGATCATGACCACGACCATGATCACGACCACGAACATGAGGAAGTGCCGTTCGTGAAATTGCGCAGCGAACGTTTCGACATTCGCAGTGAATATGCAGATCCGCTGCCCGGGTTCGAAAAGGTCCGCTTCCGCCTGTCGTTCACCGACTATGAGCATGACGAGATAGAGCATGACGAGGTCGCGACGACCTTCAGCAACAAGGCGCACGAACTGCGTTTCGAACTGGCGCACAAACCGATCGGACCCTTGCGCGGGGCGTTCGGTGTGCAGCACTCCGAAAGCAAGTTCAGCGCGGTCGGCGAGGAAGCCTTCCTGCCCGAAAGCGATACGCGCAATACCGCGCTGTTCCTGATGGAAACGCTCGATGCCGGTCCGGTCCGCTTCGAACTGGCGGCGCGGCAGGAATGGCAGCGGATCGAGACGACGCTGAACCGCGAAGTCAGCCACAAGCCCTTCTCGATCTCCGGCGCGGCGATCTGGGACATCGGGGGCGATTATTCGCTCGCGCTGTCGCTCGCGCGCTCGCAACGTGCGCCGAATGTGCAGGAGCTTTATGCGCGCGGCATCCACCTTGCCACCAACACCTATGAACTCGGCACCGCGACGCTGGGCAAGGAGACGGGCAAGTCGATCGACCTGACCTTCCGCAAGACGAAGGGGGCGACGACCTTCACGATCGGTGCCTATCATCAGGATTTCGACGACTATATCTTCGCCAATACGCTCGACCAGTTCGAGGATTTCCGCCTCATCCGTTATACTGCGGCCGACGCGACCTTCACCGGTGTCGATGGCGAGGTGCGGCATGATTTCGGCGATGTCGGCGTGTCGCTGTTCGGAGACTATGTCCGCGCGAAATTGAAGGGCGATCTTGGCGACCTGCCGCGCATTCCGGCCGGCCGCCTCGGCGCGCGCGCCGATGGGCGGTGGGGCCCGCTTTCGGGCGACGTCGAATTCTACCATGTCTTCGAACAGGACCGGATTGCCGCGTTCGAAACGCGGACGCCGGGTTACGACATGCTCAACGCGACGCTCGCTTACAAGGTCGAGCTCGGGCCGAAGGCGGATGCCGAGTTGTTCGTCCGCGCGACCAATTTGACGAACGAGCTCGCCTATAATCACGCATCCTTCATCAAGAATGCGTCGCCGCTGCGGGGGCGGAACTTCGTCTTCGGGCTGCGCACCAGCTTCTAGGTAAAAGGGGGCGGCCGGAAGGAGGGGCATTTAGTCCCGCGCCCCTCCTTCCCAAGCCGGTCTCAGGCGGGCTCGGCCGCCAGAATATAATCGAAACCGTGGCGCAGGCTCCCCTCGCGTTCGATATAGGCCATGGCCTCGGCACGAAGCGCTTCGCCGCGTGCAGCGAGCGACGCTGCCAACACAGGATCGGCAATTTTCGCGAGGCGCGTGGCGCACATATCGATCTGGCTGTTCACGAAACGCTGTTTGTAGCGATTGGCGAAGCGCTTTGCCGCGATCACGCGATACCCCGACGCTTCGAGGTGGTCGGCTGCCCATTGCGCGGGATATTCGCGGTAGGGCTGTTCCCCGGCAAGAAGCAGGCACGCGTCGCGAAAGCGACCGATTTCCCATACCAGCCGGCCCGCAGGCGTGTCGGGCCTGGCCGTTATATATGGATCGAGGCCGACGACATAGAGACGGCGGCCGACGAGCGGGCGCAGCCGTGCGAAAAGGCGGTGCTGGAAATAAGGTGCGAACCCGTCGATCGCGCCGAGAAGATAGTCGGCGAGCACCGTGTCATAGCTCTCACCGGCGAGCAGCGCGGGGTCCGCCCAGTTGCCGACGATGATGCGGTCCTGTGGGCGGCGAACGTCGGCGATCGCGTCGCGGACCTGGATGGCATGCGCTTCGGCACCGCTGACCGCGGTCCAGTTGTCGGTCGCAAGGCCGCCGATCCAACCGATCGAATTCGTGCCTGTCCCGGCATCGAGGAAGCGCCCCCAGGGTTTTCCGTCCTGAAGCTTCTCGACCTCATCGAACAATGTGGAGGAGCGGCGATGGGTAGCGATTTGCGTGGTCATGGCGATGATATAGAGTATCATTCCATGAAATGAAAACCCTGGCTTGTTCGGGGCTGGCCCGAACCGGCCAGTGTATTGGCATGCACGGCAGGGAAACGGCGGCTTTTGCATGCGTATGGCCGGTCGTCTGCGACGTCATGCCGAAAGCAGGGCGATTTCCTTGCCGAGTTTGGACAGCGCGGCGCCGATGGTTTCCAATTCGCGCTCGCTTCGCGACCCGGCGACAAATGAGGCTGTAATGCAAAAGCCGGGCGCGATGTCGGTGAGTGCGCTCGCCGCCGTAAACACCCCGCGATGGGCATGACCATGGTCGACCGCAAATCCCTTGGTCCTCGCTTCGTCCACCTGACTGGCATAGGCTTCGAACGCGAGTTCGGTTTGCCAACGCACCGATCCAAAACGTCGTGCGAGTTCGGCCGCGTCGACAGCCTGCGCGGCCGTGATCGCTCGTCCTGCTGCACCTGCTCCCAGCGGCTGGCGCTGGTCGTCGGCGAGCGTCAGCCGCATGCCCGCGTCGCTTTCGCCGCGCGCGGCCAGTTGCATGCGATCGCGCGAGACGATTTTCCAGAGCCCCACGGCGGCGTCATTTGCCTGAGCGAAGCGGCCCAGCAGGGGAAGCGAGCGATCGACCAGCCGCGCTGCCCGGCTGTCACGCAGAGCATCGACATCCTGCCATGGCAGAGCGAGACGGTAGCGCTTGGTGCGCATATCGCGTTCGATCACGCGCTCCGCAACGAGGGTTTTCAGCAGGTTCAAGCAGCTGGACGGACTGGATCCGATCATCTTTCCGATGTCCGACAGCGTCAGCGCGCCCTCGTCAGCGAGCAGTCGGAGGATCGCAAAGGCTTGCGAGACGGAGCGTACCGGGCCGGTCATGGGCTAGATCATATTTCATATATATGAAGTTTCAATTCGAAATATTGAAATATCGAGCGCGAGGGCTTATCGCCGATGCAACGAGATATGACTGGAGAATCGCATGGGCGGGATTCTGGATGGCAAGGTCGTCGCGATCACCGGCGCGGGACGCGGGATCGGGCGGGAGCTGGCGCTCCACTGCGCCGCGTTGGGTGCGGCGGTCGTCGTCAACGATCCGGGCGTGGCGCAAGCCGGCGAGGGCGGCGATGCGGCTCCGGCGCAGCAGACCGTAGACGACATATTGGCGGCGGGCGGGAAGGCTGCGGCCAATTTCGGCAATGTCGCCGATCCCAAGGAAGCCGCTTCGATCATCGAGGACGCGGTGGCCCGTTTCGGCCGCATCGATGCGGTTGTGAACAACGCCGGCATCCTCCGCGACACGATCTGGCACAAGATGAGTTATGAGGATTGGAAGAGCGTCATCGAGGTCAACCTCACCGGCGTCTTCAACGTCTCGAAGGCTGCGACGCCCTATTTTCGCGAGCAACAGTCGGGCAGCTTCATCCACTTCACCTCGACCAGCGGCCTCATTGGGAACATCGGGCAGGCCAATTATTCGGCCGCCAAGCTTGGCGTCGTCGCGCTGTCGCAGTCGATCGCGCTCGACATGGCGCGCGTCGGTGTCCGCTCGAACTGCATCGCACCCTTCGCATGGAGCCGCATGACCTCGTCGATCCCGGCGACAACCCCGGCGGAGCAGGAGCGCGTCAACCGGCTCCAGTCGATGTCGGCCGACAAGATCGCGCCGCTCGTCGCCTATCTGGCGTCCGACCTGTCGAAGGATGTCACGAACCAGATTTTCAGCGTGCGCAAGAACGAGATATTGCTCTTCTCGAAACCGCGTCCCGTTCGCTCGATGGCGAAGCTCGAGGGTTGGACCGCAGAGGCGATCGCCAGCGAACTGATCCCCGCCTTCCGTCCCGATTTCGCGCGCGCCGATGAGGTGTCGGCGCACGTCTTCCCTTACGATCCGATTTGAGGAAACAGGCCATGAGCAACCCCGGTATGGACGCCGACGTCTTCGAACAATTTATCGAGCAGCTCGAACGCTATGTGCGCGATCGGCTTCTCCCCGCCGAACGGGAGATTATCGAAAGCGACGCGATCCCGGCCGAAATCCTGTCCGAAATGCGCGACATGGGCCTGTTCGGCCTGACGATCCCCGAGGAGCATGGCGGCGCGGGGATGAACGTCAGCCAATATATCAAGACGATCCACACGCTGAGCTATGCGATGCCGGCGTTCCGTTCGATCATATCGATCAACATCGGCATGTTCGCTTCAGCGCTGAAGAATGGTGGGACCGAGGCGCAGAAGGCCGAATGGCTGCCGCGTGTTGCATCCGGCGAGATCGCCTGCTTCGGCCTGACCGAGCCCGGATCGGGATCGGACTCGGCGGGGCTTCAGACCACAGCGACGCAGACCGACAATGGCTGGATCTTGAACGGCACCAAGCGCTACATCACCAATTCGCCCTTCGCGAAGGTCGGACTGATCATGGCGCGGACGAGCAAGGAGAATCTGCCGAAGAACGCGCATGTGTCGGCCTTCGTCGTCCCCTTCGACGCCCCCGGCATCACGATCGGCAAGTCGGACAAGAAGATGGGCCAGTCGGGCAGCCATATCGCCGACGTCGTGATGGACGACGTTCGCGTTGGCGGCGAAGCCTTGCTTGGCGGCGAGCTCGGCAAGGGCTTTGCCTATGCGATGATGAGCCTCGACAATGGTCGCATGTCGGTCGGCGCGGCGGCGACCGCCTATGCCCGCCGCGCGCTCGACAGCGCGGTGCGCTACGCGACCGAACGTAAGGCTTTTGGTGAACCGATCGCGAACTTCCAGCTGATCCAGCAGATGCTCGCGCAGAGCGAGATCGATATCTATGCCGCCGAATGCACGATGGAGGATGTCACGCGCCGCGCCGATGCGGGCGAGAATGTCCTGCGCAAGGCCGCGGCGTTCAAGGTCTTCGCATCCGAAATGTGCGGCCGCGTCGTCGATGCCTGCGTGCAGGTCTATGGCGGCGCGGGCTACCTTGCCGAATATGACGCCGAGCGTTTCTTCCGCGATGCGCGCATCTATCGCATCTACGAAGGCACGACGCAGATCCTGCAGCTTCAGATCGCGAAGCATATGCTGCGCGAATTTGCCGCAGCAAACTGACGCCCGACATTTACCGTCTTTCCCATTCGACCGGAGACCCTGACATGACCCTTCGCCGCGCCGCCATTGTCGCCCCGATCCGCACCGCCGTCGGCAAGTTCGGCGGGTCGCTGTCGTCGATGACGGCGGGCGATCTGGGCGCGGTCATCCTGAAGGCGCTGATCGAGCGGACGAAGATCGACCCGTCGCGTGTCGACGACGTCGTCTTTTCGCAAGGCTATGGCAATGGCGAGGCGCCCGCCATCGGCCACTGGTCGTGGCTCGCGGCGGGGCTGCCGCTCGAAGTGCCGGGATATCAGCTCGACCGCCGCTGCGGGTCGGGGCTGCAGGCGGTCGTCAACGCCGCGATGATGGTCCAGACCGGGATGTCCGACGTCGTCGTCGCGGGCGGGGTCGAATCGATGTCGAATGTCGAACATTACAGCACCGACATTCGAAAGGGCGTGCGCGCGGGCAATCTGACGCTTCATGACCGGCTGACCCGCGGGCGGTTGATGTCGCAGCCGGTCGAGCGCTTCGGCGTCATCACCGGCATGATCGAAACCGCCGAAAATCTGGCGAAGGATTATGGCATCAGCCGCGAGGCGTGCGACGCTTATGCCGCGGGCAGCCACCAGCGTGCGGCGGCGGCGTGGGCGAACGGGCTGTTCGACGACGAACTGGTGCCGGTGTCGGTGCCGCAGAAAAAGGGCGATCCGATCGTCTTTGCGCACGATGAGGGGTATCGCGCCGACGCGACGCTGGAGACGCTCGGCAAGCTCCGCCCGCTCGAAGGTGGCGTCGTCACCGCGGGCAATGCCAGCCAGCAGAATGACGCCGCGGCGGCCTGCCTCGTGGTTGCCGAAGACAAGCTCGACGAACTCGGTCTCGAACCCATCGCCTGGTATCACAGCTCGGCAGCGGCGGGCTGCGACCCCAGCAGGATGGGCATCGGGCCGGTGCCGGCGGTGGAGCGGCTGTTTGCGCGCAATGGGCTTGGCTGGGGCGACATCGACCTCGTCGAACTGAACGAGGCCTTCGCGCCGCAAGTGCTCGCGGTGCTCAAGGGATGGGGCTGGTCGGAGGACGACAGCCGGAACAAAATCCTCAACGTCAACGGCTCGGGCATCTCGCTCGGCCATCCGATCGGCGCGACGGGTGGGCGCATCCTTGCCAATCTGACGCGCGAACTGGTGCGCCGCGATGGCCGTTACGGGCTGGAGACGATGTGCATCGGCGGCGGCCAGGGCATCGCCGCGATCTTCGAGCGCGCCTGACCCGCGCGCGGGTTTCATCGCCCACAGGATAATGGCGATCCGGACGCTGCGCGATTTCGCCGGCGCGTGTCGCTGCGGCACTGTCCCCGCATAATTGCGGGAGAGCATCATGGAATCGGACGTCGGCAAATTGTGGGATCGCGAGATGATCCGCGATTGCCTCTATCGTTATTGTCGCGGCATCGACCGGTGCGACGAGGCGATGTTGCGGTCGGCCTGCTGGCCCGGCGGCACCGACGATCATGGCGCCTATAACGGGACGACCGACGGCTTCATCGACTGGGCGATGCAGACGCTGCCGCTGATCGAGCGCGGCATTCACCAGATCCACAATATCCTGATCGAACTGCGCGGCGACGAGGCGGCGGTCGAAAGCTATTTCACCGCCTTGCAACGTCAGCCCGGACGCGAAGGCGGGCTGGTCGAACTCACTATGGCAGGGCGCTATGTCGACCGGTTCGAAAAGCGTGGCGACGAATGGCGGGTGGCCGCCCGGGTCGTCGTTTTCGACTGGGTCGACGAGCGCCCGGCGCCGGATAAGAGCGAGGCCGAACGCTTTGCGCATCGCAAATCGGTTGGGCGCCCCTGGCCCGACGATCCGGTTTATGCGCTATTCGGGGCTGGAAAGCAGGGAGAGGGCTGATGGGAATCGAGACGCTGGCGTGGGAACCGCTGTTCGTGATGCGGCTGAACGTCGCCTATGATCAGGCGCAGCCGATCGGCGGCGAAAGCCGGCTCGGGATTTTTCCCGTGCATGGCGGGACATTCGAGGGACCGCGGCTGCGCGGCCGCGTCCTGCCCGACGGCGCCGACTGGGTGACCTGGCGCGGTGACGGGACGATGATCATCGACGTCCGCACTTCGCTCGAAACCGATGACGGTGCGCGGATCGCGATGCATTATACGGGGCTGACCGCACCGACATCGCCCGAGGCGGCCGAGCGTTTCAAACGGCGTGAGCCGGGGCCGTATGAGGATCTGTATCTGCGCACGACGCCGCGCTTCGTGACGTCGCACCCCGATTATGACTGGATGAACCGCATCATTGCCGTCGCCAATGGGATGCGCACCGACGACGGCCCGATGTATCACGTCTTCGCGATCAGGTGACGCTGTCCTCCACGGCGGCGAAATGGTCGCCGTGGCGTTTGCGCAGTTCGGTCTTGAGCAGCTTGCCCGTCGCCGTGTGCGGCAGTTCGTCGACAAAGATGATGTCGTCGGGAAGCCACCAGCGCGCGACCTTGTCGGCAAGATGCGCCATGATTTCGTCCTTCGCGCAGTCTTCGCCGCGGTGAAGCTGGACGAGCAGGAGCGGGCGTTCCTGCCATTTCGGATGGGCGACGCCGATCACTGCGGCCTCGGCGACCTTCGAATGCGCGACGGCGGCGTTTTCGAGATCGATCGACGAGATCCATTCGCCGCCCGATTTGATGACGTCCTTTGCGCGGTCGGTGATCTGGAGAAAGCCGTCGGGATCGATTTTTGCGACGTCGCCGGTATCGAACCAGCCGTCGGCGTCCAGTGCGCTGCCCGCGGGGTGGCCGTGATAGGCGCTGAGTACCCACGGACCGCGCACCTTGAGCAGCCCGGCCGCCTCGCCGTCGCGCGGCAGTTCGTTGCCGTCCTCATCCTCGATGCGCAGTTCGATGCCGAACACCGAGCGGCCTTGCAGCGCGCGGAGATCGATCTGCTGCGGTTCCGACAGGTCGGCATGATGCGCAAGCGGGCGGCAGACGGTCGCCACCGGGCTGGTTTCGGTCATGCCCCACGCCTGCATCGTGTCGACACCCAGCAGGCCGCGGAATCGCTCGATCAGCGAGCGCGGGGTGGCGGCGCCGCCGGTGAAGATGCGGTTCAGTTTCAGCGCGGTCCGGTCTTCGGGCGAGCGCTCGCGTTCGAGATGGTCGAGGAAGGCGAACCAGATCGTCGGGACGCCGAGCGAGAAGGTCACGCCTTCGTCGCGCATCAATTCGTAGAGCGATACGGGGTCGAGGGCAGAACCGGGCAGGACGAGCTTCGAGCCTGCCATCGCCGCGGAATAGGGGATACCCCACGCGTTGACGTGAAAGAGCGGGGTGACGACGAGGATCGAGTCCGCCGCGCCGAGCGACATCGAATCATTTGCGAGCGCGCTCATCGCATGCAGCACGGTCGAGCGGTGGCTGTAGAGTACACCCTTCGGATTGCCCGTCGTCCCGCTGGTGTAGCAAAGCGCGCTGGCGCTGTTCTCGTCGAGGTCGGGCCACTTCGCGATCGCGCGCGGGCCGTCGGTCAGGCTCTGGTAGGAGATCGGATCGGCGACCGCGGTTTCGGGCATGGCGGCCTGATCGGCGAGGACGATCACGCGCTCGATTTTCGGCAGGTCGGCGAGAAGCGGTTCGACGACTGGCAACAGGTCGGGGTCAACGCACAATATGCGCGCGCCGCCATGATCGATGATGAAACGGATCTGTTCGGGGAACAGGCGCGGATTGACGGTGTGGAGCACCATGCCGGCACCGCTGACGCCATAATAAAGTTCGAGGTGCGGCAGGCGGTTCCACGCCAGCGTCGCGACGCGGTCGCCGGGTTTCAGGCCGAGATCGACAAGTCCCGCTGCAATATGGCGCGCGTGGCGTTCCACCGTCTGCCAGTCCGACCGCTCGAGCGACCCGTCGGCGCGGCGCGACACGATCTCGCGGCGCGGGTGGTTGGTCGCCGCGTGCCGGATCAGCATCGCGGTCGTTAGGGGCTGCGCCTGCATCAGGCCGTGCATGAAACCTCTCCTTTAGTGACTTGATTGACGGCGACGATTGCCCAGCCGCGCGTGGGTGCGAAGCGTCGCAGGGCAGAGGTGCCGACAATCACATTTGCGAAATTGGCGCGGTCGCTTGCTGCCGGCGAGCCAGCGGGACCGTGCAGGAGCTAAGCCCGATCCAATCGATTGGGAGAAGCGACGATGAATCTGGACCTGGCGCCCGAAGACCGGGAGTTTCAGCAAGAGGTACGCGAATTTTTCGCGAACTCGATTCCCGAAGACTGGAAAAAGACCGTTCGTGCCGGGCTGCGCCTGTCGCCCGAGAATCTCGTCGCCTATCAGCGCCGTCTGGCCGAGCGCGGCTGGGGCGCGCCCACCTGGCCCAAGGAATATGGCGGCACCGGCTGGACTCCGCAGCAACTGCATATCTTCTGGTCCGAAGCGTCGGCGGCCGATGCACCCGCGCAATTTCATCAGGGGCTCGAACTGATCGGCCCGATCATCTTCACCTATGGCAGCCAGGCGCAGAAGGATTTCTACCTGCCGCGTATCATCAGCGGCGAGGATTGGTGGTGTCAGGGCTATTCGGAGCCCGGCGCCGGATCGGACCTTGCGGCGCTGCGCACCCGCGCCGACCGCGATGGCGATCATTATATCGTCAACGGGCACAAGATGTGGACCAGTTATGCCCATGTCGCCGATCGCATGTTCATTCTCGCCCGCACCTCGAACGAGGGGCGGCGGCAGCAGGGCATTTCGCTGATGCTCGTCGACATGGACACGCCGGGCATCCGCATCAGCCCGATCCACACGCTGGATGAAAAGCATCACACGAACGAGGTGTTCCTCGACGATGTCCGTATTCCCGCCGCCAATGTCGTCGGCGAGGAGGGCATGGGCTGGAATTACGGCAAGGTGCTGCTTGATCGCGAACGGATGGTCGCTGCGGCGACCGCGATGTTCCTGCCGCAGACGCTGCGCGCGGTGCGCGCGGCCGCGACGCGCCGCCGGACCGCGAACGGCCTGTTGATCGACAAGCCCGAATTCAAGGCGAAGCTGGCACAGGTCGAGATCGAGGCGATGGCGGTGCAGGCGATGGTGTTGCGCCTGATGGCCGACGCCGCGGCGGGCGCCGACTCCGGCCCACGCGGGTCGATGGTCAAGCTGCGCTGGTCCGAATTGACGCAGCAGGCGACCGCTTTGTGGGTCGAGGCGCTGGGACCGAAAGCGCAGCATTTCGCGGCCCTCGACGACGACAGCGTGCTGCCGGAGGACATGCCCTTTGCGCTGAAGGGCGCGCTCTATGCGCGCGTCACCACTATCTATGGCGGGTCGAGCGAGATCCAGCGCAACATCATCGCGCGCCGCGCGCTCGGCCTTTGAGGGAGAAGATCCATGCAGTTCGCCTATAATGACGAGCAGCAGATGCTGCACGACAGCGCCCTGCGCTTCGGCTCCGACGAGTGGAACGCGGCCGACCGGCTCAAGCGCCTTGCCGAAGGAACAGAGGGAAGCGCGCGCCGCTGGGCGCAGATGGCCGAACTAGGCTGGCTGATGCTGCCGATCGCCGAGGACGAAGGCGGGCTGGGCGGCGGCCCGGTCGAGATCATGGCGATCATGGAAGGCGTTGGACGTCACCTGATGACCGACGCCTATGTCTCCTACTGCGTGCTGGCGCCTGCGCTGATGGCGGGGGGCGGCGACCATTGCCGTGCGCTGCTGGAGCAGGTCGGGGCCGGGCAGGTCCGGATCGCCGCGGCGCTGATCGAGGATGAGGGGTTCGATGTCGCTTCGATTGCAACGACTGCAGCGGCCGACGGCGATGGCTTCAGGCTGACGGGCGCCAAGGCGCATGTCGAGGATGGCGCGGATGCCGACTGGTATCTGGTGTCGGCGCGCACGTCGGGCGTTTCGGGCGAGCGCGATGGCGTCAGCCTGTTCCTCGTCCCGGCGAGCGCCGAAGGCTTGACCATCCAGCGCTTCCGTTCGGTCGACAGCCACCGCCATTGCAGCCTCGACCTGACTGGCGTCGCGGGCATTCCGGTCGGCGCGGTGGGCAAGGCCGCCGGCCGCATTGACGCTGCGCTCGACCGCGCGATCGTCGCGCATCTGGCCGAGGCGGTCGGGTCGATGGAGGCGGCGGTCGAAGCGACACTCGAATATGTCCGCACGCGCCAGCAATTCGGCGCGCCGATCGGCAGCTTCCAGGTCGTGCAGCACAAGGTCGTCGACATGAGCGTCGCGTGCGAGGAAGCGCGCGCGCTGATGATGGTCGCTGCCTCGCAGCTCGCGAGCGGGGGCGAGGCATCCTCGCTGATCGCGGCGGCCAAGGTCCGCGTCGCGCAATGCGGTATCGCGGTTGCGCAGCAGGCGGTGCAGCTTCATGGCGGCGTCGGCACAAGCGAGGAACTGATCGTCAGCCATCACCTCCGCCGCCAGATGATGCTCGACCTCGCGCACGGCGACCGCGACCATCACAAGGCGCGGTTTGCGGAACTGACCCGCTAAGCGATTTTGCAGGGCGCCTCAGGCGCCCTGCTTTGCTTCGTCGGCTTCGATCCGGCGACCCGCCAGCCAGAACAGCAAAGACCCGATCGCGAGCGGCAGCGCGACAAGCGCCATCGCCGCGCGCAGCCCTTGCTCGCTGCCGAGCGACGGTGCCAGCAGGTCGCTGGCGATGCCGACGAACAGCGGCCCCAATGCGAGGCCGATCGCGTTGGTCACGAACAATTGCACCGCCGCTGCCATCGCGCGCACGCGGGCGGGGACGAGCGTCTGTACCGACGCGAAGACCGATCCATAGTTGAGTGCATGTACAAAGATCGCGCAGCTCAGGAAGGTGAAGGACAAGGCGACGGTAGGAGCGAGCGCGGCGCCCGCGAACAGCGGAGCGGCGATCACGAGCGAGGTTGAGGGGACGAGCGTATAGCCCCGAATCCCGCGGCGCGCGGCGCGGTCGGCGAGCTGGCCGCCCACGAACGTACCAACCATGCCGACGAGCCCCACGATCAGCCCGAGGCTCAGCCCGAGGAAGACGGTCGGCGGGACGCCCCAGCCGGCCGCCATCGTGTCGATTCCGGTCGCATGGGTGCGCATGTAGAGCGAGCCGAAGAAGGAGGCCTGGCCATAATAGCCGAAGGCGCCCATCGCGGTGCCGAAGGAGATCAGCCAGAAGCTGGGGAGACGGCGCAGCGTCGCGAGCACCTGACCCAGCGGCATATGCGGGACGGCAGTCTGTGTGGTGAGGGTGCGCTTGCGCGGTTCGTCGAGCGTGAACCAGACGATCACCGCGAGCAGGATGCCCGGGACGCCGGCGATCAGGAACGCCGCGCGCCAGCCGAGGCTGGCGAGCAAGATGCCGCCGAGGACGAGGCCCGCGAGCGAGCCGACCGGAACGCCGAGCGAATAAAGCGCGAGCGCACGGCCGCGTTGTTCGCGCGGAACATAATCGGTGATCAGGCTGTGCGCTGCGGGGGTGCAGCCAGCTTCGCCGACACCGACGCCGATGCGTGCGAGCAGCAATTCGGTGAAGTTGCGCGCGAGGCCGCAAAGCGCGGTGAAGCCGCTCCAGACGAACAGCGCGATGGCGATCATTCCGACGCGATTGCCGCGGTCGGCGATGCGCGCGAGCGGGATGCCGAGCAAGGTATAGAAGAGCGCGAACGCGAGGCCGCTGATCATCCCGATCTGCCAGTCGGCAAGGTTCAGGTCGGTCTTCATCGGCTCGACGAGGATCGTCACGATCTGCCGGTCGAGCATGTTGAAGGCATAGACGATCATCAGCAGCGACAGCGCGCCATAGGGCATGCGCGTCGGCCGGGTGTCGTCGGTATGGGGGATGGTGTCGCCGGTCATTTGCCTCTCCGTGGCGGGCACGTCGCCCGTCTTTCGTTGTCGCATCTTAGGCGCGAGTTCGGCGGACGCAGGGGAGGTGCGGTGCGACGCGGCGATTATCCCCATGCTGATATGTCGCGCGTCCGGCGTGTCGCGCTCGCGCCGGCCGCGCGCACCGAGCAGACGAGCGTTGAGGAGAAAGCCGCATGGCCTTTGCGACGAACGGCGCCGTTCGCATCCATTATCAGCGCATGGCGGCGGGGAACGGCCCGGTCGTGATCCTGCTCGCAGGGGCCGGGCGCCCGTCGACCGATTTCGACTATGGCTTTTGCGCGCCGATTGTGGCGGCGGGGTTCGTACCGATCCGTATCGACAGTCGCGATACCGGTCGTTCGACCCCAATGACCGGCGCGATGCCCGATCTGCATGCGATCAAGGCCGCGGCGCTGGGCGAGGGCGCTGCGCAGCCACCCTATGATATCGGAGACATGGCCGCGGATGTGCTGGCGGTGATGGATGCCGAAGGCGTCGCGGCGGCGCATTTTATCGGGCGCTCGATCGGCGGCCTCGTCGCGCAGCAGCTTGCGGTTCGGCATCCCGATCGGGTGTTGAGCCTCGCGCTCGTGATGGCGATGAGCCGGTCGATGGCCGATGCGGTTCCCGACGCGGCGCTCGATCGGTTGATGGCCGAAAATATTCCCGACGAAGACGCCTATGCGTCGCGCCAGCTTGCGGTCGCGCAGGCGAACGGCATGGCGGAAGATTTCGATGCGGAGCGCATCGCCGAGGAAGCGCGGATCGCTTGGCGACACGGCATCCACGCTGGCGGCACTGCGCGCCACTTCGCCGCGAGCCTTGCGGCCCCCGACCTGCGCGCGCCGCTCGGCGCGGTTCGCGTTCCGACGCTGATCCTGCACGGCCGCCATGACAGGGTGATCCCGCTGGCCCGTGCGGTGGAGACAGCGGAAGCGATCTCCGGCGCGGCGATCGAGATCGACGAGACGATGGGACATGACGGTCCGCCGCGGCTTCGGCAGGCGTGGGGCGAGCGTATTTCGGCGCATTTGACTGCAGCCATGGCACGCATCTGAGGCTCGAAGAGAAATCACATATGTGATATGGGCCGTGAAACCCGCGGTTTTGGCCGCGGGGCGGTCTTTGAAGTTATCATGCCTTCATCAGAGACCGTCGCAGGACGGCGATTGGACCCACCGCTCAAGGCGCCAACGCCTTCTCGTTGTTGGGATGGAGAGATGAAGAGAAAACCTGTCAAATCGGCCTCGCGCACCTTCGAAGTGCTCGAACTGTTTCGCGACCGCCGTGCCCCGTTGCGGCTCAACGAAATCTACTCGGCGCTCGGTTATCCGCAGTCGAGCACGACAAACCTGCTGAAGAGCATGGTGATCGAGGGCTATCTCAACTACAATCGCAACACGCGCACCTATCTGCCGACCTTGCAGGTCGCATCGCTCGGTAGCTGGCTTTACGGCCATGTCGCTTTCGGTAACGGCTACAACTGGCTGATCGACGAGCTGTTCCGCAAGACCGAGGAAACGGTCGTCCTCGTCACGCAGAACGACCTGTTCATCCAATATGTGATGATGCGTACACCCGACCACCCGCACAAGCGCCCGCCCAGCCCGGGCGAGATGCGTTTGATGCTCGACGCGACGGCGGGAATGGCCCTGATGAGCCGGATGCGCGATCGCGAGATCGACAAGATCTATCGCTATTCGAACTATTATGAGCTCAATCCCGACAAGGCGATCACCCTGGAAGATGTGATGAGCCGGATCCGCTGGATCCGTCACACCGGCTATTGTTACTGGCCCGAACATCCGGTGCCGGGGATCGCATCGATCGCGATGCCGCTGGGCGAGAGCAGCCACGGGATTCCGCTCGTCATCGGGATCGGCGGCACGACCGAACGGCTGTCGCCGCGGCGTGCGGAGTTCGTCGAAATCATGCGCGAGACGATCGCGGAGTTTCACGAGCGTTACCCGCAGGACCAGCGTCCTACCGGTGAGGAGGATCTCGACGAATATGACGTCGCCGCCGAATAAGCATTTCATCTGAAATAAATCCGGGCCCCGGTCCGGCAAATGATACCCGCGCCGCGTCGAGCCCTATCGTCGCGGCGAAGAGGAGATTTTATGCCCGTCGATATCGATTTGCTGGACGCCGGTGTTGCCGGTCTCGGCGAAAGTCCGCTGTGGGACCATCGCAGCGAACGGCTTTGGTGGGTCGATTCCACGGCGGGGCGCCTCCACTCGAGCGATGCCGAAGGCCGCGAGCAGTCCGAATGGACGCTGGACCAGCCGGTCGGCAGCATCGGGCTGGCCGAAGGCGGATTGATTGTCGCGCTGTCCGACGGATTTTACCGGTTCGATACGGGCAACGGCGAATTGTCGCCGGTCGCGCGTCCCGCGATGGCGGCGGGGACGCGGCTCAACGACGGCAAGGCGGACCGCGCGGGGCGCTTTCTTTGTGCGTCGATGCGGACGGGCGATGCCTTGGGCGCCGGGGCGCTGTTCCGGCTCGACGCCGACGGCGCCACCGAGCAGATCGAGAGCGGGATCGGGATCGGCAATGCCATCTGTTTCTCGCCCGACGGCGACACACTCTATTTCGCCGACAGCCTCGACGGCAAGCTGCGCCGCTATGCCTATGACCAGGCGACCGGCGGGGTCGGCAAGCGGCAGGATCTGGTCGACTGCCAGGTGCATGGCGGGTCGGGCGCGGATGGCGCGACAGTCGATGCGGGAGGACGGATCTGGGTCGCGCTGGTGCTGGCGCAAGCTGTCGGTTGCTATTCGTCCGAAGGCAAATTGTTGCGGTCGATCCCGGTGCCGCTGCCTTATCCGTCCTGCCCCGCCTTTGGCGGACCGAATCTCGACATTCTCTATCTGACGAGCATCGCCAATTCGGGGCACCGGCTGGTCGCCGATCATCCCAAGGCCGGCCGGATCACCGCGATCCGGGGACTCGACGTCCCCGGAATCGCGGAAGGTGTCTATCGCTGACCGCGCTTAGCGGAGCGCGATCGAGATGCCGCCGTCGACGAGGAGCGACTGGCCGGTGACGAAGCCCGAACGGTCGCCGTCGGCGAAGAAGAGCACCGCCTCCGCAATATCCGACGTCTCGCCGAGCCGGCCGAGCGGGGTGCTCGCGACGCGGGCTTCGAATGTGGCATCGTCGAGCATCGCGCGGACACCCTCGGTCGCGACGGTCGACGGGGCGACGGCGTTGACACGGATCGCCGAGGGCGCGAGTTCGATCGCCGACGAGCGCGTCATGCCCTCGACCGCTGCCTTGATCCCGCAATAGACCATCGCGTTCGGCAGTCCGAGGTGCGCCGACACCGAAGCGATGTTGACGATCGATCCGGCGCCGCGCGCGCGCATATGCTTCGCTGCCGCCTGTGTGCCCCATATGATACCGGCGATGCCGACGCCGAGCATGCGATCGAGGCTTTCCGCGTCGATGCCTTCGATCGGCGAATATTTGGTCCACATCGCGTTATTGACGACGATATCTATCCCGCCGAGTTCGGCGGCCGCGGTATCGAACGCTTCATGCAGCGCGGCGCCATCGGACACGTCGCAGCCGAGTGCGATCGCCTTGCCGCCACCGGCTGCGATCTGCTCGACCAGATCGTCGGCCCAATGTGCCTTGCGGTCGAGCAAAGCGATCGATGCGCCGTTTCCGGCGAGTTTCAGCGCGATGTCGCGGCCCAGGCCGCGCGACGCGCCGGTGACGAGCGCGACGCGCCCTTCGAGTGATTTCGTCATTTTGATCGTGCCCATAAAAAAGGAGCCCGCTTTTGGCGGGCTCCAAGGGGAGAGAGGGTTAGAATTTATATCCGACTTCGACGCCGTAGACCCGGCCCTTGTTGAGCGGGGAGAAGGTCGAACCAGCAAAGAAGGGCAGGGGCGCCTCGGTCCCGAACGTCGCTTCGTTCAGGAGGTTGTTGCCGTAAACCGACACCTTCACCCGGCCGTGCGTGACCGCCAGGCTGGCATCGACCATCGTCGCGGCGCGGAGCAGGCCGGTGTTCTGGTCGTTGTAGAAAGCGGCATCGCGGTAGTTGGCGCCAACGCGGCCCTCGACATCGAAATCGCCGCCGACGTTCGTCGCATAGGTGATCGAGCCGCCATAGCTCCACGGCGACAGGCGCGGCAGCTTCAGCGCATAGTCGGTGTCGTTGATCACCCCGTCGGCGTTGAGGTCGAACAGGATGTCTTCATATTTGCCCTTGGTGTAGCCGAACTGGCCGGCGATCGTCAGGCCGCGCGCGGGCTTGAACAGAACTTCGCCTTCGATCCCCTTGATTGACACATCGGCGGCGTTGGTAATGATCTGGAAGTTGCCGAAGGGCGCGAAGGGCGCCTGGAATTCGCGCTGCGTGCCGTTGATGCGGCTGTAGAAGCCCGCGATATTGACGCGCGCAAAACCGCCGAAATCCTGCTTCAGGCCGATTTCATAGGCATCCTGCTTTTCCTGATCGAACGGACCGGGATCGACATTGGGGTTGAGGTTGCGGAAATTATAGCCGCCGCTGCGGAAGCCCTTGGCGAACGAGGCATAGAGCAACGTGTCTTCGGTCGGCTTGAACTGGACCCCGATGCGCGGCGTGAAGCCGTCCCAGCTGTCCTTGTCGGTGAAGTCATAGCTGCAGCGGAGCGTGTCGAGGTTGCAGCCGCCGACGCCGATCGAGCGGACCTGCACGTCCTTTTCCTCGGCCGAATAGCGTGCGCCGAGGCTGAAGGTCAGCTGCTCGGTGGCGTGCCAGTCGACAGTGGCGAAGACGCCGCCGGTGCGCTGCTTCTGGCGGCCGCCGCCCGAAACGGTCAGCGCACCGCCCGACAACAGGCGCTGTTCGGCGTAGTTGATGTCCTGGTTGAAATAGAAGAGCCCCGTGGTGACGTCGAACGCGCCGAAAGTGCCCGCGTAGCGCAGCTCGTTGCTGAACTGCCACTGGTGGATATTGTTGCGCGAGTGCAGGTTTGTAGCGGGCGAACCGTCGACGTCGGCGCCCGAGTCATTGCTGAGCGCGCGGACGGCGGCGATGTTGGTGATCTTGCCGTCGCCGAACGCGGTGTCGATGTTGAGTTCGGCGATGCCCTGATCCCAGTCGGTTTTGACGAAGCCGGCGTAGTTCTGGTTCACACGGAAGCTGTCGCGCGGGTAGAGGCCGTGGTTGGTGACCGCCGGACCGTCGCCGCGGATGCGGCCATGTTCGTAGCGCAGCACGAGGTCGAATGTATCGTTGGGCTGAAGGCGAAGCGCCGAGCGCATGATCAGCGTTTCGCTGCCGCCGATCTTCTTCCCGTCGAAATCGTTTTTGAACCAGCCATCGTCGTCGTTGTAATAGACGGCCACCTTGCCGCTGAGCACGTCGCCCGCGATCGGACCCGAGACCGAGATGCTCGCGCGCTTTTCGAGGCCGGTCGACAGGCCCGCCTTCGCATCGAGGCGGAAGCGGTTCGACGGGGTGGTGGTGCGCAGGAGCACAGCGCCGCCGGTCACGTTACGCCCGAACAGCAGGCCCTGCGGTCCGCGGAGGATTTCGACGCCTTCAAGGTCGAAGGTGTCGAAGAGCACGCCGGCGCTGACGCCCAGATAGACGCCGTCGACGAAGACGCCGACGGTCGGGTCGATCGAGGGGATCGAGCTGTTGATGCCGAGGCCGCGGATCGAGAAATTCGCATAGCCCGGCGTCGTGCCGACGCTTTCGAGCGAGGCGTTGGGAACCGCGTAGCTGACGCTGGAGATCGAGCGCGCGTGGATGCTGTCGAGTTCGTTCGAGCCGAACGCGGTAATCGCGATGGGAACGTCCTGCACATTCTGCGCCGATCCGCGCTTGGTCGCGGTCACGATGATGTCGCCGAGGCCGCCGCCGTTCGACTGCGCTTCTTCCTGCGCGCTGTCGTCCTGAGCGGTGTCGTCCTGCGCGAATGCGGGCGCTGCCATCATCATGGCTGCAAAACCGACTCCCGCCAAAAGACGCTTGCTGTGTGTGTTCATTGTCCACTCCCTGGTGAATCGCGCTTCCGTTCTTCCTTTCGGTGGCGATTCGCCTCGAAGGGGGTGCGCTGGCTTTAAATCGTGTCGCCGCCCCGTGAAGGGCGACCGGCCCCCGTTCTTGCTTTGCGGCGTGAAGAGCAATGTGTGCGGCCGGAAGGGCGCCGATAATCACAATCGCGATTCCGCACGACGGCTTTCAATCCAGAATGAGATTTTTGGCGGGTCTTGCGGCTTTCGCGACCCCATCGAACCGGTGCGGTGCAATGACCCCCGGCAAATGGGAGACAAATCAATGAGCAGCATTCGCACCGAAATCGATAATTATGTCGCGCTCGTCACATTGGATAATGCGCCGGTCAACGCCGCCGCGCTGGACATGCTCCAGGAACTCACCGACGTCTTCGACAGCTTCAACGACCGCGACGATGTTCGCGTCGCCGTGCTGACCGGTGCGGGCAAATGCTTCAGCGCCGGCGCCGACCTCAAGAACCGGCCCGACCTCTCGATCCCCGGCAAGCGCTGGAACCGCAACCGCGTCGTCCGCGAAGTCGCATATTCGATCGCCGATTGCGCCAAGCCCGTCATCGCCGCGGTAAACGGCCCCGCGCTCGGCGCAGGTTTCGGCCTTGCCGCGAGCTGCGACATCATCGTCGCCTCTGAAAATGCTGTGTTCGGCCTGCCCGAGATCGACGTCGGTCTGATGGGCGGCGGCAAGCACACCTCTCGCATCGTCCCGCACTCGCTGACGCGCCGCATGATGCTCACCGGCTATCGCGCGCCCGCCGCCGAAATGTATCGTCGCGGTATCATCGAGGCCTGCCTGCCTGCCGATGAACTGCTGCCTTACTGCATGGACATGGCGAAAGTCATCGCGTCGAAGAGCCCGCTTGCGACGCGCTATGCCAAGGACAGCATGCGCACGATCGAGAATATGACGCTGCGCGACGGCTATATCTACGAACAGGGGAACACGGCGAAGCTGTCGACGTCCTATGACGCGCAGGAAGCTGTCGCGGCGTTCGTCGAAAAGCGCGCGCCGGTTTTCCAGGGCCGCTGAGGGCAAGCCGTCATGGACTGGAATTTCGGCGACCTGCTGGACGCGACCGCAGCGCACGTGCCGGGCGATCGGCCGGCGATCATTCGCGGCGATCATGTCACGAGCTGGGCGGATTTCGACACCCGAACCAACCGGCTGGCGCGCGCGATGCTCATGGCGGGGTTGCCCGCCGGTGCGCGTATCGCGATCCTCGCTCGCAATATCCCCGAGTTCATCGAGATTGCAGCAGCGGCGTTCAAGGCGCGGCTGACGCACGTCAATCTGAACTATCGCTACACCACGTCCGAGATCGAATATGTGCTGCGCGACTGTCAGGCGGCGGGGCTGTTCTATCAGGACGAGTTCGGTCCCGTCGTTGCGTCGTTGCTCGGCGGAGCGATCGACCATCTGACCTATGCGGTGCAGATCGGCAGCGACGGCGCCTATGATGAAATCGTGTTGGAGGGTGACGCGTCGCCGCTGGATATCCGGCGTTCGCCCGACGACGGTTATCTTCTTTATACGGGCGGCACCACGGGGCGGCCGAAGGGCGTGATGTGGCGCTCGGCCGATGCGCGGCGGTCGCAGCTCGAATCGCCGGTCGCCGTTTCGACTCCCGCGAGCATGGACGACCACATCGCGCAGGTGTTGAAGGGCGCGGCGGGGCGCGTCATGCCCGCCTGTCCGTTGATGCACGGTGCGGGGCTCAACAGCTCGCTCGCCGAACTGCTCGTCGGCGGCACGGCGGTGCTGCTGCCGTCGGACCGTTTCAGCGCCGAGGAATTGTGGAGCGAGGCCGAGCGGCACAAGGTTACGCGTATCCTGATCGTCGGTGATGCGTTCGCGCGGCCGATGGCCGACACTTTGCTCGCCAATCCGGGTCGCTGGGATCTGTCGGCGCTGCGGCTGATCTCGTCGGCAGGGCTGATGTGGTCGGAGCAGGTGAAGGCGGCTTTGCTTGAGGCTTTGCCGCAGCTCACCCTGCTCGACATCCTCGGCGCGTCCGAAGCGTCGGGCTTTGGCTATGCGATCACCAACAAGGATCGTGCGACCCCGACCGGGCTATTCGAACCGGGGCCGCAGACGGTTATCGTCGATCAGGATAGCGGCCGGGTGCTCGCCGACGACGAAGTCGGCTCGGGCTGGCTCGCCCGCCGACCGCCGTTCGGCGCCGGCTATCATGGCGATCCCGAAAAGACCGCGAGCGTCTATCGCACGATCGACGGGCAGGCCTATGCCGTCCCCGGCGACATGGCCGAACGCCTGCCCGATGGGCGCTTTCGCCTGCTCGGGCGCGGCAGCATGTGCATCAACACCGGCGGCGAAAAGGTCTTCGTCGAAGAGGTGGAGGAGGCGCTGAAACGCGTCGACGGCGTCGCCGATGCGATGGTGTTCGGCCTGCCCGATCCCAAATGGGGCAGTGTCGTTACCGCGCTGATCGAGGCAGGCGATGCACCGGACGACGAGGCGCTGCGCGCCGCGCTGTCGCTCGACCTTGCCGCCTACAAGCAGCCGCGCACGATCATCCGCGTCGCCGTCCTGCCGCGCCATGCGAGCGGGAAGAGCGACTATCGCAGCGGGATGGGCCTCGCGCGTGCCGAAATTTCAGCCCGGACGTCCACTGGCTGATCGTCTCCGGCCCGCAGCGTCCGGGGCGGACGCGCGGGCCGGGGACTTCGCCGCCCGACGACCGATCAAAGACTCTCCCAAGGATTTCCGATGCAACAGGCCAATTCCTTCCCCGACACGACCCCCCGCCGCCTCGACGCGCTGATCATCGGCGCCGGTTTCGGCGGCATGTATGCCCTCCACCGCACGCGCGGCATGGGGCTCGACGTCCATCTGATCGAGGCGGGCGACGATGTTGGCGGCACCTGGTACTGGAACCGCTATCCCGGCGCGCGCTGCGACGTGATGAGCATCGATTACAGCTATTCCTTCTCCGACGAAATCCAGCAGGAATGGACGTGGAGCGAGCAGTTCGCGGCGCAGCCCGAAATCCTCTCCTACGCGCGCTTCGTCGCCGACAAGCTCGACCTGAAGCGCGACATCAGTTTCGAAACGCGCGCGACTGCGGTTCATTATGACGAGGAAGCCGCGCTATGGCGGATCGAGACCGATCGCGGCGACGTCTATGAGGCGAGCTATTGCCTGATGGCGACCGGCCCGCTCTCGGTGCCGAAGCAGGTCGACATTCCCGGCGCCGACACGTTCAAGGGCGAGCTCTATCTGTCGGGCAAATGGCCGCACCATGACGTTGACCTCAAAGGCAAGCGCGTCGCGGTGATCGGTACCGGATCGTCGGGCATCCAGATCGTCCCCGTCGTCGCCGAGCAGGCCGAACATCTCTATGTCTATCAGCGCACGCCCAGCTTCACGCTGCCGATGCGCAACCGCAAGCTCGACGCGGATTATGTTGCGCACATCAAGGCGCATTATCCGGGGCTGCGTGCCGCTGCGCGCCACTCGCTGACCGGCGGCGTGCGTCCGATCACGCATCGGCCGGTATTCAGCGTGACGCCGGCTGAAAGCGAAAAGCTGATGGAGGATGCGTGGGCGCATAGCGGCTTGTCCTTCCTCGGCCTGTTTTCGGACCTGCTCACCAACCGCGACGCCAACGAGGTGGTCGCCGAATTCGTGCGCGGCAAGATCGCCGAGACGGTGAAAGATCCCGACACGGCACGCCGGTTGACGCCGCGCGGCTATCCGATCTTCGCGCGGCGCCCCTGCCTCGATACCGGCTATTATGAAGCCTATAACCGCGACAATGTGACGCTGAAGGATTGCCTCGATCATCCGATCGTCGAGATCACCGAAAAGGGCATCCGCACCGCCGAGGGTGAGGTCGAGGTCGATATCATCATCGCCGCCATCGGCTATGACGCGCTGACGGGCGCGATGCTGTCGATCGATATCGAAGGCAGGGACGGGCGCAAGCTCAAGGACAAATGGGCCGACGGCGGTCGCTCGCACCTCGGGCTGATGATAGAGGGTTTCCCGAACCTCTTCGTCATCGCGGGGCCGAACGGTCCGTCGGCGCTCGCCAACTTCATCCTGCTGAACGAGCAGAATGTCGATTGGGTGTGCGATTGTATCACCCATATGCGCGCCGATGGTCTGCGTTCGATCGAAGCGAATGCCGACGCCGAAGAGGGCTGGATGAAGAAGGTGACGACGCTGGGCTCGCTGTCGCTCTATCCGACGGCCAATACCTGGTACACCGGCGCCAACGTGCCGGGGAAACCGCGAACTTTTCCGGTCTACATCGGCGGGCTTGGCCGCTACCGCGAAATCTGTTCCGACGCGGCGGCGGATGGATATCGCGGCTTCACGCTGCGATAGGTCCGGCGCGCGCGTCCCGATATGGAGTGAGCGGTATGTCGTCCGAAAAGCTGTTCGAGCCGTTGGCTCTTGCGCGCGGTGCGCCGATGAAGAACCGGCTGATGCTTGCGCCGCTGACCAACCGGCAGAGCCATGCCGACGGCACGCTGTCGGATGCCGAGCGCAACTGGCTGGAGATGCGCGCGGCGGGCGGATTCGCGCTGACGATGACCGCCGCCGCGCATGTCCAGCCGGTAGGGCAGGGATTTACGGGGCAACTCGGCGCCTTTGCCGACGATCATGTCGAAGGGCTCGCAGCGCTTGCCGAGGGAATCGAGGCGCGCGGCTCGCTCTCGTCGTTGCAACTGCATCATGCGGGCAGCCGCGCCGAACCCGAACTGATTGGCGAACCGGTGGCGCCTTCCGAGGTGCCCGAACGCAATGTGCGCGCGCTGTCCGAAGCCGAGGTCGAGGCGCTGCGCGACGATTTCATCGCGGGTGCGCGGCGCGCCGAACAGGCGGGGTTCGACGGCGTCGAGATCCATGGTGCGCACGGCTATATTCTCGCCGAATTCCTGTCGGCGGCGAGCAATCGGCGGACCGACCGCTATGGCGGCAGCATCGAGAATCGTGCGCGGATCATCTTCGAGATCATCGACGGCATCCGCGCCGCGACCCGCCCCGATTTCCAGCTCGGCCTGCGGCTCTCGCCCGAACGTTTCGGCCTCGAACTGAGTGAAATTCGCGATGTCGCGGCCGAGGTGCTGCGACAGGAAAAGATCGACTATCTTGATATGTCGTTGTGGGATGTCCGCAAGGAGCCGGAGGATGACCGGTTCAAGGGCCGCTCGCTGATGAGCCTTTTTACCGATTTGCCTCGCGGCAACGTCCGGCTGGGTGCGGCGGGGAAGGTGATGGATGCCGAGGATGCGGCGTGGGTGCTCGACGCCGGGTGCGATTTTGTGATGATCGGCCGCGCGGCCATATTGCGCCACGACTTTCCCGAACGAGTCAGCCGCGATCCAGCCTATCGGTCGCCGGAGCTTCCGGTCTCGGTCCAGCATTTGCGGGAGGAAGGGCTCAGCGATCTCTTCATCCACTATATGCGGCGCTGGCCGGGCTTCGTGGAAGCGGAGCCCGTCGAATAGGCTTTCCTGTAGGCGAGGTGATCCGACGATTGCCGGCCAATCGTGCCAGCACCCGACGTCGATCTCTTCCGCGATTTTCTATCGCGTCCTTGAAGGCCCATCTCAGCGGGGATGCCGCTGATTAACCACTCGTTTCCGTGAGTGTGTCACCATCTTCTGCTATCGATCCAACCTGTGCGGCGTGTCGGCGCGTCATGGAGGATTATCTGGCATGCGGAAGGCAGCAAGTTGGCAGCGGGCGCTGAGGGACAATTGGGTGCTCATCGTCACCGGTGCGGGCGCCCTTTTGATATTGTTCTTCCTTTCGCTCGCGACCGACCGCGGGTTCGAACAAAATGCCCGGTTACGCCAGCAGGTATCGAACTCTTATGATGCAAGAGCCGCCTTGCAGGGCGTGTTGACCCGGCATCAGGACATCGAACTCGGTCAGCGCGGCTATGTCATCACCGGCGATCCGACATTCTTGACCCCCTATCGCGCCGCCGAGGCGCGCATCGATGCCAATTTCGACCTGTTTGAAAAGCTGGCGGGGAACGATGGGCAGGGCCAATTGATCGACGAGCTTCGCCGGACGTCGTTGCAGAAGCGCCAATTCGTGGCGCGGACGATAGGCCTCGTGGAAAGCGGTCAGCGTGAAGCTGCGGTGGATATGATCGCAGGCGGCGAGGGCAAGCGGTCGATGGACCATATCCGCTTGCTTATCAGCGAGATATCGGAGGCTGAGCGGCGAAAGCTGGAAGAGCGGACGATCGCGGTCAATGCCGCCCGCGAACGATTGCGCGATCGCACCTTCACGCTGCAGATCGGGCTGATCCTGTTGCTTGCACTATCGGCGGTCCTGATCGCCCGCAGCCAATGGGCACGTAAAAAAGCGCATCGCCGTGCGCGCGATCTCGCCGCGCGGCAGGAGGCGATTTTCGACAGCGCCAAGGACGGGATGATCGTCCTGAACCCGAGCGGTAGCATCGAGAGCCTTAATCCGTCTGCGGCAAAAATGTTCGGCTTGCGGTCTGAATCGCTGCTCCGGCGCGATATCGGTTCGCTCTTTGAAATCGCGCCCGATCGCGGGCAGGTCGAGACCTTCCTGCGCCGGCTGAAGGCCAACCGGAAGGAAAATTACGGCCAGATCCAGGAGTTCGTCGGCCGCCGCCAGAATGGCGCGACCTTTCCGCTCGAAGTGTCGGTCAGCCCGGTCCACCTTGCCGACGGCACGCTGTTCGTCGCAGTGATCCGCGACATCAGCGACCGCCGCGAAGTCGAGCAGATGAAGGGCGAATTCGTCGCGACGGTCAGCCATGAATTGCGCACGCCGCTCACCTCGATTGCGGGGTCGCTTGGGCTGATCAGCGGCGGCGCGGCGGGCGAAATTCCGCCGAAAGCGGCCCGGCTGGTCGAGATCGCGCACAGCAATGCGGCGCGTCTCGTGCGGTTGATCAACGACATCCTCGATATCGAGAAGATCGAGGCGGGGCGTATGCAGTTCGATCTCCGCCCGCTTGCGCTCGGCCCGCTGCTCGAGGCGGCCGAGCACCAGACTGCGGGGTTCGCCGGCGAATATGGCGTGCCGGTCCATATCGAGCCGGTTGCGGCCGGAGTCGCCGTCCTTGCCGACGAGGATCGCTTGATGCAGGTCGTCACAAATCTTCTGTCGAACGCGATCAAATTTTCACGGCGCGGCGAAGCGGTGACCGTCCGGGTTACGCCGCTCGACCGGCGTTACCGGATCAGCGTCATCGATCGGGGCGAGGGGATTCCCGAATCGTTCCGCGACCGCATCTTCGGCAAATTCGCACAGGCCGATGCGTCGGACTCGCGGCAAAAGGGCGGTACGGGGCTCGGGCTCAGCATCGTGCGCGAAATCGTCGTCCGGCTTGGCGGATCGGTCGATTTCGAGAGTGTCGAAGGCGCGGGCAGCATCTTTCACGTCGACCTGCCGGCGGCTGAATTGCCAGGGGCGGTGCTGGCGCCGACCGGGATCGCGGCGCCGTTGCCCGGCGATAGCGCGCTGCCGGTGGTGCTTCACGTCGATGACGATCCCGACATGCTCGCGGTCGTGGCAAGTGCGTTCGATGGCAAGGCGGCGATCCACTCGACCCCGAGCGTGGCCGAGGCGCGCGCCGCGATCCGGCGGACGCGCTATGATGCCGCGATCCTCGACATCGGGATGCTCGACGGATGCGGGACCGATCTTGTCGCCCCGCTGCGCAAGCGATCGGCCACCCTGCCAATCGTCCTGTTCACCGCGCAGGAGATCGACGGTGCGCCGAAAGAGGGTATCGACCTTGTCCTCGTCAAATCGCGCGCCAGCCTCGACACGCTGGTGCGTGAAGTGACCGACCGGATCGGGGCGAAGCGGGTGAGTGGCGGAGGCGGCAAATGAGCAGTCGGATTCTCTATATCGATGACGAGGATGACATTCGCGAAGTCGCCGAAATGGCGCTCGAACTCGACCCGTCGTTCGTCGTGCGTACATGCGGATCGGGCCGCGAAGGGCTGGCTGCGGCGCGCGAATGGGCGCCCGATCTGATCCTGCTCGACGTGATGATGCCCGAACTCGACGGGCCGGGCGTACTCGAAATCCTTCGTCAGGATGCCGCGACCGCGGCGATCCCGGTGGTGTTCATCACCGCGCGGACACAGGCGCACGAGGTCGAGCGGCTGCGCGAGCTCGGCGCGCGCGGCGTGCTCGCCAAACCTTTCGACGCGATGGCTTTGGCGGGGCAGGTGAATGCGTTGCTCGATGGCTGAGATCGACGCGCGCCTGGCCGCGATTGCCGAACGCTTCGCCGCGCAGGCAGGGGAGGCGGCGGCAGAGATCGCGGCCGCGCTCGATCGCGAAGACTGGGCCGAACTGGCACGGCTGGGGCACAGCCTCGCGGGCCGTGCAGGAATGTTCGGCTATGGCGCGATAGGCGACGCGGCGCGGGCGGTCGAGGAAGCGGTCGACGCCGGTCTTTCGAGTGAAAAGATTGTGGGCCTGACACAGGATTTGCTGGCGCAGATGGCGAAGCTAAATCGCGCCTGACCGGTTGTTATGATTAATGGTGCAGGGTGGACCATGGCCCGCGTCCGGTGATAATGTATAAACGCAACAGCATCGTGGTGGATTGAAATGACGAAAGTGCTCGTGGCGGACGATGACCCGCTGACCATGGCGGGGATTACGGCGCTTCTCGACCAGACGAATTTCGATGTGGTGGCGACGGTGAATACGGGCGCGGCGGTGCTCGACACGCTGGCCAGCGCACGGCCCGACCTCCTCATCCTCGACAATGGCATGCCCGAACGCAGCGGTCTCGACGTGCTGCGCACGCTGCGCAGCCGCGGCGACACGCGTCCCGTCGTGCTGCTCACCGGCGGTCTAAACGACGAGCTGGCGCGTGAGGCGATCCAGCTGTCGATCAACGGCATTGTGATCAAGGCGACCGCACCGCGCGACCTGCTCACCTGTCTCGAAAGCGTGGTGCAGGGTCGGCGCTGGCTCGATCAGGATGTGATGCAGCGTGTGATGGATCAGGCGATGTCACCGGGCGCGCCACGCGATCCGTTCGATGTGCTGAGCGGCCGCGAGCGCGCGGTCGCATCGCTGGCGAAGCGCGGGCTCCGCAACAAGGAGATTGCCGACGAACTGGGGCTGACCGAAGGGACGGTGAAAGTCCATCTTCACAAGGTATTTGATAAGCTTAACATCCGCGGCCGCACCGAATTGATCCTGTTGGGGCAGGACCGCGGCGCCTGAAACTATATCCAAAGTTATAAGCTGTTTTAGCCGTTGGTGAGCGCCTTTGTCGCCGCCCGGTGAATATCGCCCGCACGAGAGTTAGCGCATCTGTCGATCAAGTTGGCGGCATCGGGCCGTCACCGACGACAGGCGATTCATGGGCCTTCTTCGCACCCTCTTCTTGCTGGCCTTGGCGGTGATCAGTGTGATCGCCAGCCAGCACGCTGGCGCGCAGGTCACGGCCTATGCGGCGGGGCAGGGCGCCGTGAACAGCGTCGAGGTCGGGGTCGAAGTGCGCGCGTCGGTGCTCGGCCGCTGCGGCTTTGCGACCAGCGGCGCACCCTCGGGCACGATCGATCAGGCCGATTTCGACCAGAGCGGTTTTACCCGCGACTTCGCGATCCAGCTCAACTGCACCGGCGCGTCGCGGATCGCGGTGTCTTCGGCGAACGGCGGGATGGCCAATGCGGTGGCGGGCGGTACGGGATATCAGACCAAGGCGCCATACAATGTCGCGCTCTATGTTGCCGCCGACAACGGCACCAATGCCTCGGCCACCTGCGCCGCCGCGACGCTCGCCGCGGGCGGAAGTTGCACTTTTGCCGGCACGGCGGGCACGGCGACCGGGCTTCGCCTCGGCGGCGCGTCGACGAAGGCGAACGGGTCATATCTGCGTGTCAGCGCGCCTGCTTATGCGGGAACCGATACGCTTGCCGCGGGTCGCTATACCGATACCCTCTCGATCACCGTCAGTGTCAGTCCTTAACGCCATGTTGAACAATTCGAATCCGCGCTTATTAACTATCGGATCCTATTTCGGGGTTCGATATGATGACACCTACGATATCGATTTCGAACCGGATCGCCCGCGCGGCGTTCGTTCTTGCCGGCATGACATGTGCGGCGCCGGCGATGGCGGACGAGGTGAACCAGATCGCCATTTATGGCGAAGTGGCGCCGCGCTGCTGGGTTGCTCATCCGATGAAGGTCACCGCGACCAATGCGACGGTGCAGGTGATGCCCGCACGCGCGATCTGCAATCAGGCGCGTCCGGTTCTGCTGACCGAAGTGCGGATGATCGATTCGGACGGCGCGTTGATCAGGCGCGTGCCCGCGGCCGCCGATCAGGCAACGTCACTCTCCACTCGCACCGCGTTAGAGATCGTCGTAACACCTCAGCTATGAGGGTTTGGACGGCCGGTTTATCAGCGCTGAGTTTGTCGTGCGGACTCGCGCTCGCGCAGCCCGCAGCCGCCCAATCGCAGATATCCTCGGTCTGCGGCGTGACCGGCGCCGCGACGGCGCCCGCCAGCATCACTTATGACCCATTTTCGCCCGGCGGCCTGTCCGAAGCGACCGTCCCGCTGATCCTGCGGCGCAACCGCGGGCTGATTCTCGGCCGCACGCGCGAGGTCAGCCTGGTGATCGTCTCGCCGTCGGGCTCGCCCGCGCTCGATGTCACTTACAATGGCTATCGCGTCATTTATCCCGAGGGTTCGACCGCCGGCCGCCCGCGTTCGCTCAATTCGAAGGACAATGGCGCAGGCGCGGCGGGTGAGATCCGCTATGATTTCGGTAGCCTCCTCGCATCCGACACGTCGACGCCGCTCAATTTGCGCGTGACTGTGCCGCCGGGGACCGACCTGTCGGCGGGCGAACCGATCATACTAGACCTCCTCTATATCTGTTCGGGCGAGAATGGCATGGCGAGTGTGTCGGTCCCGACGCGCGACACCGGCTCGATCCGTATCAACGTCAACACGGTGAGCGCGCTGCAGGCCTATTATGCCGGGTCGCCGCTCGATTTCGGCGAGATCGGCGAGGCTACGACCGCGGCGGTGCTCGCGGCGCCCGATCGCTACACGACCTCGGCATCGAACTCGCTCCGCGTGCGCAGCTCGGGTCCGTTCGAGGTCAGGATGCGCTCGCAGAACGACTTCAAGCTGACCTATCCGGGCGGCAGCCTGTCCAACGCCGCGCAGACGATCCGGTACAGCGCGCGTTTCCTGGGACAGGACATCACGTCGAACAGCGGTTTCGGCACGCGCACCTGCGCGCGCGCGGGCATGGACGGCAGTGCCGGGGTGCTGCCGCTGCGCGCGACGCTGAAGGAAGGTGGCTCGGCGAAGACGCCCGCGACCAACTATAGCGACATCATCAGCATCACCTTTACGCCGATCGTCACCGCGAGTTCGGCGACCAGCTGCGCGGGGCTTTAGGACGGGATTCTCCCGGACCGTTTTCCTCGTTGACGACTCTGACCAGATAGAGGCCGATGGGCGGGGCTTTGCTATCTTTTCTCCGGAAAACTGTCGCCCAATCCCCGGATCTATATCGTCGGGTATAGGAAATGATTCCCGAAGTTAGCTTCGTTTTTGCCGGACGCTAAATGTTGGCGGTGTCTGATCCGGCCTATCTCCAACTCATCGGAGCGAAGAGCTCCCCCGGATTTTCGATTGGAGATGGAAATGAAAAAGCTTGTTCTCTCGGCCCTGATCATCGGTTCGACCTTCGCCGCTGCTCCCGCTTTCGCCCAGTCCGCCGCGGGCTCGGTCGATGTGACGGGCACCGTCGCCGCCCGCTGCTCGGCCGTCACCGCGATCACCGGCAGCATCACGCTCGGCGAACTTGCGAAGAGCGACGGCACCGTCGACGCAGCTTTCACCGGCAACACCGGTGGCCTCAGCCGCAACTTCACCGTGAAGTGCAACGGTTCGAACCCGAAGATCTCGGTCGAAGCCAAGCCGCTGGTGAACGCCGCCGCGACCAACTCGCCGAACGGTTACACCAACACCGTCCACTACACCGCGACGCTGGTCGCGACGGGCGCCAAGGGCGGCACCACGCCGGTTGCCGACCAGTCGCTGAGCAGCGGTGCGACCTCGGCGCAGGTCGGCGACCGCCTGGCCGCGACCGCGAACAACATCACGCTGACCGTTGGCAGCGGCGCCACAACAGATTCGGCGGCGATCCTCGACGCCGGCACCTATGCCGGCAAGGTCGAAATCACGATCGCACCGACCGCCTGACACCTGGGGGGGTGTTCCCGGCAGGCTCACGTCCACGAGCCTGCCGGGATTAGCCTTTAAAGGATATGGTCATGCGTAATCCCAAAGCTCTTGCGGCAGAACTTCGCCTCCGTGCGCTCGATGCCGAACCGCAGGAACGGGCCGAGCTGCTTTTTCTTGCAGCAGAATATGATCGAATGGCCGATGTGCCCGCGTTTGGCGGCCGACCCGATTGGTTGGGGGTCCCTCTCCCCAAATGAAGGCGGCCGGCCAAAAGCCGGTCGCCTTTATATATAATGCTCCATTTACCGCATTTCTTCTTGGCGGGTGAGGGGCTTCAGGTCATCGTGACAAATAAGGGTGGGGTGACGCGTGAGGAGTAGATCATTGCAGTTGCTCAAGAGTTTCGGCGGCGCACTGGTCGCCGTGGCGATCGCCGCCGCTGTGTCGGTTGCGGCCTATGCGATGGTCGTGCAGCCGGTGGTCATCGACCTCACGACTTCGGGTCGCACGATGAGCCAGGTCATCACGGTCGAAAACACCTTCGACAAGCCGCTGCCGGTCGAAATGCGCATCGAGGGGCTCGAACTCACCCCCGACGGTGTCAATGCGACCGGCAAGGATCCGGGCGAGCTGTCGGTCTTTCCGCCGCAGACGCTGATCCAGCCCGGCCAGCGCCAGAGCTTTCGCGTGCAATATGTGGGCGATCCCGGGCTCGCGCGCAGCAAGCATTATTTCGTTACCGCGGCGCAACTGCCCGTGCAGACGAACGACACGCAATCGAACGTCCAACTGCTCTATAACTTCCAGGTTCTCGTCAGCGTGTCGCCCGACGGCGTGAAACCCACGCTGTCGATCGCCTCGGCAGAAATCGGCAAGGACGCCGAGGGCCATCCGGCGCCGGTGATCGTAGTCGCGAACGCTTCGGCAGCACACGGCTATCTGTCGCGCGGCCGCGTCCGCGTCATCCAGTTCGCCCCCGACGGCAAGGAAATCTTTCGCAAGGAAATTTCCGGACCCGAGCTGCAGCAGACGCTCGGCTATGGCCTGATCGGGGGCGGCCAGACGCGCCGGATGACATTGCCCATTCGCCTTCCGCAGCCCGGCGGGCGGATCGAGGCGCAGTTCACGCCCGACGTTTGAAGGCTCCGGCGGTTCGCATGAACCCTCTCTTTGTCGCAGGATTTTTGCTCGCCGCCTCGGCGATCCCGGTTGCGGGCCATGCGCAAGGTGCGGCGGATGCCGGCACGCGCGTGGTCATCGATCCGGGCGCCGACGGGGCGGCGATCAACCCGACCGGGCGCACGGTGGTACTGACCGCGCCGCTGCTCGACGGGCAGGCCTATCTTGGCGACACGACGCTGACGCTCGAACCCGGCGGGCAGGCGAGCTTTTCGGCCGAGCGACTGCTCGCGCTGCTCACGCCGCGGCTGTCGCCACCGCTTATCGAGCGCTTGCGCGCGCGCCTTGCCGAGCGTGGTACGATCGCCCGCGCCGACCTGGAGGGCGTCGGCGTCGGCATCCGTTACGATCCGCTGACGCTGCAACTGGTCATGGAGATCGCGCCTGCGAGCCGCGCCGTCCGTTCGGTTACGCTCGGCGAGGATGCGGCGCGCGGCGCGGTCAACTATATCGCACCCGCCGACTTCAGCGCCTACCTCAATATTCGTGGGTCGATGGACTGGGTGCAGCAGGGCAGCGACGAGGGGCTGGCGGCGCCGATCACCTTCCTCGACAGTGCGGTGCGGGCGGGCGGGGTGGTGCTCGAAAGCGAGGCGAACTGGCAGGCAGGCGCGCGCGGTGCCGATTTCCAGCGCCGCGGCACGCGCTTCATCTACGACGACCGGAACAATCTTGTCCGCTGGGCCGGCGGCGATTTGCAGACGCTGGCGCGGGGTTTTCAGGCGGCGCCCGAGATCAGCGGCCTGTCGATCTCGCGCTTTTATTCCTTGCTCGACCCGCAGCGGATCATCCGCCCGCGTGGCAACCGGAGCTTCCGCATCGAACGCCGGTCGGTCGTCGAGGTGCGCGTCAATGGCCAGCTGGTACGGCGGCTCGAACTCGATCCCGGAACCTTTGACCTCAAGGATTTTCCGTTCACCCAGGGTTCGAACGACGTCAGGCTGACGATCACCGACGATGCCGGGCGCACCGAATCGTTCAATTTCGACATCTTCCTCGATCAGGCGCAGCTTGCCGCGGGGCTCAGCGAGTTCGGCCTATATGCCGGCGTTCTCGCGCCGCTCGGCCGGCGCGGCCCGGTATATAGCGACGACATGGCGTTCAGCGGCTTTTATCGCCGCGGATTGAGCGACAATCTGACCGTCGGTGCGAATGCGCAGGCGGATCGCAACGGCTGGATGGGCGGTGCGGAGGCGGTGATCGCGACGCCCATCGGCTCGTTTGGCGGCTTCGCTTCGGCCTCGCAGGTCGACGGCGTCGGAAAGGGCTGGGCGTCGATCCTGACCTTTCAACGCACAATCACGCGCCGCAGCGGCGGCGCCGACGCACTGTCGCTGTCGTTCGAGACGCGCAGCCGAAACTTCGCGCCGATCGGCGTCGGGCTGCCCTCCAATCCGTACCGCTATGTCGCGGGCGCGAGCTATAATGGCGCGATCAACGATGCGCTCTATGCCGGGCTCGACGCGCGTTACTCGCGCGGGCGCGATAACGAGCCCAATGTCGCGAGCCTGCGTGCGACCGGCGGCTGGCGTATCTCGCCGCGGCTCAACCTGACTGGCGACGTCAGTTACGAACGTGCCGGCCGGCAGGACCGTGTGGGCGTCTTCGTCTCACTCGTCTTCCGTCTCGACCGCGCGTCGAGTCTGCGTTCGGATTATGACAGCCGTAACAACCGCAAGCGCCTGACCTATCAGACCTATCATGGCGCGGGCACGGGCGCGTATAACTTCAGCGCCGATGTCGAGCATAGCGACCTAGGCGTCGCGACGACGGCGAACGGCATCTACTACAGCAACCGGGCCGAGCTGGGCTTCAGTCATTTCGGTACCTTCGATCGCGATCTTGGCGGATCGACCGGGCAGCGAAGTTCTTTGCGCTTCGGCACCTCGCTGGCGGTCGCCGACGGCAGTTTCTCGATCGGGCGGCCGATCCAGGACAGCTTCGCGATCGTTCGTGCGCACCCGTCCCTCAAGGGCACCGATCTTTTCATCGACGCCAATGGCCGCTTCTCGACCGCGAACAGCGGCGCGCTAGGCACGGCTGTGCAGCCGAGCCTCAGCAGTTATAGCGAGCGCAACCTGCTGGTCACTGCGCCCGACGCAGAGATCGGTACCGACCTTGGCGAAGGATCGTTTCGGTTGCTCCCTGCCTATCGCAGCGGGTACCGCCTGACAGTTGGATCGGATTATATGGTCAGCGTGGTTGGACGTCTTTTGGCGACGAACGGTGAACCGATCGCGCTTGTCGCTGGCAGCGCCGTCGAGGCGGCACATCCCGAGCGCGAACCCGTGCCGCTGTTTACCAATGCGGCCGGCCGTTTCGGTGCAATGGGACTAGCGCCCGGCCGTTGGCGCATTACGCTGAGCGACGCCGATCGGACGCAGTTTGAGCTTGTCATCCCCGAAGGCGCCGATCGCACGATAGCGGCGGGAGACTTGGTTCCGGATGCGCCGTAACGGGTTTGCTTTCCTGGAGCCGCTCCTGAAAGCGGCTTGACCGCTATCGGCCTCGTGTGCGCCGTAGTCGAACGGGGCAGCAGGTCACGCCGATTTTTCCTACTTTCCTTGCCACACTGACAAATAGATCAGTCTGGACGCGTGGGGATATGTTGAGATCCGAATCGTCCCGGAGAGCCCGGGTTTTCCTCGGCTCTCAGTAGGTGGTCGTGGTGTGTGGAAATAAGAAAATGGAGGAGAGTGAGGGATTCGAACCCTCGGTACCGTTGCCGGCACTTCGCATTTCGAGTGCGACGCTTTCGACCACTCAGCCAACTCTCCTCGCTGAGAGTGGACGCCCCTAGCGGCGGTCCGCACGTCTTGCAACCCTCTCGTCACAAAATTACGGACCGCCACGGGATTTTGGCCCGGGTTCAGGGCTTGTCGGCTTCCCACCAATAAGGGGTGCGCTTGCGCGAGCCTGTCCCGACCTCGTTGAGCGTCAGCGGATCATAGAGTCGGCCGCCAAGCATCACGCGGTGAATTTGCTCGGTATTGCGGATGTTTTCGGTGGGATCGGCGTCGAGGATCAAAAGATCGGCGAGCTTGCCGGCTTCGAGCGAGCCGACATCCTTTGCATAGCCGAGCGATTGCGCGGGCATGATCGTCGCGGCGCGCAGCGCGTCGATATTGCTCCAGCCGCCGCGAACGAAGGACCATATTTCCCAATGCGCGCCGAGCCCGGCCTGCTGTCCGTGGGCACCGATCGAGACGTTGCGTCCGGCCGCCGCGATCTTTCCGGCCTCACGTGCAGCATCGTCGTCGACATAATCGCCCTCGGGCGCGATCACGCGGCGCTTGTTGTTGGCAACCAGTTCCGCCGGCGGCGCGTGCCGCGACAGGATCGGATGCTCCCAGACATTGGTATGCGCGCGCCAATAGGGGTCGCCCGCAAGCCCGCCGAAAGTGACGACCAACGTCGGGGTATAATCGACCGTCGTCTGGCCCCAGAGCTGGACCAGATCCTTGTAGAAGATGTGCAGGGGCACATTGTGCTCGACGGTCGAATTGCCGTCCTGGATCAGCGTGACGTCCTGGGTGAAGAGCGAGCCGCCCTCGGGCACGACCTCCATCCCTTCGGCCTGCGCCGCCTTTACGACCATCTGGCGCTGTTCGCGGCGCGGCTGGTTGTAATTCTTGACGCTGTACGCCCCCTGCGCCTTCAGGCGGCGGACATGCGCGAGTGCATCCTCGTAACTGTTGATCTCGGCATAGACGCCTGCGGCCTTCGCGCCATAGATGACTTCACCCGTCGAGAATATGCGCGGCGCGAGGATCACGCCGGCACGTTGCATTTCGGACGAGACGAAGATTTCGGAAGAGCGCGACGAGGGGTTGTGGCTGGTCGTCGTACCCATCGCGAGGTTGGCCATTTCGGACCAGTTCTGCTGCGGGACCAGTTCGTCGTCGCCGTGCGGGCCGTGCGCATGGCCGTCGATGAAGCCGGGGACGATGGTCTTGCCCGTCGTATCGACCGTGACCGCGCCAGCGGGAACGGTGATCGCTCCGGCGGGGCCAACCGCGGTGATCCGGTCGCCGTCGATCACGATCGCACCATTTTCGATGATGCCGCCGTCCTTGTCGGCCATCGTCACGATCTTCGCGCCGGTAAGGACGACAATGCCCTTATGCTTCGATGCGGTCTGCGTCATCGCCAGCGACACGCCCTCGGTCGGCGGCGTGAATTTGGGCGCCTTGTCGTCGGTCGGCGCGTTCGCGAAGAAGCTGCCGAGATCGGCGCTGAACAGCGTCGGGCCGCGGCTCCAGTGCAGGCGGCTGCCGCCATTCGACCAATGAATGAAGTCGGCGCCGCCGTTGCTGGCGCGCGTCACCGGAAGCGCGCCGCTCTTCGTACCGAGCGTCACATCCTGACCGCCGGGCATCAGCGGGGTGACATAGGCATCGTAATTCTGCCGGAACGCCAGCGTGCGGCCATCGGGCGAAATCTCGTAATCGCTGACGAGTTCGCCATTTGCATGAACGCGCTTGTCCTGTCCGTGGAGGTCGGTGCTGACGAGCTGGCTCTTGCCGTCGGCGGCCGTGACCATGAAGATACGATCGTTGTCGACCCCGAATTGCGGCTTTGCGCCATTCTCCGCCACGCGTTCGGGCGCCCCGCCGGTCGCGGCGACGCGGTAAATGCCCGGGTTTTCGCCCCAGCGTTCCGAACGCAGTCCGCCGCCGGCGCGCCGTTCGAACGCGATCGTCTTGCCGTCGGGCGAGAAGCGCGGCTCGGCATAATGGCCGGGCGTAGTCGTCACCTTGCGCGAGCCGCCGCCGCCCGCGCCGATGACATGGACTTCGCCGAGGTTGGCGTCGGTCCAGCGAACGAAGGTGAGCGAACGGCCGTCGCGCGACCAGCTCGGCCAGAGTTCAAAGGCGTCGTCCTTCGCGGTCGTCAGGCGGCGGGCTGTGCCGCCCGTCGCGGGTTTCACCCAGAGTTTCCCGAGCGTTTCGAACACGACGGTGCGGCCGTCGGGCGACACTTCGGCCCAGCGCGGCATTTTCGTCGTGAAGCTGTCGGGCGCGACGTCGATTGTCGGATGCACTGAATCGACGATGACGCGGTCGTCGTCGATGCTGAACGGGATCACGCGCGCGTCGCCGCCATCGGCGCTGACGCGGCGCAGCTTGCCCCCGGCCCAGAACACGACATCCTTGCTGTCGGGGGTCCAGTCCATGTTGGGATAGACGCCGGTCACCGCCCAGGTTTCCTGCACATCCTGGTCGAGCGCATCATAGATTTTGCGCTCGGCCCCCGAGGCCAGATCCTTCACATAGAGTTTCGATTGCGCGCCCTCGCGGCGGACGAAGGCGAGGCGCTTGCCGTCGGGTGAGGGGGACGGGCGCACCGCACCGCCCGCGCCGCCGGCGATGGTCGTGACCTCGCCATTGTCGAGGTCATAGCGTTCGATGTGGAACAGGTCGGTATTGCTGTCCTGCGCATATTCGAAGATCGGGCCCGGCGTGACGTTGCGCGTGTAATAGACGCCCTTGCCGTCGGGCGCGAAGGTCGGTTCGCCAAGTTCCTTTTGATGCCGTTCATTGGGCTTCTTGACCAGCAGAACGCCGGCGCCGCCCGACACATGGTACATCCAGACTTCGCCGGTGCCGAGCGAGCGACCGGTCGTGAAATGCTTTTTGGCGACGATGAACTGCCCGTCGGGCGACCAGCTAGGCTGGTTGAGCAGGCGGAAATCTTCCTTCGAGATCTGGCGCTTGTCGCTGCCGTCGCGGTTCATCAGCCAGATATTGTCGCCGCCCGCGCGGTCCGAGACAAAGGCGATGCGCTTGCCGTCGGGCGAGAAGCGCGGCTGATGCTCATAGGCGAGGCCCTCGGCGATCCGCGTCGGCGTCCCGCCCTCGATCGGCATCGTGTAGATGTCACCGAGCAGGTCGAAAGCGATCGTACGGCCATCGGGCGCGACGTCGACATTCATCCAGCTGCCTTCTTCCACCGCAATCCGGGCCTTGCGGGTCGTCAGTCCCGGGGGGGCATTGACGTCCCATTTATCGGCCTTGGCGTCGGCTGCGGGAGCCGACGGCGCGGTTTGCGCCCAAACCGAGGTCGAACAAGCCAAAGTCGCCGCGAGAGCGAGAGCGAAGCGCGTCATGAAATTTCCCCTGTTGCAATTTCGTATACCATATGGCGCCGACGCGAACATGCAAGCGACAGGTTTCGACGAAGAACTGGCAGCGTCGACGAGCGGCTGCTAGCCAGGTCGAAAGAGATAAAAGGGAGAGCAAGGCGTGCCGCTAACAGGGATCAGGGTACTCGACTTCGGCCGCTATATTGCCGGCCCCTATTGTGCGGCCCTGCTCGCCGATTATGGCGCCGACGTCATTCGCATCGAGGCACCCGGGGGCAATGACGACCGCTATACGGTGCCCGTTGCCGAGGATGGTTCGGGTGCGATGTTCATGCAGATGAACCGTGCGAAGCGCTGCCTGACGCTGAAACCCGGAAGCGCGGAGGGGCGCGAGATCGTCCGGCGTTTGGTCGAGACCGCCGATGTGGTGATCGCCAACCTGCCGCACGACGCGCTGGTCAAACTCGGGCTCGATTACGATAGCCTTTCCGCGATCAACCCGCGGATCATCCTCGCGACCGCGTCGGCGTTCGGCAGCGAAGGGCCGCTCGCGAGCGATGTCGGATTCGATGCGGTGGGGCAGGCGATGTCGGGGACGGTTCACCTGACCGGGATGCCCGACCAGCCGCATCGTGCGCAGGTCAATTATGTCGATTTCGGGACCGCACTCCATTGCGCCTTCGGCGTGATGCTCGCGCTGCGCGAGCGCGAGACGACGGGGAAGGGGCAATGCGTGTCGGGGTCGCTGCTCGGCACGGCGCTTGCCATGTCGAACGCGCTGACGATCGATCATGCGCTGAACGGTATCGACCGCCAGCCGATCGGCAACCGCAGCTTCAGTTCCGGACCGACAGACCTGTTCCGCACGCGCGACGGATGGATTGTCACCCAGATCGTCGGGTCCGGGATCTTCGCGCGCTGGGCCGAACTCGTCGGCCGTCCCGACCTCGTCGACGATCCGCTCTACGCGAGCGACATCTTGCGCGGCGACAATGGCGCCGAGCTGAGTGCGATCATGCAGCGCTGGTGTGTCGAACGGACGAGCGCCGAGGTGATCGCCGCGATGGGGGAGGCGCGCGTTCCCGCCGCGCCGGTGCTGTCGGCCGGCGAGGCGCTGGCGCAGCCGCAAGTCGCGGCGATGGGGCTGGTCGAGCCGGTCGATTATCCGGGCGCCAATGCTGCGGTTCCTGTGATCCGCGCCCCGATCCGCCTGTCCGGCAGCGCCAAGGTCGACCCGCAGCGCGCCCCGCAGGTCGGCGAACATGGCGACGCGATTCTTGCCGAGATCGGATATGACGCCGAAGCCATTTCGGCTTTGCGCGCCGCAAATATTATTTGATCCCGGAAGGGTGGACAAACGGCCATCGGCAATTAAATTACCGGTCAGTACAAAAATCAGCCCAGGAGTTCTCCATGACCGACAACAGCGAATATGTGCCGCCGAAAATCTGGACCTGGGACAAGGAAAGCGGCGGTCGTTTCGCCAATATCAACCGCCCGATCGCGGGACCGACGCACGACAAGGATCTGCCGATCGGCAAACATCCGCTCCAGCTCTATTCGCTCGGCACGCCCAATGGGGTGAAGGTCACGGTGATGCTCGAGGAACTGCTCGCGGCGGGCCACAGCGGCGCCGAATATGATGCCTGGTTGATCAATATCGGCGAAGGCGACCAGTTTTCGAGCGGATATGTCGCGGCCAATCCGAACAGCAAGATTCCCGTGCTCGTCGATCGCAGCGGTGCTCAGCCGATCCGTATCTTCGAATCGGGGGCGATACTGATCCATCTCGCGGAGAAATTCGGCGCCTTCCTGCCGACCGAAACCGCGAAGCGCGCCGAGGCGCTGTCGTGGCTGATGTGGCAGATGGGTAGCGCACCCTTCCTCGGCGGGGGGTTTGGCCACTTCTATGCCTATGCCCCGACGAAGCAGGAATATCCGATCAATCGCTATGCGATGGAGGTGAAGCGCCAGATGGACGTTCTGGACCGTCGCCTTGCGGAGAGCGAATATATCGCCGGCGCCGATTACACGATCGCCGATATGGCGATCTGGCCTTGGTATGGCGCGCTTGCCAAGGGACTAGTCTATGATGCCGGCGAATTCCTGCAGGTCGATGAGTATAAGAATGTCCAGCGCTGGACCGACCAGATCGCGACGCGTCCCGCGGTCAAGCGGGGGCGAATGGTCAACCGCGTGACCGGCGATCCGGCGAGTCAGCTGCGCGAACGGCACGACGCCTCGGACTTCGAATTGCGCACGCAGGACAAGCTGCAGGACGCGGAATGATACGAAATTTGCAGAGCCGCGCGATGGCGCGGCCTTAGCGATTTCGCAATCATAACCGGATTGCGGGCGGGCGGGATAACGGGCCTGCAAGGAATTGCTGCAAAATACAGAAAAACGGCGTCGGGCATTCTCGACGCCGTTTTCATTTGCGGCCGGCATCCTCGCCGGCATGACAGGCTTCATCCATTTCTCGCGGCATCTGCTCTTGCGGCGTTTGCAAGGGCTGGCACTTACCCTGGCGCGCGAGGAGCGCGGCGCCGCCATCGTCGAAATGGCGCCGGTGCTGCCGCTGCTCCTCGCGTTGCTGATGGGCGTTCTCGTTTATGGCCAATATTTCATGCTGGCGCACAGCGTACAGCAGGCCGCGAATGACGGCGCCCGCGCATCGATCATCGGCCTCGACGCCGCCGACCGCAGCGCGGTCGCTTCGCGCGCGGTGGGACGCAGCCTGCAGGCCGTGCGGGGCACGCATAGCGTCGCTGTGTCCGAAACGGCCGAGGCTATTACCGTTGCGGTCACCTTCACGGCGCCGCAGGGCAGTCTCCTGCAATCGAGTCTCGTGCCTTCGCCGGATAGCGTAATCCGCGCCCGCGCGACGTTCGAATTGCCGGTGGATTGAAGATGGCGATCCTGTCCGCCCTTCGCCGTCTGGCCCGTCATCGGGGTGCGGGCGTCAGCATCACGGCGGCGTTCGCGATGACGATGCTGATCGGTTCGGCGGCCTTCGCGGTTGACCTCGGATCGCTCTACCTCGACCGCCGGAAGTTGCAGGGTATCGCCGATGCGGCGGCGCTCGCCGCGGCGGGGCGGCCCGGCGAGGAGCAGGCGGCGGCTGCGCGCATCATTGCCGCCAATTGCGACTGCGATATCCATATCGCGGCGATCACGCCCGGCACCTACACGGCCGATGCGGCGGTTCAGGCCGAGCAGCGCTTTGCGGGCGGCGGTGCGTCGCCCAATGCGGTCCGCATCACGCTGACACGCGACCGGCCCTTGTTCTTCGGCAGCTTTCTGACGGGGCGGCAGGACAGCATCATTCGGGCGACCGCAACCGGCGCGCGGCGCGGCTATGCCGCTTTCTCGCTCGGATCGCGCGTCGCGGCGCTGAACGGCGGCCTGCCCAACGCCTTGCTGTCGGGGCTGACAGGCAGCCAGGTCAATCTTTCGGTGATGGACTATAATGCGCTCGCCAGCACCGATATCGACCTGCTCGCCTTTTCGGACGCGCTGCGAACCGAACTCGACGCCGATGTGCTGACCTTTGGCCAGACGCTCGATGCGCAGGCGACGTTGCCGCAGGTGATTTCCGCGCTGGCGGCCGCGTCCGACGGGCAGGCGGCCAATGCGCTCGACCATATCGCCGATCGCGCGCTTCCGCGGACGCTTTTTCCGTCGCGCGCTATCGACCTTGGGCCGCGATCGTCGAGCATTCGCGTCGATGCCGCCAACCCGGTAAAGGTCAACGCGCTCAGCCTGCTGCGCGCGATGCTGCTGCTCGGCAATGCGAACCGGCAGGTCGATCTGTCGCTCGCCAGCAGCCTGCCCGGCGGGTCGGGGATCAATATCGCGTTGCTGGTTGGCGAACCACCGGTGGATTCCCCTCTCATCGCGCTGACCGATACCAATGACGTCATTGTCCGTACCGCGCAGGTGCGGCTGAAAATCGATACACGGGTGACGACGCCGCTTGCCAGCGTACAGATTCCCTTGCTGGCCGAACTCGGGTCCGCGTCGGCCCGGATAACCGACATCGATTGTCGGCCCCACAGCGGGGCGGCGGTGTCGCTTGGCGTCGTCACATCGCCCGCGATGGTCGCGATCGGGACGGTCCCCGACAGCGATTTTCAGGATATGAAGCGTCGGCTCGATCCGAAGCCCGCGCGCGTCCTGAAATTACCGCTCGTCGGGATCGACGCGCAGGCCGAACTCGTCCTGTCCGACCTTAACGAAAGGCAAGTCGCCTTTTCGCGCGGCGATATCGATGCGGGGCAGGTAAAGACGGTATCGAGCACAGGGCTTGTTGCGGGGGCGGCGAAATCGCTGTCGGATCGTATGGAACTCGACGCGCATGTCCTCGGGCTTGTCCTCAACCTGAAAGCGCTGACGACGGTCGTCGGCGACACCGTGGCGCTCGCCGCGCCGGTCCTCGACACGGTGCTGTCGGATCTGACGGGCCTGCTCGGGCTCCACGTCGGGCAGGCCGATACGCGGGTCAATGCGCTGCGCTGCGGGAAGGCGCGACTGGTCTGACCGCTCGCGGAGTGGCGCCGTTCCGGACAGGATCCGCCGCCGATTGGTCCCTTCCAGACCGAAAGCCGGCCGATGCCGCGCTATGAGGGACGGGGAGTTGACCGGTTCGGGGGAAGATGATGGCGAGAACACAGGAGCCGCAGCGCGTATCGGCGGCCGATTTCATCCGCGGCTTTGCCAATTGGCGGATGCAATCGGCCCGCAAGCCCGTTTTCGTCACGCATCATGGCAAGGATGCCCATGTGCTGATCTCGCTCGACGATTATCGTCGCCTGGACGGAGAACGGAGCGCGATAGCACCGGCGGACAGGTTGGAGCATTCGCTGGCGCAACTCGTCCAGTGGGTGCCGGACGGCATCATCGTCATCGACCGGCAATGGGGCATCCTGTCCGTCAACCCCGCCGCTGCCGACATGCTCGAACGATCCGCGGCCGGATTGATCGGTGAACATCTCATCTCGGCGGTATCGCAGCTCGGCGACAGTCTCCTCTTGCCGCGGATCGTCCGCCTGATCGATCACCGCGAGCGTTTTTCGGGCGATGTCCCGGGCATCCTGCGCCCGCGGCAATGGCTCCATATCGACCTCATTCCCTTGCCGGTCGGCGGCGCGATCCTGTTGCGCGACGTCAGCGGCATGATGGAGGAAATGGCGGCAAGCGAGACGAAGCAGGCGCTCGCGACCGCGATCGACGCCCACGGTAGTATAGCGCATGCCCAACTGTCGGTACGCGAGGCGATCGAAGCGGCAAACGACGGCCTGACGAAGATGGTCGGTGTCGACGCCGCCGCGATCCGGCGTGTTCGCTTTACCGCGTTGCTAGTCGCCAGCCAGCGTGCTGCATTTTCGGATGCGCTCGAAACGGTTTTCCGCAGCGGGGAGCCGGCGTGCATCGCCTCGCAGATCGTGACCCGCGAGGGCGTGGCGCTCGATGTCACCCTCTCGATTGCCGAGGTGCGGGGGCCCTATGCGAGCGACGGCGCGGTCGTGCTCGTTACGCCCCGCAGCGGCTAGAAGCGGCCTTTCACTCCCTTTCCACTCCCGCTGGACAAGCTGTGTCGATGCGCGCATTCATCGGCAAGGAAGGTTGCAAGCAGCAACTTGCCGTTTACGTAAAGGTGAGCGCTCAGTATAAGTGCGCCATTGCCCAATGGGAGATTCGTGATGGACATGGAATTCAGCCCCGAAGATCTCGCCTTCCAGCAGGAAGTGCGCGACTTCATCGCCGAAAATTACCCCGCCGAGCTGCGCGACAAGCAGGATGAGGGCGAGGAGATGTCCAAGGAGGATTTCCTCGTCTGGCATAAGATCCTGCACAAAAAGGGCTGGATCGCGCCCGCATGGCCGGTCGAATATGGCGGCACCGGCTGGACCCCGACGCAGCGTTTCATCTGGTCGGAAGAGACCGCGCGCGCCGACTGCATCCGCCTGATGCCCTTCGGGCTCGCGATGGTCGGCCCCGTCATCTACACCTTCGGTACGCCCGAGCAGAAGGCCTATTTCCTCCCGCGCATCCTGTCGGGTGAGGATTGGTGGTGTCAGGGCTATTCGGAACCCGGTTCGGGCTCGGATCTCGCTTCGCTCCGCACCACAGCCGTCCGTGATGGCGACGATTATATCGTCAACGGCCAGAAGACGTGGACGACGCTGGCGCAGCATGCCGATTGGGGCTTCTTCCTCGTCCGCACCGACAAGGATGCGAAGCAGCAGGAAGGGATCAGCTTCCTTCTCATCGATATGAAGTCGCCCGGTATTACGGTGCGTCCGATCATCACGCTCGGCGGCGAGCATGAGGTCAACGAAGTGTGGCTGGAGGATGTGCGCGTGCCCGTCTCGCAGCGCGTCTATGAAGAGAATAAGGGCTGGACCTGCGCCAAGTTCCTGCTTGCGCACGAACGCACCGGCATTGCCGGGGTCGCTTCGTCCAAGCGCGGGATCGAGAAGGTGAAGGCGATCGCGCGCACCGAACTCGACGGCGACAAGCCGCTGATCGCCAACGCCTTCTTCAAGCGCAAGCTGGCTGACCTCGAGATCGACCTGACCGCGCTGGAGTTCACCGAACTGCGCAGCCTTGCGGGTCCGAACGCCGGACGCGGACCGGGGCCGGAATCGAGCCTGCTCAAGATCAAGGGGTCCGAAATCCAGCAGCGGCTGACCGAACTGACGCTCGAAGCCGTCGGCCATTATGGCGCGCCTTACTTCCGCGGTTTCGGCGAGGGCGACAACGAGCATCCGATCGGGCCCGATTACGCCCATCGCGCTGCGCCGACCTATTTCAACACGCGCAAGACGACGATCTATGGCGGATCGAACGAGATCCAGCGCAACATCATCGCGAAGATGGTGCTCGGCCTCTGAAAATTGACGTCATTCCAGCGCAGGCCGGAATCTCAACGCATCGACTTTGAGACCCCGGTCTTCGCCGGGGTGACGGTGAAATTAGGGAATAGAAGAATGGATTTCACCTACACCGAAACGCAGGACATGATCCGCGACACGCTCGCCCGTTTTCTGGGCGACACCTATGATTTCGAAACCCGCCAGAAGTTCATCAATTCGGACAGCGGCCGCGATCCGGCGATCTGGACTGCACTGGCGCAGGAACTCGGCATGCTCGGCGCGGCCTTTGCCGAGGATCATGGCGGCCTCGGCGGCGGCGCGCTCGAAAATGCGATTGTGATGGAAGAGCTTGGCAAGGTCATCGGGATCGAGCCCTATCTTCCGACCGTCGTCATTGCAGGCGGTGCGCTCAAAGCCGTCGGCGGCGCGCAGGCCGATGCGATGATCCCCGAGATCATCGCGGGCAACGCGATCATCGCCTTCGCCTATGCCGAACCGCAGGGCCGCTACGACCTTGCGAACCTGCGCACGACCGCGAAGAAGGATGGCGCGGGCTATGTTCTGAACGGCCACAAGGGTGTCGTCTATGCCGCACCGTGGGCGACGCACCTGCTCGTCACCGCGCGGACCGGCGGCAACCAGCGCGACCGCGACGGCGTGTCGCTGTTCCTGATCGACGCAAACCTGCCCGGCATCGTCCGCCGCGACTATCCGACCGTCGACGGCAGCCGCGCATCGGAAATCTATTTCGAGAATGTCGCGATTCCGGGCGATGCGCTGCTCGGAGGCGAGGGCGCTGCACTGCCGCTGATCGAACAGATCGTCGACGAAGCGACCGTCGCGGTGTGCGCCGAGGCGACCGGCGTGATGCAGAAGCTGCACGAAGGTACGCTGGAATATACGCAGCAGCGCAAACAGTTCGGCGTGCCGATCGCGAAGTTCCAGGTGCTGCAGCACCGGATGGTCGACATGTTCATGGAAGTCGAACAGGCACGCTCGATGACGATCATGGGCACGCTGAAGCTGGGCCTGCCTGCGAACGAACGCATGGCGGCGGTGTCGGCCGCGAAGGCAAAGGTCGGGCGCGGCGCCAATTTCGTCGGGCAGAATGCGATCCAGACGCACGGCGGCATCGGCATCACGCAGGAACTGGCGATCGGTCATTATTTCAAGCGATCGACGATGATCGAAGGCCAGTTTGGCAGCGTCGATCATCATATGGACCGGTACGAGCGGATCGCGCTGGCCGATTGATTTCGCGAACGCCGTCGGCGCTCGTCTCAATAGGCGACGTCGACGGCGATCCGGATCGTGCGGGGGCGCAGCGGCGTGAGGAAGCCCTCGTTCCCCTCGACGAAGGGCGTGCCGAGCGAAAAGCGGTTGCCGCGAGAGTCGAATAGGTTGGTGAGCGTCAACGACAGGCCGCGGCGTGCGTTGCCGACGCGCATCGCAAGGCCGGTGTCGATATAATCGCCCTGGCTTTCGCCCAATACCGGTCCGATGCCGAGCCGCGACGGGCCGATATAATTTGCCCAGCCGTTCACGCGGAAATCCTCGTCACCGATTACGGTGGCATAATTGACCGATCCACGCACCGCATGGCTCGCGACGTTGGGAATGCGGCCAAGACGCGCGGGCGCCATATCGAATACGGGCAGTATTTGTGGTGACAGATCGTCGACGCGGCTGTGGTTATAGACCGCGCCGAGTTCGAAGGTCAGTGCATTTGTCGGACGCATCGCGACCGCGCCCGACAGGCTGGTGATGCGTCCGTCGCCGATATTCGCTGTCGTCGGAAATCCTGTGCTGTCGATGAAATCGGCCTGGATATTGCGCCATCGGCTGTGCGAGATCGAAATGCTGGCGTCGAGCAGGCTCTGGCCTTTGTCGCCGAAGCGCATGCCCGCTTCCCAGGTGCGAACCTGGTCGTTGAGAAAGCGGCGGACGAAATTGCCATCGACGGCGAGGCCGCCCGGACGGAAGCCCTCCTGATAGCGCGCATAGAGGCGGACGTTACGCAAGGGCGTCGCGAGTAGCGAGAAGGACGGCAGCAGGTCGGTTTCGTTACGCGAGGCGGTCGTCGCGCGGTTCGCCTGCGCCAGCGCAAAGGACACACCCTCTGCAGCGCCGCCGAGCCTGGCGTGCGACAGGCGGACGCCGCCCGATGCGATCAGATCGGGCAGCACTTCCATAGTCGCCTCGGCATAGCCGGTGAATTCGGTGACCTTGTTGGTGACACCGGGAAGGACCGCGCGGAGCGGGCCATAGGCATATTCGCGGTCCTGCCGTGCCCGATTGTCGATGAAGCTCGCGCCGATGACCCAGCCCAGCCCGTTGTTGTAGGGCCGCGAGAGACGATTTTCGCTGACGAACATCCGCGTCGCATTATGCTGGTCGAGCACGCGCGGAACATTGTTCAGCGGGAAAACCTGAATCGGTGCGAACAGACGTTCGACGTCGACCGTGCCGACCGAAGGAGGCGCGGGCACGCCGCCATTGGACACATCGGTTCCCTGGCGCGCTTCGGGCAGGCTGGCGTCGAAGCGTTCGAACAGGCGGTGGTCGATATAGGCATTGGACGACTGGAAATGCAGGTCGTCCCAGTCCTTCATCACGACAATCGTGCCCATGCCGTAGCGCGCGGTCGCATTCTGTTCGACCATCGAATTGCGCGTCAGCGGCGGACCATTTTTGTCGGCATATTGGGCGTCATCGGACGTGATCGCCTGATACACGCCGCCCAGATCGATCGTCCAGTCGTTGCCGGCATCGAACCGGAAAGTGCCCCGCCCCCCGCGCACATGGACGCGATTGACATCGTTCTGCCCGCGCAGCGGATTGTCGATATACCCGCCGTCTGTGAGCATATAGCCGACGAGACGCAGCGCATGGCCCTTCTCGCTGACCGGGATATTCGCAATCGCGGCAATGTCGCCGCCGGGGTCGCCATGCTGGGTGACCGACAGGCCGGCGATCGCCTGCACCGTCATTTCGCGCGGGTCGGGGGCTTTCGGCACGACGCGGATGATCCCGCCGAGCGATCCGGCGCCGTAAAGCGTCCCCTGCGGTCCTTCGAGGATTTCGACATTGTCGATATCATAGAGGCGGAGGTCCGGATCGGGCGCGTTATAGCTGAGCCGGATATCGCCGAGATGCTGCCCGACGGTCGATTGCGTGGGTCCGGTGAAGCTCGAATCGGCGATACCGCGAATGAACAGCTTGTTGCGCCCAGACCCAAGATGAGTCGAGGATACGGTCGCGGTGCGCGACAGGATCGAATCCATCCCGCGCTCGCCGCCAAACGCCAAATCGCCGCCATCCAATTGGGTGACGACGCCCGCGAAGTGCGTAAGGGGAAGGTCGGCTTTCGACGCGGTGACGATGATTTCGTCCGCCGCCGCCGCGATCATGTCCCGGGAAGGTTCGCGTGCGCGCGGTTGCGGCGCTTGCCGCGGAGCGGGAGCGGCCCTAGCGACGCGAACCGGGCGACGTTCGATGCGCCAGCTCGTTGCGCTGACGCGGACGGCGCGCGCGTCGGAGCCGTCGAGCAGGCGCTGGATCGCTTTTTCGACGCTCATCCGTCCGCGCACCGGTTTGATACGGGCCTGCCACAGCTTTGCATCGGCGACGCTGATACTGACGCCGCCCTGTCGGCTGATCACCGGAAGGGCGGTCGACAGGCTTCCCCTGGGAACATCGAACGCGCGTTCCTCCGCCGCCAGCGCCTGCGCGGGCAGGCACAGCGCAATCGCTGCGGTGGCAAAGGAAAGGCGCGGGTGCATCGTCAGCGGGTCAATATCCAGCCTTCGCCCTGCCGCTCGGCGCGCGTACCCGACAGGGCGGCGAGGTCGGCGATCGTGCGGTTCCGGTTCTTGTCGATGATCAGCGCGCCGCGGAACGACAGATCGCTTGCCTGGGGCGCGATACTGACCTGCATACCGGCTGTCCGTTTCAGATCTTCGGCCACAATGGCGAGCGGGGTGCCGTTATAGACGAGCAAGCCGCTGCGCCACCCGCCGACGCCAGCGACGTCGACATCCTGAACGACCGGTGGTTTGCGATCGCCGTCGCGTACTTCGATGCCCTTGCCGGCGACGAGGCGAACCTTTTCGCGATCGGGGTTGTAGAGGACGATGCCTTCGGACACCGCAACCGACGTCTGGCGGTCGCGGCGCACGACGTTGAAGGCGGTGCCGAGGTCGACGATCTTTGCGTCACCCGTCTCGACCACGAACGGGGCATCGTCGCGGTGCACGACATGGAACATCGCTTCGCCCGATTCCAGCCGGGCAAAGCGCGGGCGATCTTCGTCGATCTCGATCACCGAGGCACCATTGATCTCGATCTTCGAACCGTCGGAGAGCGCGATCGTGCGGTGCTCGCCCGCCTCGGTCCTGATCCGACCGTCGTTTCCGAACAGGCCGAGGCTCGACAGGCTGATCGCGCCGACCAGCGCTGCGGCCATCGCGCCGCCGAACCATGCCCGCCGCGATGGGCGACGCGGCGTGTCTGCTATGATCACCACCGACGGCTTGGGTCCAGCGGACAGGGCGTCCAGATCGTGATCGAGGCTGGCAACCGCATCATAGATCGCATTATGTTCGGGATTCTCGGCCAGCCAGTCGGCAAAACCATCCCAGTCGTCGAAAGCGGGGTCGCGCTGGCGGATCAGCCAGTCGATTGCGTGCGCTTCGGCGTTCGCCATATCAGCTTGCATCGAACTGCCTCCGTATCGCGGCGAGCGTTGCGTAGACCTTGCGCAGATCGGCTTCGACGGTGCTCAGGCTGACCCCCATTTCGCTGGCTATATCGCGCTGGTTCTGGCCGTCGACGCGGAACCGGCGGAAGATGCGCGCGGGCCGCTCGCCGGTCGCCGCGATCGCCGTTTCGACGAGCGCAAGCTGTTCGCGCGAGATCAGCGAGGTTTCGGTCGAGGGGCTTTGCGTTGCCGAGGCTTCGCCCCACGCCTTGTCACGCAGTTCGCTCTGGCGCGCCGACCGGTACCGATCGAGCATCAGATTGTTCGCCGCGCGCATGATATAGGGCAGGGGCTCGGCGATCGGACCGGTCTTTCGGTCGGTCAGCCGCATCCACAGATCCTGGAACAGATCCTCTGCGCCGTCACCGGCACCGCGTGCTTCCAGAAAGCGGACGATCCGTTCCCGGTTGGCGAGCAATACGCCTTCGATGCCCTGGACGGCGTCGTTTTGGTCACGCGGCTCGGTCATGAAGGATTGCTTGCTTTGGAACGCCATCTTCTGTCGGTAAGCGCGACTTTGCCTTGCGCCATACGTCCCCCTGATGACGGTGTCATATAGCGCCCACGATCTGCGGCGCAACTGCGGTCGCTGAATGGAGAGGGCGGACTGTACAAGCATCTGTTTCTTTGTTTCTTTATCCCAAGGCAAGGGGGAAGCGTGGGTAGGGGTTACGCTTCCCCCTTGCGGGCGGGGCCGGCCGGGGGGCTAGAGGCCGACCCGCAGACTCGCACGGAACGCCCAGCCGATGTGGCTTTGCTGTTCTTCCGCGGACACTTCGCCGGCGACCTGAAAGGCCGAATTGCCGGCGATGCCACGGAACCGGCCGACCCAGCCGCTCGTGCGATCATCAGGAGTGAGAGTGAAGGGCGTGCCGTCCTTGAACGACGCGGTCGTCGCGCCCAGCGTGCCGCTGACGATCTGGCGGCGGCCACCTTCGAGTTCGAAGCGCGTCCAGCCGTCATATTCGTCGGCACCGCCGAAATCGAGGCCGATGGCGACCGTGCCCGACACGGCGAGTTCGTCGCTGTCGCGGCTCAGCACCTTAAGGTCGAGCGCGGCGCCGCCGCCGGTTTCCTGATAGCCGTCTTCCTTCAGCTTGAAGTAGTCGACCGCCACCATCGGGCGGAAGCTCAGGCCACCGACGCGCGTGTCATAGGCGACCGAGCCCGACGCCGACCACAAGGTGCCGTCCCACTTGCCCTTCATCGTCTTTTCGATGTCCTCGGCGCCGGCTTCGGCGCGGAAGATACGCGTGCCCTTGAAGCTGATCGGCGCGCCCGAAACGCGGGCGTTCGCAAGGAAACCATCGGAGCGCAGGCGCCAGTGCAGCGCGCCTTCGAACTGGCTGGTGCTGACTTCATTGGCGTTGCTGCCGTTGCCGTCCTTGCCGCTGAGATAAGCGATCGAGCCACCGAAGTTACCGAGGTTGCTTTCGATTTCGGCGCCGGCCGAAATGCCCCAGCCGCTGACGTCATAGCTCGCGGTGTTGCCGACGCCCTTCGAGGTACCCCAGACGGCCTGGTTGACCCAATAACCCCATTTGCCCTCGTCCTGATAGGGCGCGTTCGGGTCTTGCAGGTAGCGCGACAGCGCGCGCGAACCCGAGGTGACGGTTTCGAAGACGCCGCCTTCATGTTCGGGGAGCATCTGGCCGAGCTGGTTGCGGAACTGATCGCCATCGGTGATGCCAAGGAAGACATTCTCGACCTTCTGGTCGGCGATCACGGCGTCGAGCACCGCGTCGAACGCACCGGCTTCGGAGCGGTTGAGCCCGAGTTCGGTCGTGCTCTTGCGCGACACGTCGACGATCAACTGCGTCGCGTTCGACGTCAGCGTACCCTTGTAGAGGAAGGGCAGCAGCGTCTGCGAGGCGGTCAGGTTGCTCGCACCGCTCAGCGAACCGGCGGTCAGCACGATATGCTTGCCCTCGGCCTTTTCGATGCTCGACAGCTTGAGCGCGAGTTTCGATTCGGCGCCAAAGCTGGCGTTGCCGCTAACCTGAAGATTGGTTCCGGTCGTGCCGGTGTCGAGCATCACACCGAGCGTGCCTTTGTCGGTGACGGCGAGCGACGAAATCGTCGCGGCGCCGCCGATGTCGAAGGTGCCGCCCGCGACCGAAACCGCCAGCCCCTGCGAATTGGCAAGCGTGCCGGAGAAGATCGACGTGCCGCCGATGCTCAGCGTATCCGTGCCGCCGCCGAAGTCGGCGAGGCCGGTGAACTTCGAGGTTCCAGCGAGCGTCATCGTGTCGTTTCCGGCGCCGAAGCGGGCGTTGCCTGCGTAGGTCGCATCGCCCGACAGGGCGAGCTTGTTGTTGCCGGCGCCGAAGAAGCTGTTGCCCTTCACCGAACCGTCGGCGATGTCGAACACGTCGTTGCCGCCGCCGAAGCGGACGTCGCCGACGATGCTGGGCGCGGCGATGCCCGAGGCAACCGCGGTCTGCTTGACTGTCGCGCCATTGTTGTTCGCCGACAGGTCGATCGCGATGTTGCGATCGGACGTGGCGAGCGCGCCGGTTGCGCTGATCGTGCCGCTGTTTTCGACCGTGCCGACCTTGCCCGACAGATCGACGATGGCGCGTGCCGTGCCGTTGTCGCCGCCGGTTTTGGCCGTGATCGAACCGCTGTTACGGATCAGCGGGACGTCGCCGCCCGCTTCGACCAGCACGGCCGTCGCGACCGCACCTGCGGCATTGCCGCCGGTCGTTGCTTCGATCTTGCCCGCGTTGCGGATTTCAGGGGTCGTCGCGCCGCTACCGATACGGATCGCGGTTGCGGCGGTGTCCTTCGACAGCGCGGTGACGCTGCCGGTAGAACCGATGCCGATGCCGCCCGCAATCGTGACCGCGCCGCCGAGGCCACCGATCTGGATCGCGTTGCCATCCTTGCCCGCATAAAGGCCGTTGCCGAGCACCGCGCCGTCGATGATGACGCCGAGCCCCGTGCCCGTGCCGGGTACCGCGCCGATGGTGACGGCACGGTCGGCCGAGCCGATGCGGATTGCCGCTGCCGAACCGAAGGAGCGCACGACGGCGTTTCCTTCCTTGTCGTCGTCGATGCCGTCTTTGTCCTCATCCTTGTCGTCGGGCTTGGTGTCCTTGGGTGCGACGGCGAGGATGATGCCGCCGGTGACATTGCCTTCGACCGACAGCGCGTTGCCGCCGATGAGCAGGTCGTCGGCGTCGAGCTTCGACGGGTCGGCGGGCGGCGTCGTGAAGCGATAGCCGGTCGAGGTAAGGTTACCCTGGACGACCAGCGATCCGGTAACGTTCCCGGTGAGCCGTGCGCCGATCGCGTCGACGCCCTGCACGCCGATCGTGCCCGCCAGACGGACATTGCCGGTGACATCCTGCAGGCCGACGCCCAGTGCGCGGTCGCCGATGACGTTGATGGTGCCATCGTTGGTGAAATTCCCCGTCAGCGGGCCGCCGAGCCGGATGCCGGCGGAATTATTGCCCTCGATCGAGATCGCGCCCGAGTTGACGATGTTGCCGGTGAAAGCTCCGGCGGTGGCGATGCCGACGCGGTTGCTGCCGATCGCGAAAGCACCGTCGAGGTCGCCGTCATTGTCGATGTCGGTCGGTGCATAGGTTTCGCCGATGGTGATCTTGCCGCTCGCGCTGTTGGTGATGCCGCCCGATGTGCCGGCGTTCGCCAGAATGCCCGTTGCGCCGTCGACGTTGCTGAACTCGATCGTGCCTTCGTTGACCACCTTGTGGTTGCTGTCGATGGTGACCGCGGGGCCTGTGACCGTCGGCTTGATCGAGCCGGCCGCAACGATCTTGATGTCGTCGGCCGCGCCCGACTTGATCGTCGACGTTCGCACCGGCGCCGTCGTGGCGGTGCTGATCGTCGTTTCGGCATAAGCGGCGGTCGAAAGAAGGGTGGCCAGGCAGGTGGAGGCCAGCAGAGTCTTGCGCATCGGGTTCCTCTTGTGATCGGGGGCCGGAATGTCTTCCCGGCGACAATCACAAGACGGAACGGTGTCGGCGCAGCCTTGGAAAAAAATGTACGGAAGTCGCGCGCGGCGGCTTCGATGAAGATAATGGCAACGGGGCGGTGGCCTTTTGGAGGCCCAGACCTGTTAGTTCCGGGCCGTAACGATCCACCCCGCGCCGTCGATCAGCACCGACGTTTCGCCGGGGCGTTTGGCGAAGGCTGCACGAACGGCGTCCGCTGCGCGGGCGCGGATGTCCTCGGGCTGGTCGGCAAGCGCGCGCGACAAGGGGCCGACCTGAAACGCCATGTCGAGCGCGTCGTCGACGGCCTCCGCGCGCGTGGCGCCGCGGCCATAGGAAATCGTCGTATCGAAGGGGACGATGTCGATAGCTGTGAAGCCGGCCGCCGCGAGAATGTCGGCCAATCGCTGCCGGTCACCAAAAGCGAAGGGGCCGGGGGCGGTCGGGTCGGCGGGAACGGGCTCGACGATATCGCGGATCGCGGACATCGGAAGGCGGACCCAGTCATTCTCCTGCGCGCCGCGCCAGCAGACAAAGGCCAGTCGTCCGCCGGGCTTCAGCGCGCCGCGCATATGGGTGAAGGCTGCCACTGGGTCGTCAAAGAACATCACGCCAAAGCGCGAGAAGAGAAGATCGAAGCTTCCCGCCGGTAACGAGGTAGTCGCCGCGTCGGCGCATCGAAACTCCACCGGCGCGCCAATGGGCGCGGCTGCGCGGGCAATCTCGACTAGTTGCTCCGAAATGTCGACGCCGAGGACATGTCCGCCGGGGCCGACTTGTTCGGCAAGCGGGAAGGTCGAAGTGCCCGATCCGCAGCCGATATCGAGGACTAGTTCACCGGCGCGCACGTTGGCGGCTGTGATCGCAGCCTTGCCGAAATCCTCGAGCATCACATCCAGTCGCGCCAGATTGGCCGCCCAGCGCGTCCCGCTGTCACCGTTCCAGTCATGCGTCGGGGCGGTCTCGACATCGGACATGCGCTTGATCCTTTATTGCGAATGATTCGCAAATAGGATGGTTTCCGGCAAAGTGCAAGGGGCGACGAATAGCTATGCCCTGTTGCATCGCCCCCGGCCATGCGACATTCCACGAGCTGCACCGGCGATGTTGGGACCGGCGAGGAAGAGTCATGAGCGAACGGATCGTCACGGTCGATATCGGCGGCACCCACGCACGCTTTGCGATCGCCGAAGTCGAAGGCGGGCGCGTGCTCTCGCTCGGCGAGGCGACGACGCTGCATACGAAGGACCATGCGAGCTTTCAGACCGCGTGGCAGGATTTCGAGCGCCAGCAGGGCGGTACGCTGCCGCGCGGCGTAGCGATCGCGATCGCTGGACCGACGCGCGGCGAGATCATCCGCTTCACCAATAATCCGTGGATCATTCGTCCGGCGTTGATCAACGAGAAGATGAACGTCGACCGTTATGTCCTCGTCAATGATTTCGAGGCGGTCGGCCATGCGGTGGCACAGGCCGACGAAAACTATTTCGAACGGCTGACCGGCCCCGACGAGCCGCTGCCAGCGACCGGCACGATCACCATCATCGGCCCCGGTACGGGCCTTGGCGTCGCGCATATCTGGCGCGACGGCGACAATTACCGGGTGCAGGCGACCGAGGGCGGGCATATCGACTTCGCGCCGCTCGACAGCATCGAGGATGCGATCCTCGCGCGGCTGCGCAAGCGGCACCGCCGCGTATCGATCGAACGGATCGTCTCGGGGCCGGGTATCGTCGATATTTACGAGACGCTTGCCGCACTCGAAGGGCGCGCGATCCCACGGCTCGACGACAGGGCGATCTGGACCAGCGCCCTGGAAGGCGGCGACAGCCTCGCCGCAGCGGCGGTCGACCGTTTCTGCCTGTCGCTGGGCAGCGTCGCGGGCGACCTTGCGCTGGCGCAGGGGGCGAGCGGCGTCGTCATCGCAGGCGGCCTTGGGCTGCGCATCCGCGACAGCCTCGTCCGCTCGGGCTTTCCCGAACGCTTTATCGAAAAGGGGCGTTTCGAAGGCTTCATGTCGGCGCTGCCGGTCAAGCTGATCACGCATCCGCAGCCCGGCCTGTTCGGCGCCGCCGCCGCTTTTGCGCGTCAGCACGTCTGACATAATTTCCGCTGGCATCGGGCGGAGAAAATCGGCAGCAAGGATACTTCGCTTTCCGAAGGATTCTTGCGCCAGTGTCCGCCCGTCCCGTACTTGGCATCATCGCCTGCAACCGGCAGGTCGGGGCGGAATATGCGCAGGCGGTGATGAACCGTTATGCCAAGGCGGCGATGCGACATGCCGATTGCGCCGCGCTGCTGATCCCGTCGCTTCCCGATTATATGCATGCCGACGATATCGTCGGGCGCCTCGATGGCGTGCTGCTCACCGGATCGCCGTCGAATGTTGAACCGGCGCGCTATGGCGAGGATAGCGAGGGCGAAGGCCCCTTCGACCCCGACCGCGACCGAATGATGCGCGACCTCGTCGAGGCGGTGATCGCGGCACAGCGGCCGCTGTTCGGCATCTGCCGGGGGTTTCAGGATATCAATGTCGCGCTTGGCGGGACGCTGCGGCGTGACACCGCGACGAACGGCGAATTGCTGCGGCATCATACGCCCGACGGCACGCTGTTCGACGCGATGTTCGATCATCGCCATCATGTCGATCTGGTCGAGGGTGGGATGCTCGCGTCGGCCTATGGCGCGCCGTCGCTCGACGTGAACTCGGTTCACTATCAGGGCGTAGGCCGGCTTGCCGATGGTTTGTCGGTCGAGGCGCGGGCGCCAGATGGGCTGGTCGAAGCGTTCAGCGCGCGGCCGAATGGTGCGCCCTTGCTGGCGGTGCAATGGCATCCCGAATGGGCCGTTGACGGCAATTCCGAAAGCCAGACCTATTTCCGCCTGCTCGGACAGGCGTTGCGGGGCGCGCTGTGAACCGGCGTGTGACCCGTTACGACCGCTATCTCGCGCGGATCAGCTTTTCGCCCTGATTTTTCCGGAACCCTTTCCTTCGGTTTCCAGACAATCAGGAGTTTTGAAATGCCCCGCAATCACGACATCGCCGAACTGCGCCGCCTCGACGTCGCGCATCATTTGCCCGCCCAAGCCGATTGGGCCGAGATCGAACGGCTCGGCGGCAGCCGCATCATCACCCATGCCGAGGGTTGCTATATCCATGACGGCGACGGCCACCGCATCCTCGACGGGATGGCGGGCCTTTGGTGCGTCAATGTTGGCTACGGCCGCGAAGAACTGGTCGAGGCCGCCGCTGCGCAGATGCGCGAACTGCCCTTTTATAACACCTTCTTCAAGACCGCGACGCCGCCAACGGTGACGCTCGCGGCCAAGATCGCGAGCCTGACCGGCAACCGCCTGCCGCACATCTTCTTCAACGCTTCGGGCAGCGAAGCGAACGACACCGTCTTCCGCATGGTGCGCCATTATTGGAAGCTGAAGGGCGAGCCGAAGCGCACTGTCTTCATTAGCCGCTGGAACGCCTATCATGGCTCGACGGTCGCGGGCGTGTCGCTGGGCGGTATGAAGGCGATGCACGCGCAGGGCGACCTGCCGATCCCGGGTGTCGAGCATGTCCGTCAGCCCTATAGCTTCAACGAAGCGCAGGGGATGACTGAGGAAGAGTTCTGCGACGCGTGCGTGCAGGCGATCGAGGACAAGATTCTCGAGGTCGGGCCTGAGAATTGCGCGGCCTTCATCGGCGAACCGGTACAGGGCGCCGGCGGCGTCATCATTCCGCCCAAGGGATATTGGCCCAAGGTCGAGGCCGTCGCGCGCAAATACGGCCTGCTCGTCGTTGCCGACGAGGTGATCTGCGGTTTCGGACGCACCGGCAAGATGTGGGGGCATGAGACGATGGGGTTCACCCCCGACCTGATGCCGATGGCGAAGGGACTGTCGTCGGGCTATCTGCCAATCTCTGCCACTGCGGTCGCGAGCCATGTCGTCGACGTGCTCAAGACCGGCGGCGATTTCGTCCATGGCTTTACTTACTCGGGCCATCCGGTCGCCGCGGCGGTCGCGCTCAAGAATATCGAGATCATCGAGCGCGAAGGGCTTGTCGAGCGCACCGGCGGCGTCACCGGACCGCATCTGGCGAAAGCGCTGGCGACGCTGAACGATCATCCGCTGGTCGGCGAGGCACGCTCGGTCGGCCTGCTCGGCGCGGTCGAGATCGTTGCCGACAAGGAAACCCGGGCGCGCTTCGGCGGCGCCGAAGGAACCGCGGGGCCGATGGCGCGCGATGCCTGCATTGCGAACGGCCTGATGGTGCGCGGCATCCGCGACAGCCTGGTGATGTGCCCGCCGCTGATCATCACCACCGAACAGATCGACGAGATGGTTGCCATCATCCGCAAATCTCTCGATGAGGTGATGCCGAAACTCCGCGCGCTCTAAACAGGAAAGACCAAGTCCCTATGCCCTCCGGCCTTTTTGCCCTGCTCGACGATATTGCGACGATCGCCAAGGTCGCCGCCGCGAGCATCGACGATATCGGCGCCGCGGCGTCGAAGGCCGGGGTGAAGGCGGCGGGGGTGGTCGTCGACGACACCGCGGTGACGCCGCGGTACGTCACCGGTTTCACCCCTGACCGCGAGCTGCCGATCATCTGGCGTATCACCAAGGGGTCGATCTTCAACAAGCTGGTGCTGATCCTGCCCGCGCTGCTGTTGCTGTCGGCGGTCGCGCAATGGGCCATCACGCCGCTGTTGATGGTCGGGGGCGCCTATCTCTGCTTCGAGGGCGCGGAAAAGGTCATCCACGCTTTGCAGAAGGACAAGACGAGTCTGGCCGAGGATGCCGAGATCGTCGCCGACAAGGACCATGAAGAGGCGATGGTGAAGGGCGCGGTGCGCACCGACTTCATCCTGTCGGCCGAAATCATGGTCATCGCATTAAACGAGGTGCTCGACGAGCATTTCGCGATGCGCGCCGCGACGCTTGCAGTCGTCGCGATTGCGATCACTATCGCGGTATATGGGGTCGTCGGGCTGATCGTGAAGATGGACGACATCGGGCTGCATATGGCGAAGGAGGGCAACAGCGCGCGCCGGGCGATCGGGCGCGGGCTGGTGGCGTTCATGCCCAAGCTGCTGGCGGCGCTGGCGCTGATCGGTACGGCGGCGATGCTGTGGGTCGGCGGGCAGATTTTCCTGCACGGCCTCGATGAATATCACATCGGGAATATCGGGCATGGGCTGCATGATTTCGCGCATGGCGTCGCGGGCGGCCTGCCTGGTGCTGGCGTGTGGGAATGGCTGATCAACGCGGGCGGCGCTGGAATTTTCGGGCTGCTGCTCGGCGGAGTGATTGTCGGCGTGCTGCACTTCCTCCCCGGAAAGAAGGCACATTAAAACATCGTCATTGCGAGCGAAGCGAAGCAATCTCCAGCCATCGACCTTGCATAACTTTTATAGCTAGAGATTGCCGCGTCGCCTCCGGCTCCTCGCAATGACGATGACTACCCCAGCAACACCACCGGGCTGTCGGCGCGCCAGTGCATGCTGACCTTATCGTCCCAGGTGAAATCCTCCTGGTCGTGGCGCGACAAATTGGGGCGCGAGACACGGATGCGGGCGCCGGTTTCCAGCTCGATCTCGAACAGGGTAATGTCGCCGAGATAGGACATGCCCTTGATCTTGCCGCGGGCGAAATTGTGACCGTCGGGGGCGTCCTGCGCTGCGGCAGTAACAGCCTTGCCTGCGCCGGGGACGTGAAGATAGATCTTCTCGGGCCGGAGAGCGACCCAGACGTCGGCGCCGTGCGGGCCGGTGACGCCATGGTTGAGATAGACTTTGCCCAAACCGGGGCAATCGACCGCGGCCTTGTCGGGCTCGTCGAGGGTCAGCTTGCCCTCGAAGATATTCACCGATCCGACAAAGTCGGCGACGAAGCGGTTTGCGGGATATTCGTAAAGGTCCGAGGGCGTCGCGAGCTGCGCGACCTCGCCCTTGTTGATCACGCCGATGCGGCACGCCATCGACAGCGCCTCGTCCTGATCGTGAGTGACGGTGACGAAGGTAATGCCGACCTTTTCCTGAAGCTCGCTCAGTTCGAACTGCATTTGCGCGCGCAGCTTGGCATCGAGCGCCGAGAGTGGTTCGTCGAGCAGCAACACCTTCGGGCGCATGACGAGGCTGCGGGCAAGAGCGACGCGCTGGCGCTGGCCGCCCGACATCTGATCGGGCATGCGCGTTTCGAAACCGCCGAGCTTGACCAGTTCGAGCGCCTCGGCGACGCGGTCCTTGATCTCGCCGCCCTTCACCCCCGCGATCTTGAGGCCATAGGCGACATTGTCGGCGACGCTCATATGCGGGAAGACTGCGTAGCTCTGGAACACCATGTTCACCGGCCGCTTGTTGGGCGGGATGCCCGCCATATCCTGTCCGTCGATCAGGATCTTGCCTTCGGTCGGCAGTTCGAACCCGGCGATCATGCGCAGCAATGTCGTCTTGCCGCAGCCCGACGGGCCGAGCAGCACGAAAAACTCGCCCGCGTTGATGTCGAGGCTGACATTGTCGACCGCGGTGACCTTCCCAAAGCGTTTGGAGACATTCTGGATCTGGATGATCGGGCGTGCGGTTTCGGTCATGGTCAGTGGGTTTCCGCAATGGCCTTCACACCCTGTGCCTTCAGGGCGACGAAGGTGATGGCGACGGTCAGGATGATGAGCAGGGTCGAGGCTGCGTTGACCTCGGGCGTCACCGAGAAGCGGACCATCGAATAGACTTTCACCGGGAAGGTGATCGTGTCGGGGCCGCTGGTGAAATAGGTGATGACGAAATCGTCGAGGCTCAATGTAAAGGACAGGAGCGCACCGGCGACGAGCGCGGGCCTGATGTGCGGGATCAATACGTCGCGGAACACCTGCCATTCGCTTGCGCCAAGATCCTTGGCCGCTTCTTCCTGCTCGCGGTTGAAGGTCGCGAGGCGTGAACGCACCACCATTGTCACGAAGGGGAAGCAGAAGGTGATGTGCGCGATCGTGATCGCACCGAGATTGAACGGCCAAACGAGGTCGGTGGGCCAGCCCACCGCGGCGAAGAACATCAGGAAGGCGACGCCGAGGCAGATTTCGGGGACGATGATCGGCAGCGAGATCGTGCCGTCGACCGCGCCCTTCAACGGAAAGCGGAAGCGCCACAGCATCACCGCCGCGACGGCGCCAAGCGCGAGGCTGACGATCGTTGCCAGCGCGGCGATGGTCAGCGAGTTGACCAGCGCCTCGACAAGCTGGTCGTTGCCGAGCGCCTTTTCATAATATTTGGTCGTGAAACCGCGCCAGACGACGTTGCGTTTGCTGTCATTGAAGCTGAAGATCATCAGCACGATCAGTGGCGCATAGAGGAAGACCATCACCGCGCCGACCCACAGACGCATCCACAGTGTCCGGCTATATTCGAGCGGCGCGATCGGTTGGCGGGCGAAGAGGGCCATCAGTGGGCCTCCGGCACTTTTTTGCGCATCGACTGGATCGCGATCAGCGCGAACATTGCGTAGATGAGCAGGAAGGAGAGGGCGGCGCCGAAGGGCCAGTCGTTCGCCTTCTTGAACTGGCGCTCGATGACGTTGGCGATCATCTGGCTGTCGGTTCCGCCCATCAGGTCGGGCGTAAGGTAAGCGCCCAAGGCGGGGATCAGCGTGATCATGACACCCGCGATAATCCCCGGCGCCGCGAGCGGGACGACGATGCGCATGATCGTGCGGAAATGCCCGGCGCCAAGGTCTAGGCTCGCCTCGATCAGGCTGCGGTCGAGCCGGTCGAGCGCGGCGTAGAGCGGCAGGACCATGAAGGGCAGGTGGACATAGACGAGCCCGAAGACGACCGCGAAATTGTTGAAGAGGAGCTGGACCGGCTCCCATGTCGGGAGGGGCTGGAGCCCGACGAGCGTCTTGATCCAGCTCGTTCCCTCCCAAAGCGCACCGAGGCCCTTGTTCGCGAACCCCTGCGTGCCGAGCAGCATCATCAGTGCATAGGTGCGGATGAGGAGGTTGGTCCAGAAGGGCAACATGATGCCGAGCAGCAGCCACGGTCGCCATTTTTCGCTGGCAAAGGTGATCGCCATAGCAACGGGAAAGCCGATGATCAGACATATGAGGGTGACGAGCGCGGCGACGGCGAAACTCTTGCCGAAAATAGTAAGGTACAGCCACTCGGTCGCGCGCTTGTAATTTTCGAGCGTGCCCGAAATCTCGATATCGGTGAGGCCTCTATTCTCGCCGAAGCTGTAGAGCCAGACGATCGCCATGGGGACGAGGAAGAAGAGGATGATCCAGAAGAGGGTCGGCAGCGACACCGCCGCGAAGACCCTCTTGTTCGTTTTCCAGTCCTGTTCGGCCACCCCCCGATGCCCCCTTCAGATACTCAGGCCGCCCGCACCCGCGTGAAGGCTTCTTCGTAAAGCGGCTGCAATTCGGGATTGAAGCGCGCATATTCGCATTTCGCCAGCACGTCGGCGGGCGGGAAGATCACCGGATTATTCTTGTAGCTGTCGGGCATCAACGCCTTCGCTGCCGCATTGGGCGTCGGATACAGGATCGTCTCGGTGATTTCCTTGTCGACCTGGGCATCCAGAATATAGTTGATGAAGGCATGCGCGTTCTTCGGGTGCGGCGCGCCTTTCGGAATGCAGAGATTGTCCGAGTTGAGCTGGCTGCCCTCCTTGGGGATGATGAAATCGAGATCCTTGTCCTCGACCATCGCCTGCGCAATGTCGCCATTATATTCGAGCACGACGTCGACGTCGCCCTTCAGCAACAGATCCTGCCCGTCGTCCTCGTGGAATTTCTTCACATTCGGCTTTTGCTTGATCATCATCTTTTCGATCGTCGCAATGTCCGCCGGGGTCAGCGCGTTGACCGATTTGCCGAGATATTTGCCGTAGAGGCGGAACATGTCGCCGGCCTCCGACAGCCAGGCGATGCGGCCGGCATATTCGGGGCTGTCGAACAAGACTTTCCAGCTGTCGGGCGTCGCCGACACCTTCGATTTGCGAAAGCCGATCCCGAGCGCGAGCCACGTATAGGGCATCGAATATTTGCGCTGCAGGTCATATTCGACGTTGATGTAGGCGGGATCGATATTCTTTTTGTTCGGGATCTGCGCATGGTCGAGCGGCATGAGCATGTCGGCTTTCGCCATGCGTTCGACGAAGTCGTTCGAGGGGACGATCACGTCGTAACCGGGGTTGCCGGCCTTGAATTTCGCGAACAGCACGTCGTTGCTGTCGAACAGGTCCATCGTGACGTCGACGCCCGTCGCTTCCTTGAAATTGTCGAGCGTATTCTCGCCGATATAGGTGTCCCAGTTGTAGAAGTTGAGCTTGGCTTCCTCGCCGTTCGCGAGCTTTTTGCCTTCGCCCTTGCTGCAGGCGGCGAGCCCGCCGAAACTGATCCCGATGGCCGCGACCCCCATCGCCTGAAGCAGCGAGCGGCGTCCGCGGGTTTGCTTGATCAGTTCAATCGGATCCATGTGCAGCCTCCCTGTTTGTGACGTCAAGCTGACTCAATAAGGTCGGCTTGAAAAGAGCTTTTTTGCGCTGCACCAAGATTCTTTGAAACTTTGTTCCAAAGGCGTTCAGGCGTTGCGCAGGTACCAGTCGTAATCGAGCGTCGGGACGACGCTGAAATAATTGTCCTGCTCGACGCGCTTCACGATGCTGAACATGTCGACGAAGCGGTCGCCGAGATAGTCGCGCATCAGCTTCGACGCGTGGAAGCGATCGACCGCGGCGAACCAGTTGGAGGGGGGCTTGTCGTCGCCGCTGTTGTCGCGGTCGTAGCCGTTGCCCACGACTGCTGTGCCCGGATCGACCTTGTTCGTCATGCCGTGATGCATGCCGGCCAGCACCGCCGCGACCGCGAGATAGGGGTTGGCGTCGGCGCCGCACGCGCGATGCTCGACATGGCGGCTCGGCGGTGGGCCGGCGGGGATGCGGAACGATACGGTGCGGTTGTTGACGCCCCAGGTCGGAGCGACGGGGGCATAGCTGTTCGCCTTGAAGCGGCGATAGCTGTTCGCATGCGGGGCGAAGAGCGCGAAACCGTCGCCGACGCTGCCGATCATCCCGCCGATCGCATGGCGCAGCGCCGGGGTGCCTTCGGGGTCGTCGCTGGCGAAGATATTGCTGCCCTTGTCGTCGTTGACCGAGACATGGATATGCATCCCGCTGCCCGCCTGGTCGGCGAAGGGCTTGGCCATGAAGGTCGCCTCCAGCCCTTGTTGCTGCGCGATCGCCTTGACGAGGCGCTTGTACATGATGGCATCGTCGCAGGCGCGCAGCGTGTCGGGTTTGTAGCACAGGGTCAGCTCGAACTGGCCCGGCGCGAATTCGGAGATCGCGCTTTCAAGTGGCAGGCCCTGCACTTCGGTCGCGGCGTAGAGCGCGTCGAAGAACGGCCGGAAGTCTTCCAGCTCGCGCAGGCCATAGACTTCGACATTGCGCGGTGTGTCGCGGCTATAGCCGGGGCGCGCGGGACGGATGCCACCGTCGCGTGCGCGGCGCGGATCGACGAGGTAGAATTCCAGCTCGACCGCAAGCGCGGGCGTCAGGCCATCGGCGGCGAAGCGGTCGACGACGCGGCCCAGCACATGGCGCGGGTCGAGGTCGTGCGGCGTGCCGTCGAGTTCGTAGAAGTCGACGAGGAATTGCGCAGCATTCTCGCCGCCCCACGGGGTGCGGACGAGCGTGCCGGGGATCGGCTTCATCGAGCGGTCGGCGTCTCCATCTTCCCAGACGAGGCCCGTCTCGACCGTGTCCTGCCCCGTGATGTCGACGACGGTGATCGAGCCGGGGAACATGCGGCCGCTTTCATAGACGGCCATCACCTCATGCTGGCGGAGGCGCTTGCCGCGCGGAACGCCACCGAAATCGGTGTAGATCATCTCGATCGAATCGACGTCGGGGTTCGCCTTGAAAAAGGCCTCGGCCTCTGCACGGCCCGCGATCACGCCCGATGATTTCGACATGGCCCCTCTACTCCTTCAATGCACGCGCGCAGCCGGCAAATGCGCCGACGAGCCGGTCGATCTGATCGTCCGACGTAACCGGGCTCACCAACATCATATTGTGAAACGGCGCCAGCAAAATCCCGCGATTGGCAAGGAAGAGGTGGATCGCAGCCTCGAGTTCGGGATGCATCGCCGCCTTTGCCCCGGCGCCGTTGCGCGGCGGAGTAGGGCAGGTGAGGAACTCGACGCGGGCGCCGACCTGGGTGACGTGCCAATCGAAACCGGCTGCGGTGATTTCCTGTTCGAGCCCGGAGACCAGGCGCGCGGCGCCGTGCAGCATCCTGTCATAGGCATCGGGCGTGATGACATCGGACAGCATCGCGTCCATCGCGGTGATTGCGAGGGCGTTGGCGGAGAGCGTTGTGCCGATACCGCTGTGGCCGGCAGGGCGCGACGCGTTGAGTGCGGCCATGCGTTTGGCGACCTCAGCGCTGAAACCATAGACCGCACATGGAACGCCGCCGCCGATCGACTTGCCGACGACCATCAGGTCGGGCGCAGGACCGTGGGTGACGCCATGGCCGCCATAGCCCGACGAAATGGTGTGGGTTTCATCGAACACCAGTAGCGTTCCGGTCTCGTCGCAGAGCCTGCGCAGCATCGTCAGGAAACCCGGTGCATCGCGCACCATGCCGACGTTGGTCATGACCGGTTCGGCAAGCACGCAGGCGATATCGCCGCCGCGCAGCGCTGCGGCGAGCGCTTCCTCGTCGTTGAACTCGATGACGGTCGTGGTGTCGCGCAGGTCATGGACCTGGCCGACCAGGCTAGCGCGCATCACCGGTGTGTCGTTCTTCAAGTCGACAAATGCGTCGTCGACCGCACCATGATAGGCACCGTTGAAGGTCAGGATTTTCGCGCGCCCGCTGATCCCGCGACACCAGCGGATGACGGCGCGATTGGCCTCGCTGGCGGTCGTCGTGACCTGCCATTGCGGCAGGCCGAACATCGCGGCGAGCTTTTCGGAGAGCGCCGCGCCGCGCTCGGTGGGAAGCATATAGCTCAGGCCTTCGCTAGCCTGTTTTTCCAGCGCGGCAGCGAGCGCGGGCGGCGAATGGCCAAAGAGGCTGGCAGTGTCGCCGAGGCAGAAATCGTCGTAAGCTTGGCCGTCGATACTGGTCAGCGTCGCATCTTTCGCCGCGGCCGCGACGATCGGCACCGGGCTGGGCCAGTCCGTCATCCAGTGAAAGGGCACCGACTGGAACCAGCCGGTCGCCGCCGCATGATGGGCGAAGGCGCGCGGGTTCGCTGTACGAAAGCGGTCGGCTTCGCGTGCCGCAACGCGCGCGATGGCGGCGTCGGCGATCATCCGAGCTTGTCCTTCATCGCGTAATAGAGCAGCCCGAGCGTCGCGAGCGGCCGCCGCAGCCATTTGCCGCCGGGGAAGGGCTTTGACGGAAGATTTGCCAGCACGTCGAAGCGTTCGGCGGTCTCCGCCATGGCTTCGGCGACGAGTTCGCCGGCAAGCGTCGTCACCAGCGCGCCGTGGCCCGAGAAGCCATGTGCGAAAAAGACATTCCTGCGCCGCCCGATATGCGGCAGCCGGTTCATCGTCACCGCGACGGCGCCGCCCCAGCCATAGTCGATCGGCGCGTCGGCGACCTGCGGAAAGACCTCTGCCACGAACGGGCGGACGAAGGCTGCGATGTCGCGTGGCGGCGTCTGCGAATAGCGCTCGCCGCCTCCGAAGATCAGCCGCTTGTCGGCGGACAGGCGGAAATAGTTGAGCACGAAACGGCTGTCGGCGACCGCGGCGTCGGTCGGGAGCAGCTCGTCGGCGTTCGCGAGCGGAGCCGTCGCGATATTATAGTTCATGATCGGGACGGTGTAGCGGCCGAGGTCGGGCTCGACGTCGCCGATCCAGCTATCGGTCGCGTCGATGACATAGCGCGCGCCTATGATTGCCCGGTTTGTGATCAACTCGCTTGACCCGTCGCTGAATTCGACGATCCGGTTGACGCGCTCACCCTCCCAAATGCGCACACCGGCTGCCTCTGCCGCCTTCGCCAGTGCGATCGCATAATTGAGCGGATGGAAATGACCGCCCTGAAGATCGTGGATTCCGCCATGATAAAGGGGGCTTGCGATGTGCTCCGCCATCCTGGTTTTTGCGATGACGTCGGTTCGATAATTGAAGCGCTTGTCCAGATATTCAGCTTCGCGCTGCATCGTGTCGAAGTCGGTGGGGGTCCATGCCGCCTCGAGATGCCCGGTCTTGAGGTCGCAATCGATGCCGTGTTTTTCGATGCGTGCCTTGACCGGGTTTGCGCGCCAGCAGAGGTCGAACAGCGCATCGGCGCGTTCGCTGCCGAACTCTTCCTCCAACTCCGAGGCCGTCCAGCGAAGCCCCGGTATGAGCTGTCCACCGTTACGGCCCGAGGCCCCAAAACCGATATGCTCGCGCTCGACGAGAATGACCGAGAAGCCGCGCTCGGCGCACGCCAGCGCCGCCGACAGGCCTGTGAAACCGCCACCGATTACCGCGACGTCGCATTCCAGGTCGCCGTCGATATCGCCTAATTCCCGCCACGGATGCGCGGTCGCGGCATAATAGCTGTTGGCGAGCGTATCGGTCATGGCAGCGGTGCGGGTCAGACGCGCATCAAAAGATGTTCGCGTTCCCAGCTCGACACCACCGATTGATAGTTGAACAGCTCGTGATCCTTCACCGCGAAGAAGATTTCGAAGAAATCATCGCCGAGCAGGTTGCGCACCTTCTTGCACGAGGCGAAGCGGTCGAGCGCCGCTTCCAATGTGCGGGGCAGGGTGCGCGCGCGATTATAGGCGCTGCCGGTGATCGGCTTGGCGGGGACCATGCGGTCGACCATGCCGATATAGCCGCAGATGAGCGACGCCGCGATAGCGAGATAGGGATTGCTGTCGGCGCCCGGAAGGCGGTTCTCGACGCGGCGGTTCGCCTTGTCGGAGATCGGCACGCGGAATCCGCACGAGCGATTGTCCTCGCCCCACTGGACGTTGATCGGCGCGGCGCTGTCGGGACGCATGCGGCGAAAGCTGTTCACATTGGGCGCCCATAAGGGCGAGATTTGCGGCATGTAGCGAACGAGGCCAGCAATGTAGCTGCGGAACATCGCGCTATCGCGACCGTTCGCGGTGGAGAAAAGGTTCTTGCCCGTCGCGGCGTCGACCACCGACTGATGGATATGCATCGCGCTGCCCGGCTGGCCCGCCATCGGGTTCGCCATGAAAGTCGCGTAGACATTGTGCTGCTTCGCGACATTGCGCACGACGCGTTTGAACAGAAACACTTCGTCAGCGAGGCGCAGTGGGTCGCCATGCTCGAAATTGACCTCAAGCTGCGCGGCACCCATTTCATGAATCATCGTGTCGATATCGAGCCCCATCATCTCGCAATCGTCATAGATATGATCGATGATATCCTCATATTCGTTCATCGCCTCCAGCCCATAGGGCTGGCTCGCGGTCTCGCTGCGCCCCGATTGGCCGACCGGCGGGGTCAGCGGAAAATCGGGGTCGGCGTTCTGCGAGACGAGATAGAATTCGACCTCGGGCGCGATGATCGGTTTCCAGCCTTTCTCGGCATAGAGGCCGAGCACTTTCTTGAGGATCGTGCGCGGGGCGATGTCGACCTCGCTGCCGTCGCCGTTGAATGCGTCGGCGATCACGAAGGCGGTCGGCGAGGTGAAGCCCGGAGCGACGCAGATCGTGTCTGGATCGGCGATCAGATATTTGTCGGGATCCTTGTCCCAGATATCGTCGATATCGTCGGGGTAGTGGCCGTCGATCGTGCAGATGAAGACGCTGCCCGGAATGCGCAGCGACTTGTCCTTCACCGATGACAGAAACTTCTTGGCGGGCAGCACCTTGCCGCGCTGGACCCCGTTGATGTCGGGGACGATACATTCGACTTCGTCGATTTTATGGTCGCTGATCCATTGTTCCAGATTGACTGACATGCGCCCCCGATTGGGCCGAGGAGCCGGCCCGTTTGTGGAAGCTCAGCGTATCGCAAGCTTGGGCGAAGCGCCAGAGGGGGCCGCTATCGGGCCGTTTCCGGCATGAATACATGCCGGATTCGTTGTCCGGGCAAATGTCCGTTGTCATTCCGGGCGAAGCGAAGCAATCTCGCGCAGCCCGAACTTGAAGGAGATGGCGATGCGCGGCGACAACGACCAACTGGCGTCCTTCTGGATGCCGTTCACCGCCAACAAATCCTTCAAGGCGCACCCGCGCCAGCTCGTTGCGGCGAGCGGAATGCACTATCAGTCGGGCGACGGCCGGGCGATCCTCGACGGCACCTCGGGGCTATGGTGCAGTAATGCCGGCCATTGCCGCCCCGAGATCACCGAAGCGATTGCAAAGGCCGCGGCGACGCTCGATTTCGCGCCGACGTTCCAGCTCGGGCACCCGCTGCCGTTCGAACTGGCGCAGCGGCTTGCGGCTCTGATGCCCGAAGGGCTCGACCGGATATTCTTCACCAACAGCGGGTCGGAATCGGTCGATACCGCGCTCAAGATCGCGCTCAACATACAGCGCGCCAAGGGGCAGGGGACGCGGACGCGATTGATCGGACGCGAGCGCGGCTATCATGGCACGGGTTTCGGCGGGATCAGCGTCGGCGGACTCGTTAACAATCGCCGCGCGTTTGGCGGAGGGCTGCCCGGCGTCGATCATCTTCGCCACACGCACGATATCGAACGTAACGCCTTCACGCGCGGGTTTCCGAAACATGGTGCCGAACTGGCCGACGATCTGCAGCGACTCGTCGACCTGCACGGTGCCGACACGATCGCGGCGGTGATCGTCGAGCCGATGGCAGGGTCGACCGGTGTGCTGGTGCCGCCGGTCGGCTATTTGCAGCGGCTGCGCGAGATTTGCGACCGGCACGGCATAATCCTGATCTTCGACGAGGTGATCACCGCCTTCGGCCGCGTTGGTGGGGCAACCGCCGCCGGGCAATGGGGCGTGACGCCCGATATCATCACGATGGCGAAGGGGCTGACTAACGCTGCGGTCCCGATGGGCGCGGTCGCGGTGAAACGTGAGTTGCATGATGCGGTGATCGACAGCGTGCCCGGCGGGATCGAGCTGTTCCACGGTTATACCTATTCGGGGCATCCGCTGGCGAGCGCGGCGGGGCTCGCGACGCTCGATCTTTATGCCCGGGATGGCCTGTTCGACCGGGCGAACGAGCTTGCGTCCTATTGGGAAGATGCGGCGCACAGCCTGAAGGGCGCGCGCCATGTCATCGATATCCGCACTATCGGCCTTGTTGCCGGGATCGAACTCGAACCGCGTGCGGGCGCGCCGACGGCGCGCGCGATGGAGCTGTTTCATGCCTGTTTCGATAACGGCCTGCTCGTTCGCGCGACCGGCGACATCATTGCGCTGTCGCCGCCGCTGATCGTCGAAAAGGTGCAGATCGATGAGATGTTCGGGAAGATCGGAGAATTGCTTCGCGCTATCGAATGAGCCGCGCTGCAATGGAAGCTTGTCGCGGCGTCGGTCCTAGCTTTCGACGCGGAGCGGGAAAGTCACCGAAACCCGGGTTCCCTTGCCAAGCTCGCTTTCGATATCGAGCCGCCCCTGATGGCGCTCGCTGATGTGCTTGACGATCGCCAGGCCGAGGCCGGTTCCGCCGACCGACCGGCTGCGGGCTTCGTCGACGCGATAGAAGCGTTCGGTCAGGCGGGGCAGATGATCGGGAGCGATGCCGTCGCCCTCGTCGCTGACCGACAAGCGCACGCGTCGGCCCTCACGTATCAGCTCGACCGTCACTGGGGTTCCGGCGTGGCCGTATTTCATCGCGTTCGAGATGATATTGTGCGCAAGCTGGCCGAGCTGCGCTTCATCGCCGAACATCGGTTGCGGTTCGTCACCTAGCTTTGCGACGATGTCTTTCGCGCGCGCCTGCTCGCTGTCGCGTAGCTGCGCGATCGTCGTTTTGACGATTGCGGTCAGATCGACCGGCGTCGTCGGACGACGAAAGCGGTCGGCCTCGACGCGCGAGATCGAGAGAAGGTCGATCACGAGTTGTTGCATCCGCCCGGCCTCGCGGTGGATGATCGACAGGAAACGGCTGCGCGTTGGGCCGTCGGTGTCGCCATTCATGTCGAGGAGCGTTTCGACATAGCCGAGGATCGCGGCAAGCGGCGTCCGCAATTCGTGGCTGGCGTTGGCGACGAAGTCGGATCGCATCCGGTCCGCGGCATCGATGGCAGAGCGGTCGGACAGGAAGATGATATTCTCGCTGCCCGATAGCGCCGCTATCCGCATCGTCCACCGTTGGCCGGGACGCGGAAAGTCGATCAAATTGACCGTTTCCAGCGGAACGTCCGTATTGATTTGCGACAGCCAGTCGATTGCCGCCGGGTGACGGATCGCGGTGCGGACATCCGCCCCAACGATATGCCGTCCGAGCAAACGGATTGCGGCATCGTTGGCGATGGTCACGATATTGTCGGCGGTTCCGATCAGTGGCTCCTTTTCCTGATCGACCCAATGGGCAAAGTCGGGATGACGGAGCAGGGAGAGAGGCGGAGCGGCGGCGGGGACTGCGCCAGCGTCCGTTGTATCCGGCAAGGGCACCGGGAGTGCGCTGTAAACCGTGGCGGCGGCAAGAAAGCCCGCGATCACCATGATGGCGATCGACAGCGGATCGCCCCCGGCCAGCGTAGCCAAAATCGCCGCGATGGCGACAAGCGTGAGAGCGATGACCAGGCTGGAGAGGCGATCGAACATCGTCGCTGCGCCTCGCACGAAGCGGGGATCATGTGCAAGGATGTTTACGCGAATTAATGTCCTGACGGCGAATGTCCCAAAGCGGGAAGGGCGCGAAGGTGGGCCGTCTTTTACTTTTCCTTGGCAGCGCATTGGGTTATGCGCGCGACATGCAAAACAGCGATATTCCCGACGAAAACGCCGCAGGGACGGACGAAAGCATCCCTTCGCGGCGCAAAATGCTGGCGCTCGGCGCTGTCGGTGTGTCCGCTGCGCTGACGATCCGTCCCGCATTTGCCCAGACCGCGGTGTCGGTGATGAACTGCGAGATTCCAATTCCCGGCCCGACTGGTGCCGGCAAATATATCGATGCGGCGGGGAAGCTGGTTCCGCCGGGTACCAAGGGTGCGTTTCCGGGGTCGCCGCGTCCCTTCACGGGCGAGCAAGTGAAGCGCGCATTTCGGGGGCAGACGCTGCCGGGGACGACCTATAATCAGTCGCAGGCCTATCTTCAGTATATCCGGCGCTTGCAGGCGGGACAGAGCGGCTTTACCTGTTTCGCATCGATCACGACGACGCGCTGATTTTCGTTTCTTTGAGGCGATGTCGGTTCAACGGCGTCGCCAATCAAAGGAATTTTCGTGAAACTAGCTTCGCTCAAAAAGGGTCGCGACGGGCGCCTCGTCGTCGTGTCGGACGATCTCGCCTGGTATGCCGACGCGGGTCAGATCGTGCCGACGATGCAGGCGGCGCTCGACAATTGGGCCTATGCCGCGCCGCGGCTCGCGGCACTGGCCGAGGATCTCAATCACGATGCGATTCCGAAGGATCGTTTTCACGAGCATGACGCGGCTTCGCCGCTCCCGCGCGCGTATCAGTGGGCGGACGGCAGCGCCTATGTGAACCATGTCGCGCTGGTCAGGCAGGCGCGCGGCGCCGAGATGCCCGACAGCTTCTGGCACGATCCGCTAATGTACCAGGGGGGCAGCGACGCCTTTCTGGGACCGCGCGATGCGATTCCGCTCGGCGATCCGGCGTGGGGCTGTGACATGGAAGCCGAAGTCGTCGTCGTGACGGGCGATGTCCCCAAGGGGATCGATGCGGTCGCGGCGCGCGAGACGATTTTGCTCGTAGGGTTGACCAATGACGTGTCGCTGCGCGGGCTCATCCCGGCGGAACTCGCCAAGGGTTTCGGTTTCTTCCAGTCGAAGCCGTCGAGCGCGATGTCGCCGGTGTTCGTGACACCCGATGCGCTTGGCGAGCGCTGGAAGGACGGCAAGCTGCATGGTACGCTGTCGGTCGACCTCAACGGTCAACCGCTCGGGCGCGCCAATGCGGGCGTCGACATGACCTTCGATTTCGGCGCGCTGATCGCCCATGCGGCAAAGACGCGCGACCTTGGCGCCGGCACGATCATCGGGTCGGGCACCGTTTCGAACCGCGACGCCGACGGCGGGCCGGGCAGGCCGATCGCCGAGGGCGGCCTTGGTTATAGCTGCCTCGCCGAAGTGCGCACGGTCGAAACGATCCAGCAGGGCGAGCCGAAGACTCCGTTCATGCAGAAGGGCGACACGGTTCGCATCTGGATGGACGACGACCGCCACCACAGTATTTTCGGCGCGATCGAGCAAAGCGTCGGTTAAAGGCAAGAGAGGACGGAATCGCTTCCGCCCTCTCCCGATATGATGCTGATGCTTCCGCTCGGTTAGCCGAAGCTGCCGCCCGACATCGCGTCGCTGAGCGAACAGGCCGCCGGGCCGAGAATGACGATGAACAGCACCGGCAGAATGAACAGAATGAGCGGCACGGTCATGATCGCAGGCAGACGCGCGGCCTTTTCCTCCGCACGCATCATGCGTTCGTTGCGGAATTCGGCCGACAGGACGCGCAGCGCGCTGGCGAGCGGCGTGCCATATTTCTCGGTCTGGATCATCGTCGTGACGACGCCCTTCACCGATTCCAGATTCACGCGGTAAGCGAAATTCTCGAAAGCCTGACGACGCTCGGTCAAAAAGCCGAGTTCGATCGAGGTCAGCGCGAATTCCTCGCCGAGTTCGGGATAGGCCCTGCCCAGTTCCTTCGACACGCGGGCAAAGGCGGAGTCCACGGTCAGGCCAGCCTCGGCGCAGATCACGAGCAGGTCGAGCGCGTCGGGAAGGCCCTTGCGGATCGCGTCGGTCCGCTTCTGGCGCATATTGTTCACGAACAGGTCGGGCGCCTTATAGCCAAGGATCAGCGCACCCATCGTGTACATGGAGCGTTTGAACGACGTCAGATCGGGCCACATGTCGACCCAATAGATCAGGAACAGCGCAAGACCGCCGAACAGGATCGGGAGAACCATGCGGCCGAAAATGACCGCGACGGCCAGATCCTTCGACCGGATACCGGCCTGGGCCAGCTTTTGCTGGACGTCCTTGATCTGCCCTTCCTGCAGCACCTGAAGCCGGCCGAGGAAGGTGCGCATGCGATCCGCGGTCTGGTTCTTGCGAACCAGTCGGGCGCGGCGTTTTGCGGTCGAGGCGGTAATGCCCGCCTTCAACTGTTCGCGGCGATCGTTGAGCGCCTTGACGCGCTTCGTCATCGGATTGCGGACCGTCAACGCGTTGTAGATCGCGAACAGGACCGCAAAGACGCCGACCGCCGCCAGCATCGTGCCCGCCCATATGACGTCGATGCCGAGGATTTTCGGTCCTGCCTGTGCGCCGGAGAAGGCCGAAGAGAGAAGGAGGCTGCTGTTCATGTCTATGCCTTCTCAGATTTCGAAGTTGACCATCTTGGCCATGATGCCGGCGCCGATGCTCATCCAGACAAGCCCGCCGAGCCCGGCGATGATGAGCCGTTCCTCGTAGAAGAAGCCCGCCAGATAGCTGGGGTTCATCGACCAGACGACGCCGAACACGAAGAAGGGCAGCGAGCCGACGATATAGGCCGAGGCCTTGGCTTCCGACGACATTGCGCGGATCTTCAGTTTCATCTGCGCGCGTTTGCGCAGCACGTCCGACAGGTTGGCGAGCGTTTCGGCCAAGTTGCCGCCGGTTTCGCGCTGAATCTGGATGGTGATGCAGAAGAACTGGAATTCGGGCGTGCCGAGCATGTCGGCCGATTCCTGCAACGCCGCCTCCATAGTATTACCGATGCGGATGCGTTCGACGATGCCCTTGAATTCCTCGCCCACCGGACCCGGCAGTTCGTGGCTCACCACCTGAAATGTTTCGGTGACCGGCAAGCCCGACTTCAGGCCGCGTACCAGAAGATCGATTGCGTCGGGAAAGCGCGCGTTGAACTGCGCCAGCCGCCGCTTGATCGCCATGCCGACCACGAAATAGGGCAAACCCAGCGCAAGGAACAAGCCGACCAGCCCGGCCATCAGGATGGGCGCCCGGACGATCAGCATGCCGCCGGTTACCACGACGAACACCATCATCGACGCAAAGACATATTGCGTCAGCGTCCATCCTTTTCCGGTCCGGCGCAGCCGCTTTTCCAGCTCTTCGCGGCGCGGCAGCAGAGCTACCAGCGAGGAATCGCCCTTGCGACCCGACTGGATGGTCTTGCGCATCTGCGCCGCGACCACGGCCTCGGTCGAGTTCGCGTGGCGGTCCTTGACCATCGCCAGCCGCCGCGTCTTGGCCTTGCCCGACGACGGTCCGCCAAGCAGGATGACGAGGAGCGAAAAGGCCAGGAAGGCCCCTGCGATGATAAGGATGACTGGCAAATTCATGGTCAGCTGTCCGCTTCTATCGTTGGACGTGGCGACGGCCCAAAGGCCGCCATCACGCCGCCTGCTTCACGCCCTTTTTGGCGAGCCCGAGCTTGCCGAGCAGCGAACCGCCCGATTTGCTCTTTGCCGGAGCGGCCTGTGCTTCCTCGGCTTCGACGTCGGCGCCGTCGAGGATGAGGCGCATCAGATTGTTCCAAACCTGCGCCGCCTTGGTGCCCTTGCAGGTTTCCGCATAGGATTTGCCAAGCTTCGCTGACTGGGCGACCAGCTTCGGGTCGAACGGAATGACGATGTCGATCGGACGTTCGATCGACGATTCGAATTCCTTGCGTGACAGCTCGCCGATGGCGTTCTGGAACTTGTTCGCGACAAGTACGACGCGTGCCCCCGGGATATTCTGTTTGAACCAGGACAGGAGCCGGATCGTGTCGCGTGCCGCGGCGAGCGTGACATCGCTGACGAGCAGGATCGTGCCCGCTTCCGACACGAGGTGCGGGAAGGGGATCAGAACCTGTCGCGGGATATCGACGATCGTCATCTCGAACGCCGAACGAAGCTCCTCTTCCAGCTGGAAGAAGGCGGAGCCGTCGGTCATCACCGGCTGATGGATCGGCGCTTCCGCCGACAGCAGGCTCAACTTGTCCGACGCGCGCACCATCGCGCGTTCGATGAAAAGACCGTCGATACGGCTGGGGTTGTCGATCGCATCGATGAGACCGCGCCCCGGTTCGAGGTCGAGGGTCAGCGCGCCGGTGCCGAAATGAACGTCGAGATCGAGCAATGCGGTCTGGCGACCGGCCTGCTCGCTGATTGCCCAGGCCAGCGACGTCGCGACCAGCGACGCACCGACACCGCCGCGCACCCCGACGACGCCCATCATATGGTGCGGCTTGTCGTCGTGCATATCGGCATGTTTCGGCGCCGACAGCATGGCCTGCGCCATGGTGAGCGATTCGCGAACCTGTTCAAGCGACAGCGGCTTCAGCAGATAGTCCTGGATGCCGCTGGACAGCAGGTCGCGGTACAGGCGAACGTCGTTCACCTGGCCCGCCGCGATCACGACGGTGCCGGGCTCGCAGACTTCGGCCAGCGCGTTGATATCGTTGATCGGGTCACCCGATTCCGACATGTCGACGAACAGGATGTTCGGGCTCGCCGACACCGACAGGGACTGCACCGCATTGCGCAGGCCGCCCTTGTTGCACTTCTCGGTCGGCCAGCCCATGTCGCCGGCTGCCGCGCGGATCAGCTCAAGCGTATCGTCGTCGCAGACGAATGCATTGAAGGGATCGCGCAATCCTGCTGATTTGAAAGGAGCGTTCACTGGCTGCCTCCGCTGGTGGGTGTCTTGGTCAGTTCGCCGGCCCCGGTCTGGGGTTTCGTGCGATAGGTCTGGATCGCCCGCGTCGCCGCCGCCGGATCACTACCGGTGTTGCTGGCGCCCTTGATCAGGTCGTTCGGGTCCGCGACCATCGCGGCGAGATTGCTGTTCGTCGCGCAGCCATAATTCGACGACGTCGCATTGGTCGGGTTGAGCGACGATTTGCTTTCCCAATTAGGGCAGCCCGGCACCGAAGCCGAGGCGCGCGTCACCACGACGCGCACATGGCCGTCAGGTACCGCGCCCGTCGTGACCGGAACGTCGGTGCTGAGCAGCAGGCCGCGGCGTTCGACCATCGAACGGACGGTGGCCTGCGCCGCGGTCGCGCCGTAAATCGACGAATCTTCGATCGCGACGCGGTCGCCGTAGCGAACGCCCATCGCGTCGAGCCAGCCCTGCAGGCGGCCCTGTTCGCTGGGAGGAAGCTCGCCATTGGTGGCGGCAACATCGAACTGATAGATGCTATTGCGCACGACCGGCTGATGCACCGATTCCAGGCTATGGTTGCTGTAGGCGGCGCCGGTGCAGCCGGCGAGCGACGTCGCCAGAGCCAGGACCGTCCAAGTTGCGATTTTTTTCATCACTTTGCTCCTGAAATCCGGCGCTTCACTTGATGCTGAAACCGGGCGACGCGTCGCCGCTGCCCCGCGGACGGTCGGCATCGCCGACGCTGGTGTCGAGCCGCGGCTTGGGACGATCGCCACCGGTCACGCCGTTGCTCGTCTGGTTGAGCAGTAGGCGCTGGATGTCGTTCGCGTCCTGATAGGCGTCGGTCGGCAGCTTGATGTCGTTCGCCGATACCGGTTGCACCAGATAAGGCGTGACGACGATCACCAGCTCGGTTTCGCCGCGACGGAAGCTGTCCGACTTGAACAGCAGGCCGAGCAGGGGAACGTCGCCGAGCCCGGGCATCTTGTCGATCGCGCCGATCGAGCGGTTGTTGAGCAGGCCGGCGATCATGAAGCTTTCGCCCGAGCCGAGTTCAACCGTCGTTTCGGCGCGGCGGATCGTCAGTGCGGGAACCTGGAAGCCCTGCATCTCGATCGCGCCTTCGGTCGACAGTTCCGACACTTCGGGACGAACGCGCAGGCTGATCCGGCCGTTCGACAGCACCGTCGGCGTATAGGCGAGGCTGACACCATATTTGCGATATTCGATCGTCGTGCCGGCGAAGTTGCCGGGGATCGGAACCGGGAATTCGCCGCCCGCAAGGAAATCGGCCGTTTCGCCGGAAATCGCCGTCAGATTGGGCTGCGCCAGCGTGGCGACCAGACCCGAACGTTCGCCGATATCGAGCGACGCCATCAGGTCGAGCCCGAACAGGCGCCCGGCGCCGGCAAGGCTTCGCGTTCCGGCCGGGTTCGTGAAGGTATAGGTCGTGTTGCCATTGCTGTCGGTCGTGATCGTACCGGCCTGACGGCCGCCAAAGACGCCGCCGAGGAAACCGTTTCCGAGCGGACCGTCGGTGTCGCGGGTCAGGATATTGCCGCTGATTTCCTTGACCAGCGAACGGTTCACTTCGGCGATGCGGACCTGGAGATTGACCTGCAGCGGCGTTGCCGTGCGCAGGCGCGACAGCACCTTGGTATCTTCGCCGACAAACGCCTGCACCAGCCGTTCGGCTTCGGCAGCGTCGTCGGGCGATTTCACCGTTCCCGTGAGCAGCACGAAGCCGTTCATCGGGTTGGCCGCAATGCTGGCGTCGGGCATCGCGAGCGACAGCATCTGGTCGATCGTCTCGATATTGTTGCCGACGCGGGCGACGGTCGAGAAGACGACCCGGCCGCTGGCGTCGGTGGCATAGATGCTGGTTTCACCCGGCTTCTTGCCAAAGATGTAGAGCTGGCGGTTCGACCGCACCTGGACGTCGGCGACCGCGTCGTCAGCGACGAAGATGTCCGACATCGAGGCGGGAAGGCTGACCAGGCGGCCGCGGCCCACCGAAAGTTCGATGCTGCTGCTGGCGTTCTGGACGGCCTGTGCGGTGACGGGCGCCGAAGGAGCCGCTACCAGCGTGGCTGCCACGAGGCCGATGGCCAGGGTGCGAGCCAAGGCGGTCGCCTTGAGTTTGGCTGTGCTGTTCATCTTACTTACCCCCGACCGGAACTTCGGTCACTTTGTCGCCGCGGGTCACGCGCACGACCGGGCCGGTCGGAACGGACACGGGGCGCCCCCCATAGGATTGTGTGGAACCGCTGTTGTTCGCAGCGGGCTGCGCCCGCGGAGCCTGAACACGGCCGCGTACCGGGATCCAGAAGCGCGAGACGTCGCCGCCGGTGGTCGCCGACGAGCGGCTTGCGGTTGGACGCGCGGCGGCTTCGGCCAGCATCTTCCGTTCGGCGCTGGCGCCGCCGGTGGCCGGAACATTGACTTCGCCCGATGCGATGGCAGCGTCGAGTTCGCCGGCGCTTTCGGCCAGCGGACGCAGTGCGAGCGACAATTTGCCCATGTCCTGCGCGACGGCGATCTTCTCGGCGATTTCGGGCGTCGCTTCGAGCGTCACCGAACCGAAGGTGCGAACCGGGGTCTTGCCCGTTTCATCTTCGGCATCGTAGCGCTGGTCGGTCGCCAAAATGCGGACATTGCGGACGATCGTTTCGGCCGTGAACAATTCCTTGTCGGGATAGCTCGACGTGTCCGAATCGACCGAGATACGCTGCGCGAGAACCACGTCGACGCGGTCACCCGGAAAGACGAACCCGGCGACACCCTGTTCCTGGCTGACCTTGACCGTGACGGCACGCATGCCCGGGCCAAGCGCCGCCGCGAGGAAACCGCGGTCGTCAGGATGGACCAGCGCGCCTTGCGTCAGCGGCTGGCCTGCGGTGATCGGATAGCGCACGACGGTCCCGACCAACGTGTTCACGTCGGTCTTGTCCTTCATGAAATAGGCTTTCTCGACCAGCTCCTTCGGCCAGGGCTGAAAGCGGAAGCTGTCCGGGCCGACGATCGTGCCGACGGGCAGCTGCCGCGTCGCAACGAGGATCATCGGACCGGTAATTTCCGGTGCCGCGGCTGCACGGGCCTGTGGCGCCGCCGCTCCGCGCATCATCTGGTTGACCCCGAACGCTGCGCCGATGGCAATCACCAGCGCGCCGACGATCAGCATAATCTTTCGCGTATCCATGACGATTTGTCGCCCTCCTGCACCCACCAGAGACGGTCGTGCTTTTCCCTCAGGTCATCCGATAACCTGAAACTGGTTAAGATAGTGTTGGTGAAGCGCCCACAGGCCTGCGGCGGCGATGGCGACCCCATAGGGAACCTCAACCGGTTTGTCCGAAGGACGCAATTTCATATGGATAAGCATGACCGCCGAGAGGATGCCGCCACCGATAGCCATGATCGTGAGCATGGGCATGAACAGGGGCAGCGGGATCCACAGCATCACGGCGCCGATCATTTTGACGTCGCCGCCGCCCATCGCACCGACGGCGAACAGCCCGGCGAAGATCAGGAAGATGCCGAATGCGGCGCCGAACTGGATCGGGATGTCGGGCCACAGGGCAAGGCCCGTCGCGACCCAGAAGGGGATCGCGAGCAAGGCGATCGCCGCGTTGAGTTCATTGGAAATGGTCCTTGAGCGCAGGTCGCTGATTGCCGCTGCAATCATCAACGCGCCGAGCAGGATCATCAGTCCCACAGAGATCATGCCGCTTTCCATAGGCGCCCTAATAGGGAACATGGCTTACCAAAGAGTAACCATGCCTCCCGGCACGCACGGCTTGCATTCCGTGGGTCAACCGATATGCGGCGGGACATGACCGCCGCGCCGCCTTCCCATACCGATGTGCTGATCGTCGGCGCGGGGATCGCGGGTGCGAGCCTTGCTGCCGCGCTGGCCCCCTGGCGCCGCGTCATGCTGGTGGAAGCCGAGGAGGCGCCCGGCTATCATGCAACGGGCCGATCGGCCGCCTTCTGGCATGAAAGCTATGGCGGGGCGGGGGTGCAGCCCTTGACCCGCGCATCCCTCGAGATGCTGAATAATCCGGCGCCCGGGTTTTCGGATCATGGTTTCCTCTCGCCGCGCGGGGCGTTGACGCTGGGCCGGCGGTCCGACGCCGCAGCGATCGATGCCTTCGCCGCCGAGTTCGCCGCGCAGGGTGTCGACGTCATGCGGATATCGGGCGACGAGGTCTCACGCCGGATCCCCGGCCTTCGTACCGAATGGAGCGAAGCCGCATATGAAGCGGCGTGCTGCGACATCGACGTCGGCAGCCTGCATGCCGCCTATCTTCGCGCGGCGAAGCGCGCCGGCGCGGCGCTGATCACGCGTGCTCCGCTCCGGCGGGCGCGGCGCGTCGGCGAAGGCTGGGATGTCGAGTTGGGCGGAGATCGCGTTCGCGCGGCGCTGATCGTCAATGCCGCCGGGGCATGGGCGGATGAGGTCGCGGTTGCTTGCGGCATCGCGCCGGTCGGTATTCAGCCCTATCGCCGCACGGTGATGCAGGTTCGGCTGGGCGTGCCGGTCCCCGCCGACTTTCCGTTGGTCGTCCACGTCGGCGGCGAATTCTATTTCAAGGGGCAGAGCGAGGGGCGCGTCTGGCTGACCCCCCATGACGAGACGCCGACGGCTCCGCACGATGCCGCGCCCGAGGAGATCGATGTCGCGCTGGCGATCGACCGGATGCAATCGGTGGTGGACTGGCCCGTTGCGGCGGTCGAGCGCAAATGGGCGGGATTGCGCAGCTTCGCGCCCGACCGCATCCCCGTGTTTGGCGCCGACCGGCACGAACCACACTTCATCTGGTGCGCGGGACAGGGCGGTGTCGGCATCCAGACCTCGCCTGCGATCGCAGCGTTGCTCGCGGCCGAGCTTGGCGCTCCCGCGCCTGACGGGGCGATCGGCGGCGTCGATCCCGCACCTTTCGCTCCATCGCGCTTTGCGTGAGCATTCTGACCGCTTGCACGGCGAAACAACTGGATTAACATGGGTTTGGTCGCGCCACCCCCGGCGCGGCCCGAGCTGTGGAGGATGGCATGGCCCATTATTTCGAGATCAAGAAGAACAAGGCCGGCGAATTTGTCGCCTATTTCAAATATAATAGCGAATCCATCTTCTGGACCGAAGGCTATAGCAGCAAGGCCTCCGCGAAAAATGCCATCGAGTCGATTTTGAAGAACGGACCGACCGCGGAAGTACGCGAAACCGACTGAGACCGAAGCGCGCGGGCGTTCAACGCGCCCGCGCGACCTTCAACGCTGCATCGCTCGCGAGCTGGTCGGCGAGTTCATTGTCGCCGTGGCCTGCATGGCCTTTGACCCAGATCCATTCAACCTTGTGCCGCGAATTTTCCTTGACGAGACGCTGCCACAGGTCGGCATTGGCGACGGGCTTTTTCGCCGCGGTCTTCCAGCCGTTCTTCTGCCAGCCGAAAATCCATTTGGTGATCCCGTCGCGGACATAGACGCTGTCGGTCGACAGTTCGACGTTGCAGGCGCGCTTGAGCGCGGCGAGCGCTTCGATCGCGGCCATCAGTTCCATGCGGTTGTTCGTCGTGTCGGGTTCGCCGCCCGAAAGGGTCTTCACCACATCGCCCCAGCGCAGCACGGCGCCCCAGCCGCCGGGGCCGGGGTTGCCCTTGCACGCGCCGTCGGTGGCGACGATCACGGTCTTGCCCGTTCCGTCGGTCATGCGACGGTAAACAGGCTGGCGGCGTCGGGCGCGCTATAGCGTCGCAGGCGGGCAAGGAATGGCGAGGGATCCTTGCGCGTGACGAGGGCGTCGGCGGGGGTATGGACCCAGTCGTGCGCGCGCGTCAGCAGAAAGCGTAGCGACGCGCCGCGCGCAAGCAGCGGCAACGCGGCAACTTCGGCGTCGGATAACGCAATTTCGCTGGCATAGCCGCGCATCAACGCCTCGGCGCGCGCAGGATCGCAAACTTTCCCATCGGTCGAAAAGACCCAGGACGCGTGCGTGATGACGAGGTCGTAGGCGCGGAAGTCGGTCGCGGCGAAATAGAAGTCGATGAGCCCGGTGACCCGGTCGCCGAGCATCAGCACATTGTCGGGGAACAGATCGGCATGGATAACGTGCGCGGGCAGGTCGGTCGGCCAGTGCGCATCGAGATAGGCCAGCTCTTCGTCGACGGTCGACTGGAGTCCGGGCAGTACTACGTCGAGGTCGCCGGTTGCCTCTGCGACGCTGCGCCAGTGATCGTGACCCATGCTGTTCGTGCGCGCACCGGAGTAACCTTCGAGAGCGCGGTGCATCGCGCCAAGCGCCGCGCCCGCCGCTTCGCACTGGGCCGGGGTCGGGTGGGTCAGCGAAATGCCGGGCAGGAACTGGATCACGCACGCCGCGCGGCCCGATATCTGCTGGATCGCGACACCGCTGCGATCGCGGATCATCGCCGGGACGGGGCGGTTCTGGTTGGCGAGGTGGCTGAGGAGATCAACGAAGAAGGGAAGATCGCCCTCGCTGACCCGTTTTTCGTAGAGCGTCAGGATGAAGCGCCCGCCCGTGGTTTCGAGCAGGAAGTTGCTGTTCTCGACACCCTCGGCAATGCCCTTGCACGACACGACGGTCCCGATGTCATATCGGGCGACCAGCGCGGCAAGATCGTCGGGCTCGACGTGCGTATAGACGGCCATCAGGCGGGTTCGAGCCCGCGCGGCAGCTTGAAGACCATATTCTCTTCGGCGGTGATCACGACGTCTTCGACGATGGGGCGAACCGAAGCGACGGCGTCGATGACTTCGCGGACCAATGTCTCCGGCGCACTCGCACCGGCGGTGATCCCGAGCGTCCCGATATCGTCGAGCCAGGCCGGATCGATGTCCGTACCGCGCTGGACCAGGTGCGCGGGTGTTCCGAGCCGTTCGGCAACCTCGACAAGGCGCAGGCTGTTCGAGCTGTTCGGCGCGCCGATCACGATCATGCGATCGCATTCCCCGGCGATCGCCTTGACGGCGTCCTGCCGGTTCGACGTCGCATAGCAGATGTCTTCGCCGCGCGGCCCGGTGATCGCCGGGAACCGATGCTGAAGTGCGGCGATGATATCGCGCGTATCGTCGACCGACAGCGTCGTCTGCGTCAGGAAGGACAATTTTTCGGGATCGGTGGGCGCCAGCGCGGCGACGTCGTCGACCGATTCGACCAGCGTCATCGCGCCTTCGGGAAGCTGCCCCAGCGTCCCGATGACTTCGGGATGGCCGGCGTGTCCGACAAAAACGATGTGGCGCCCGACCTCGTGCGCGCGCTCGGCCTGCCGATGCACTTTCGACACCAGCGGGCAGGTGGCGTCGATATAATCGAGCCCGCGCATTTCGGCCTTGGCCGGGACCGCCTTGGGTACACCGTGCGCGCTGAATACGACGGGCACGCCATCGGGAACCTGATCGAGCGATTCGACAAAAATCGCGCCCTTGGCCTTCAACGAGTCCACGACATAGCGGTTATGGACGATCTCGTGGCGGACATAGACCGGCGCGCCATATTTCAGCAGCGCGAGCTCGACGATGCGGATCGCGCGATCGACGCCGGCGCAAAAACCGCGCGGCGCCGCGATCAAAACCCTGAGTTCTGCCGCTTCGCTGCCTCGCGCGGGCGTCATCGGATGGGGAGCGTCCATGGTGGGGGCGCTCTAGCGCAGCAAGCCGTCCGCGGTAAAGCCGCTTCATCCCGTCCTCATTCTTGTTCTCTTTGTTGCGCCGCGTTCATCGCACCGATAAGAAGCGGCGCGCATGAAGCGGGATCAATCGTCCCGACGCCTGTCAGCGCGCCTGTTTGGAAAGCCCGATTATCATGATGTCCATTTCGTTTCCGTCCCGTAAGTTCCTGACTGTGCTGTGCGGTACGGCAGCCATGGCGACGGTCGCGGGCTGCGCGAAGGACAATGAAATCGACCTCGCCGGCGGCGTCGGCATCACTGCGACCCGCAGCGCCTGCCCCGCGGTAGCGATTCCGCTGCACACCGGCGATATCACGCTGTTCGACCCGGCGACGAGCCGCGATGCGAGCGCTGTCGATGTTGTCGCCGCGATCACCAACGTGACGCCGCAGTGCAACGATACGGGTGAGAAAGTCTATCAGCAGGCCAGCTTCGACGTCGTCGCGACGCGCCGCGACGCGGGGCCGGCGCGCACGGTCACCTTGCCTTATTACGCGACCGTCCTGCAGGGCGGTACCGCGGTCGTTGCAAAGCGGCTCGGCAACGTCACGGTGAATTTCGCCGAAGGACAGGTGCGCGGCACCGGGCGCGGGCAGGCTTCGGCCTATGTCGATCGCGCCGCCTCGACGCTGCCCGCCGATATTCAGGAACGCATTACCCGCAAGCGCAAGGCGGGCGATCAGGACGCCGCGGTCGATCCGCTCAGCCTTCCCGAAGTCCGCGCCGCTGTGCAACGCGCCAGTTTCGAGCTGCTCGTCGGCTTCCAGCTGACGCAGGAACAGCTCGAATATAACGTCCGACGATAGGATGTGCGGCGGCGCCCCGGCGCCGTTCGCCTGCTTACGCCCTGCGCGCCATCGGGTGACGCAGGGCTTTTCGCGTGCGCCAAGCTGTTATAGGGCGCGCGCAAGACTTTCTCCGATCGAAGATAGGCCAGTCCCGTGACCCTGTTCAGCCGTTTTTCCGACCATATCGGCACCGCGCTCGATGCGCTTGTCGCTCGCGATGCCTTGCCTGCTGGGCTCGACCGCTCAGCCATCAGCGTCGAGCCGCCGCGCGATCCCTCGCATGGGGATGTCGCGACCAATGCCGCGATGGTGCTCGCGAAGCCTGCGGGCATGAACCCGCGCGCGCTCGCCGACCTGCTCGTTGCCGAACTCGGCGCGCTCGACGAAGTGACCGAGGCGAGCGTTGCCGGCCCCGGTTTCATCAACCTGCGCGTTGCCAGCGACAGTTGGCGCGACGAACTCGCGCTGATCTTCAGCGAGGGTGGCGATTATGGCCGTTCGACGATGGGGCAGGGGCGGCGCGTCAATGTCGAATATGTCTCGGCGAACCCGACTGGCCCAATGCATGTCGGCCACTGC
>NZ_FNWK01000001.1:2405000-2597850 GCF_900108295.1 Sphingopyxis sp. YR583 | reverse complement strand
GTAAAGGGCCTCGTCGAAAAACCGCCGGTCGCCGAAGCACCGTCGAACCTGATCATTTCGGGCCGCTATATCCTGCAACCCGAAGTGATGCGCGTCCTCGAAAAGCAGGAAAAGGGCGCGGGCGGGGAAATTCAACTGACCGATGCGATGGCGACGATGATCGGCACCCAGCCCTTTCACGCCGTCACCTTCGACGGTGCGCGTTACGACTGCGGATCGAAGGCCGGATATATTCAGGCCAATCTGGCGGTCGCGCTCGGACGGCCCGACATGGCGGACGAAGTTCGCGCCTTCGCGGTCGATCTGCTGAAATAAGGCCGGCGGAGGCTCCACGCCCCCGCCGGATCGGCGATTATTCGCCCTCGATATTCGGTTTCGGGAAGGTGTCGGCGCCCAGGCTCTTGTACAATAGCCCGCCGACTGCGCCGCCGATCAACGGCGCGACCCAGAACAGCCACAATTGCTGGAGCGCGAGTCCTCCGACAACCAGTGCAGGGCCCGTGCTGCGCGCCGGGTTGACGGAGGTGTTGGTCACCGGAATCGAGATGAGATGGATCAGCGTCAGCGCCAGACCGATCGCGATCGGGGCAAATCCGGCCGGCGCCCGCCCGTCGGTCGATCCCATGATGATCCACAGGAAGAAGGCGGTGAGCAATATCTCGATCAGGACGCCCGACCAGATATCGTACCCGCCCGGCGACCCCTCGCCGAACCCGTTGGCGGCAAGGCCATTGGTCGCGAGGTCATAGGCGGGATTGCCGCTGGCGATATAGAAAAGCAGAAAGGCGGCGACGATCGCGCCGAGCACCTGTGCGACGACATAGAGCGGAATATCGCGCGCTTCGAAGCGTCCGCCCGCCCACAGCCCCACCGTGACCGCCGGATTGAGGTGACAGCCCGAAATATGGCCGATCGCATAGGCCATGGTGACAACCGTCAAACCGAAAGCAAGCGATACGCCGAGCAATCCGATGCCGACGTCGGGGAATGCCGCAGCGAGGACCGCGCTGCCGCAGCCGCCGAACACAAGCCAGAATGTGCCGATAAACTCGGCCAAACCCTTTTGGATATTCGTCATGATGACCCTCCTCCCCACCGGTGGCCTCAGACGCCTCCGGCGCGGGTCCATCCTATCAGGGTTGCGCGGTCGGGCAAGCCCTTGTCCGGGCGTGACGAATCAGGCCGCAGCGACCGTTTCGACGAAGTCACGCGCGCGCTGATGCAGCGAGAGCGCGGCCTCGGTCAGCCCCGCGGACAATTGGCCCAGCGACTGCGCGCCGTCGCCAACAGCGCTCGCGCCATGCCCGATCTCGCGAACGCGCGCGTCGATCTCGCGGCCGGCAAAAACCGCCTGTTCGACATAGCTCGCGATCGTCAGCGTCGTCGCGCTCTGTCCGTCGACCGCGCGGTCGATCGCGTCGGAAAAACCGTTGTTCGCGTCGATCGCCGTCTCGACCTCGACAAAGCCAGCGGCGACCTGTTCCACGATGTCGCGGATGCTGTCGACATATTGAGTGATGTCGCCCGCTGCGACACGCGTCTGGCTGGCGAGTGTCTTCACCTCCGACGCGACCACCGCAAAGCCGCGGCCGGCATCACCGGCGCGCGCCGCCTCGATTCCCGCGTTGAGCGCGAGCATGTTGGTGCGGCTCGCCATGTCGATGATCAATGCGAGCATCTGTTCGATCGACTGGCTCGCCGATTTCAACGCGATGGCCCGTTCACTGGCAAATTTGATCTTGCGATGCGCGTCGCCGCGAACCGCGCGCGCGCGCGATCCGTCGTCGACGATCCGCGCCATCGTCGCAGCGAGCGCATGGCCCCGATCGCCAAGATCCTGCAGTCCGGCAAGCGTCTGCGCCGTCGCGCCCGCAACGGTGACCGCGTCGCGTCCCGTCTGCTGCGCACGCTCGGACAAGGTGCCGGCGACCGCCTCGACCTTGCGCGCCATGTCGGACAGCTTCGCGGTAAGCGCGGTAATGTCCTGCTGAAACCGCCGTCCGGCATCGTCGATATGCGTTGCGCGCGATGCCCGTTCCTGCGCCAGTTCGACGTCGCGCAGCATCGCGAGCTTTGCGAGTTGCCCGCTGTCGAGCGTCTCGACAAACCGCCCCGCCCTGACGAGAATCAATTCCTGCTGCCCGGGCGACTGCGCCGCGATCCGCAGCAGATCGGTGGTCGATCGTGCGACATCGGCGACAGGGCATTGTTCGATCATCGAGGCAATCGAACCGCCGATCGTCGGGTTCTGCATCAGCGAAAACCAGAACGGACAGAAGAGCAGTTCGCGGACGCGCTGTTCACGAATGATGCCCACGGGTCGATCCTCGCCATCGACCACCGCGAGCGCGCGGAGCTGAGGATTACCGCGAAACAGGTCGATTACCTGCGACATATGCGCATCGGCGCCGATCGCGGACGCGTGGCCCGACGCTGGCGTAAAGGCATATGTCATAGCGTTCATTCGACTCTCTTCATTTGCGACCGTTCGCACTGGCCCTAGAGTCGCTTGGTAAACATGAATTTAACCATTTATTTCAGTGATGTGACACATGGCCGAAACCTGCCGTCACCCTGTCGCAATATCCTGTTCAGATCGAAAGGATTATGCGATTGCGCGGCGTTGGCGAGGAGAAGGAAATGCGCGCTATACTCATTGCGGCGATGGCCGCGCCCTTGCTCGCGGGCTGCGTCAGCGCAGTGAAAACGGTGGTCACCGCGCCGGTGAAAGCCGTCGGACAGGTCGCCGACTGGTCGACGACAAGCCAGGACGAAGCCGACCGCAACCGCGGACGCGAAATGCGCAAGCGCGAGGAGCAAATGGGCAAACTTTCGCGCCAGCGTGACAAGGCGGCCGAAAAGTGTCGCGACGGCAAAGAAGATCAGTGCCAGCGCGCCGAAGTCCTCGACCATGAGATCGAAGCGCTGATGGCGGCGCCGCGCTGAGTATCGAGCGCGCAGGCGAAAAGGATCATCGCACCCGGCGGCCCGTCCACACGACGCGTCCGACCAGTTGCACCGATCCCATCGGAAGGTCGTCCCAACTGCGATAGTGCGAATTGTCGCTGATCACCGAGATCCGCCCTTGCCCCGGCGCACGCGCGACACGCTTCACCATCAACACATCGTCCATGCGCAGCACATAGATGCCGTCGCGCAACCGCGCCGCGGCGTCGCCCCCGTCGACCAATATATCGTCGCCATCGTTCAGCGTCGGCGCCATCGAATCGCCCTCGACGCGAATGATGGTGAGCGCGCGCGGGTCGGCACCGAGGTCGCGCAGCCATTTGGGATCAAACGCGACCTCGCCCTCCACCGGTTCACCATCGACGCTCGCCCCCGCGCCCGCCGACGCACCGATCGCAAGCTTCGGCACCAGGATCATTCCGGGGCCGCGGACGCGCGCCGGAGTCGCGACGCGTTGCGACGGCCCGCCCAGCAAAGCCTCCGAAACCCCAAGATAGGCGGCGATGCGCGCACGATCCTGTTCGGCGAGCCGCCGTGGCGAACCGCGTTTTATATATTGCTGGATATAGGCGGAGTTGCGCCCGATCACCTGCGACAGGCGCGCATAATCGATGCCCTTTTCGGTCAAGAGGCGATCGAGCGCGGCGCGCGGATCCTGAACATAGTCGGCCATAGGTCGCTTTGGGCTGGTCCTTCCTATTTCGTTCCTAGCAAGAGGATTTTTCCTAGACAAGTAGGAAATGCAGCATCAAATAGGAAATATCCTATCGGGTGAGTCGCCCGATTTTGGGCGCAATCGGGAGGACATGATGGAGCGCAACCTGCTGCAACGGATCGAGACTTTTCTGAAGGAATCCGCGATGCCGCCGAGTGTGTTCGGCCGCGCCGCAGCGCGCGACCCGCGTCTCGTCAGCGACCTGCGTGGCGGGCGCGAACCCGGCCGCGATCTGATATGTCGCGTGGAACATTTCATGAACAAATGGCGCGCAGACCGCCGGGCGGGCCATGTCGCGCCACGCGGCGATCGACGCACGCGTGCCGGTCGCCGGATCGAGACGGGAGCAATGGCATGATGCGCTGGTCTCCCGCACAACCGGCACGCCCCGGATGCCCGCACCGGCGGCTTCGCAGCCTCCTCATACGCGAATTGCCGAATGGCGTAACGCCTGGCGCCTCAACCTTTCGTCCGTGGGCAAGTGCTAGCTTCGTCGGGGCGCGTCACATATTCCCCTGCACGCTCGAGACGGGCGATATCGAGACATTGCGGCGCGCGCTGCACGAGCGGCTCAGTACGATCGAATGGTCGCTGCCGGGGCACATCGTCGCCGATACCGCGGTCGAATGCGATACGAATCCGGATATGCTGCGGATCGAAATCCTGACGGTGGAGGATTAGGGCCTTAGCCGACCGATTGGCGCGTCATGCGCTGAAGCGTGCTGAGCGCGGCCTCGAGCGCAAAATCGATTTCGGGTTCCTCGGCGTTCGCGGCGTCGGGCACGGGGATCGCTGCCGTCGAAGGCGGCGCAGCTTGCCGGCGTCGCGTGAGCCCCGCCTCGAAACGCGCAACCATCGCGCCGAGCGATTTGTCGGCGGGATCGGGCATCGGCGGCGGCGACGTCATCTCGGCGGGCTGCAGCCATGGCGCCTCGCCGTCGAATTCCTCTTCGGGTGCCAGATCGGCGAGAACCAGTTCGTCTTCGGCTTCGGCCGCTTCGTTCGCGATCCAGGGATCGAGTTCGGCCACCTCATCATGGGTGCCGGTCGATCGCACCGGTCCCAGCCCACCCGCGGGCAAGTCGCGGCCCGCGCGGATCGGCGGGCGCGGCGGGTCGTCGGGATGCAGGTCGACACGGCGGCGCGTCAGTACGGGTTCGTCCTCATCCACCGCCATCGAAGCACGGCGGAAGGGATTGCGCAGCGGGGACAGTCCCGCCGTTTCGGGCTTTGCGATCAACAGTGCGACGAGGCCCGCGATCACCGCGGCAACCGCCGACATGCTGAACGCCAGCGCGAGTCGTCCGCCATTGCCGATCGGCTGGACGAAAAGATCGGAGAGTCGGTCGAGATAAAGGTTCCAGCTGATCGCCGAGACCCACGAAAAAGGCATCACGGCTGCGAACAGGAAGGTCAGCGCCGCAGCGCCAATCACCGCCGGAATCGCGGGCTGGAGCGCGCGCAGCAGCGCGATCGCTGTCTTCTTCGCCCGGTTCTCGCTCGTCTCTTCCATATCGTTCCAAATCCATCGGTCCGGTGGACCATTCATTCTCGCTTGCAGTCGCCGGCTCAGGCGCCCCGCAGCAATCGCTGGTAAACCGGCTCGTAACGTAAAATGTTTGATGACCAGTTACGATGACTTTCGACAAAAATACGTGCCGTTCGCCGTCGCTCTGGCCACATCGCTTTATTTTCCAGCAGTTTGGCAAGCGCTGCTGCAATCGCGGCGGGGTCGTCGGGCGCGAACAAGGTACCCGTGACGCCATCCTCGATCAACTCGCGGTGGCCGCCGACATCGGACGCCGCCACCAGCTTGCCCTGCGCCATCGCCTCGAGCGGTTTCAGCGGCGTGACAAGGTCGGTCAGCCGCATCTTCTTGCGCGGATAGGCGAGGATATCGATCAGCGAATAATAACGTTCGACTTCCTGGTGCGGCACGCGGCCGACGAAGTGGATATGCGTCACGGCGGGCGACGCCGCAGCCTGCGCCTTCAGCGCCCCCTCCATTGGCCCGCCGCCGACGAGCAGCAGCCGTGCCTTGGGCTGCGCCGCGACGAGCGCGGGCATGGCGGCGATCAGGTCGTCGATCCCCTCATAGTCGTAGAAGCTGCCGATATAGCCGATAACTGCGTCATCGACGGAAAGGCCCAGCCTGCCGGCAAGCGCATCGTCGCGCGGCGGCGGATCGCCGAACAGGTCGAGATCGACGCCGTTCGGCGAGACGGTAATTTTGTCAGGGTCGATCCCGCGCGCGATCAAATCGCCGCGCAGCCCTTCGCAGATCACGGCAACCGCATCGGCCGATTTCACCGCATGGGTTTCGAGTTGCTTGGTCAGCCAGTAACGCAGACTTCCTTCGCGACCGGTGCCATTGCCCACCGACGCATCCTCCCAGAAAGCGCGGATTTCATAGATGACCGGAATGCCGAGCTTCTTACCGACGCGTAGCGCTGCGAGCCCGTCGAGCACCGGCGAATGCGCGTGCAGAACGTCGGGTTTCCATTCCTTCGACAGCGCCTCGACGCGCTGCGCCAGCGCGCCAATCTCGCGCCATTCGCGGATCGGCGCACGCGCGGGCGCGATCGGCGGGGTGCGATAGAAGGTGAGCCCGTCGACCGTTTCCCCATCGGGCCCGGCTTCCGGGTGCCGCACGCCGGTGACCCCCGCGACCTCCCATCCCTTTGCGACCTGCGCCTTCATCAGCGCGCGCGTGCGAAAGGTGTAGCCGCTGTGCGCGGGCAAGCTATGATCGAGGACGTGCAGGATGCGGGTCATGGGCCAGCGCATTGACATACAAGCCTTAACGCGGCGTCAACCCCGATCGCGTAGCGGGAGCGGACATGGTCGACAATTTCTCCATTGCCTTGACGCACGTCCTGCTGGCGATCGCGCTCTGGCGCCTGCTTCACCGCGCCGACCTCGATCTCGAGGTGAGCCCGCGCGACGCATGGAAACGGCAGCGCGATGCAGAGGCTCGGGCGAGGGATTCATCGCCCGATGCGTGACCTCGCGTTCGTCGCCTTCCTGTTCGCCTTCATCGGGATCGGCTTTCGCAAGCCATTCCTGTTCGTGCTGTGCTTTTGCTACATCGACATCGTGGCGCCGCAGCGTCTGAGCTATTTCCTGATCAACTCGATCCCGATTTCGCTGATCGTCTTTGGCCTGGCGGTTGTCGGCTGGCTTGTCGCCGACGACAAGCGCGATACGCGCTGGTCGGGCCGACAAACGCTGCTGGTGGCACTCCTGTTTTATTGCTGGATGACGACGGTCAACGCCGACTTTCCGGTGGAAGCAGCCGATAAATGGAGCTGGGTATGGAAGGCGCTCGTCTGGGCGATCTTCCTGCCCCTGACCTTGCGAACCAAGCTGCGGATCGAGGCGCTGGCGCTGGTCCTGCTGCTCTCGGCCGCGTCGATCGCGATCGCAGGCGGAATCAAGACCGCTGCGGGCGGCGGCGGCTATGGCTCGCTGCAATTGCTGCTCAATGAAAATTACGGCCTGTACGAAGGCAGCACCATGTCGACCGTTGCCGTTTCGATCATCCCGCTGATCCTGTGGTACCGGCGGCACGGAACGATTTTTCCGCCCGACTGGACGGTCTCGCTCTTCTGCTTCGCGCTCGTCTTCGCCTGCGCGCTGCTGCCCGTCGGCACGCAGACGCGAACCGGGCTCATTTGCCTTGTCATTCTCGCGATGTTGTCGCTCCGCGCGGTGAAGCACCGCTTTCTCTATATAGCCGGCGCGGGATTGCTCGCCGTCGCCGCTATTCCCTTTCTGCCGCAAAGCTATACGGAGCGGATGGAAACGATCCGCGGCTACAAGTCCGACCAGTCCGCCTCCACCCGCGTTGCGGTTTGGGCGTGGACTTGGGAATATGCGAAGGAAAACCCCTTCGGCGGCGGTTTCAACGCTTACCTGCAAAACCATGTGCGCGTCGAAAAGGAAGCGGGCGCCAACGAGGACAGCGCGAGCGTTTATGAAGAAAAATCGCGCGCCTATCATTCGAGCTATTTCGAGATGCTGGGCGAGCAGGGCTATCCCGGCACCGCTCTCTGGCTGATCCTCCATCTCAGCGGACTTGCGCAGATGGAACGCATCCGGCGACGATATCTGAAGACGCGCCGAGGCGAAGAACAATGGATCGCGCCGTTGGCGACGGCGCTCCAGCACGGCCATATCGTCTATCTGATCGGGTCGCTCTTCGTCGCCATCGCCTTCCAGCCCTTCATTTACATGATGCTGGCGCTCGAAATCGGACTGACGACCTATTGTCGTCGCCGCGAGAAAGAAACCGGATGGCGGCCGCTGACGATGCAGCCGATGGCGCGAGCATGACCGCGGCCGTCCCCCCCGGGCGGATGCTGCCGACCCTCACCGGGCTGCGCGGTTTCGCGGCGCTCGCGGTGCTCCTTTATCATATCCGCGGCGGAATGACGGGCTTCCTGCCCGATCGGGTCATTTCGGTGTTGGCGCAGGGCTATCTGGCGGTCGATCTGTTTTTCGTCCTGTCGGGTTTCGTCCTGTGGTGGACCTATGGGGGCGAATTTCGCGATAGGGGCATGCGCGCCGCGCCGCAGTTCATCGTCCGGCGATTTGCCCGCATCTTCCCGCTGCACCTCGCGATCCTGTCGGCGATGGTCCTTTTCGCCGCGGCGCTGATCGTCAGCGGCCGCGACCCGGGCGAGCATTACAGCTTCGCCGAACTTCCCGCCCATTATCTGCTCGTCCAGAATTGGGGGTTCAGCGACCGCCTGGCGTGGAACGATCCCGCCTGGTCGATCTCGACCGAATGGGCGGCCTATCTGCTGCTGGCGATCACGGGCGGCTGGATGTCGCGGCTGCCGCGCGGCGCGTGGAGCTTTCCGTTGCTGATCGTCGCGATGGCAGCCGGTCTCGGATGGTGGTTCGCGGCGGGCGGCCACGCGAGCATCGGCGACGATATTCCCGCGACCGGGCTGCTGCGCTGCCTCGTCGAATTCGGCATCGGCATCCTTCTTTGCCAATGGTGGACGGCGCAGCGCGAAAGACCCGGTGGCACGGCAATCATCTACGGCACTGCGCTCGCCCTCTCCGGCATCGCCGCGCTTCTGTTCGGCATGGCGGGATCGCAGCCTGCGGCCATACCACTGATAATGACCGCTATCGTCATCCTCGCGCTGCAAGCCTCGACGACGGCGCGGCCGATGCTTTCGGGCCGGTTCGCGCAATGGTTGGGCGACATCAGCTATGCCGTCTACCTGTCGCACTTCTTCCTTTGGATCCTCTTCAAGCTCTTTTTCGTCGATGATCCGGCGCTGGTCCATCCAGCCAAGATAGCCGGCTTTGTCGTCCTGACGCTGGCGGCTTCGCATCTTTTGCACATCGCGCTGGAGGTGCCGGCCCGGCGCATGACGCAGCGGCTCGGCGACCGTCTGCTCGCCGCGCCGCGCAGGTTCTTCGCAGCAAGCCGCAGCGAGACCTGACCAACCGATATCCGGCCTGCGGGAACCATCGGCGGCGGAAAGGCGCTATGGTTCCATGTCCGCACCGCGCCTTGTCCATGTCGACGACAGCCTGCCCGGTATAAGCCGGAGGCGCTCGGGCGTCGGCTGGCTCTACCGCGACGCCAAGGGGAAGGTCATCCGCGACCGCGACGAGATCGACCGTCTCAACGCGATCGCCCTGCCCCCGGCCTATGAGGATGCGTGGTTCTGCCCCGCGCCGAACGGCCATATTCTCGCGACCGGCTATGATGCGCGCGGGCGCAAGCAATATCGCTACCACCCCGATTTCCGTATGGCGCGCGAGGCGGACAAATATGATCGCTGCGCCGCTTTCGGTCACGCGTTACCCTTGCTGCGCGCGCGCCTCGAAGGCGATCTGAATCGCCGGACGTTGTGTTCCGAGCGCGTCGTCGCTGCGGTCGTTCGGCTGCTCGATCTCGCCGCGCTTCGCGTCGGCAACGAGCAATATGTCGCCGCGAACAAAAGCTTCGGCGCGACGACGCTCCGCCAGCGCCACGCCAAACTGTCGGGCAAGACGCTGCGCCTCAAATATACCGCGAAGGGCGGCGCTAAGCGCGAGGTGACGATCAGCGACCGCAGACTGACGACGCTCGTTCGACGGCTTCAGGATCTTCCCGGCCAGAGGCTCTTTCAATATGAAGATGGCGGCGATCTGTGCGCCGTCGCGTCGGAAGATGTGAACACCTATATCCGTGAGGCGATGGGCGGCGATTTCAGCGCGAAGCATTTCCGTACATGGTCGGCGAGCGTCGAGGCTTTCGCCTTTCTCTACGATGCCCCCGCACCGCCGACTTTGAAGGCGATGCTGCAACATGTCGCCGACCGCCTCGGCAACACCCCGGCGATCGCGCGCAAGGCCTATGTCCACCCCGCGATGCTCGCCGCGGCGCAGGCGCGCGAAGACTTCGCGTCCGAGGTCGGCCACCTGCCACGCGCCACGCGCTATCTTTCGCGTTACGAACGCGGATTTTTGACCTATCTGGAGCAGGCGCCCGCGGCCGCGGTGCTGCTTCAATCCGCCTGATCCGAGACAAAAGGACCCGACGTGACTTTCTCCATCCTCGCCGCCGCGACCACCGCCGCCCCGAAAGCTGCGCCCACAAAGGCGGCCGCGACCGACCCGCTAGCCGACCTCCAGCGCTATTGGGACCTCAGCGTCGCGTGGGTGAACAGCCACTGGCTGCAGATCGGCATCGCGATCGGCGCAGGCCTGCTCATCTATTTCATCCTGTCGATGGCCCGCAGCTTCGCGCTCAAGCATGCGCAATCGGCCGAGGGCGAGATGACGCTGACGCACATCGCCGGGCGTGTGATCCACAAGACCAAGTCATCGGTGCTCGCGATCGTCGCGATCCGCATGGTCGCCGCCTATGCGCAACCGCCCGCGGTGATCATGCAACTGATCCAGTTCGTCTTCACCGTCGCGGTCGTGCTGCAGGTCGCGATCTGGGCGCGCGAGATCGTCCTCGGGCTGATCCAGCGCCGCGCCGCGGAAGGGAACAACGAAACGCTCAGCAACGCGATGGGGATCATCCGCCTGCTGATCAGCATCGCCTTGTTCGCGATCGCCGCGATCGTCATCCTCGACAATATGGGGGTCAATGTCACCGGCCTCATCGCGGGCCTCGGCATCGGCGGCATCGCGATCGGCCTCGCCGCACAGGGCATTTTCTCCGACCTCTTCGCCTCGCTGTCGATCATCTTCGACCGCCCGTTCCGCGTCGGCGAGACGATCAAATATGACACGAGCACCGCGACGGTCGAGCGCATCGGGCTTAAGAGCACACGCCTCCGCTCATTGAACGGCGAGTTGCTCGTCATCTCGAACACCAATTTGCTGAGCAAGGAGATCACCAATTTCGCGCATCTCCACCGCCGCCGTATCACCTTCCAGATTGGCGTCATCTATCAAACGACACCCGAAATGCTGCGTGATCTGCCCGCCCTGCTCGAGGAACAGGTTGTTGCCGGGGGCCATGAATTCATTCGCTCGAGCTTCCTGACCTTCGGCCCGTCGAGCCTCGATTTCGAGTTGCTCTTTGACGTTTTCAGCGACGAATTCGACAAGGTAGCTGCGGCGCGCACCGATGTCGCGATCCGGCTGTTCGAGGCGATGGCAAAGTCAGGATATGAATTCGCCTATCCGACGCAAACTACCTTTACCGCGGCGCCCGACGGGACGATGATCATGCCCTATCCCGAGTCTCCAAAGCCCAGGGCATCGGCGGCAAAGGCAGCCAAGGCCACCTGACGCTACGGCGCCGCGGCCGAGGGCGTTGGCCCTTGTGCAACGCCGCAAGAGAGGCCTAGAACGCGCCCCGAACCAGCTATTGAGGGGATGAACATGGCCACCATCACGCCGCAGGAACTGCAGACCAAGGTCGGCGAGCATCTGGGCACGTCCGAATGGGTGCTCGTCGATCAGGAGATGATCAACAAGTTCGCCGACGCGACGGGCGATCATCAGTTCATTCATATCGACGAGGAAAAGGCGAAGCTGACGCCGTTCGGCGGCACGATCGCGCACGGCTTCCTCACCCTGTCGCTGTTGCCGATGCTCGGCGCGAGCACCGACGGCCCCAAGGTCGGCGGCGTCAAGATGGGCGTCAACTACGGCTGCAACAAGGTCCGTTTCCTGTCGCCCGTCCGTTCGGGCAGGCGCGTCCGCAGCCATGTGAAGCTGCTCGAGCTCGAGGAAAAGCGCCCGGGTCAGTGGCAGCAGATGAACGAAGTGACCGTCGAGATCGAGGGCGAGGAAAAGCCCGCGCTGATCGCCGAATGGATCAGCCAGTTCTTCGTCTAAAGCATAGCTTTGCCGGCGGACCTCCCCCGTTAAGATAACCGGAACCAGAAAGAAGGACTCCCAACATGCGTGACGCAGTCATCGTCTCCACCGCCCGTACCCCGCTCACCAAGGCGGCACGCGGCTCGTTCAACAACACCCTCGCCCCGACGCTCGGCGCCCATGCCGTCCGCGCCGCAGTCGAGCGCGCCGGCATCGAAGGCGGCGAGATCGACGACGTTCTGTTCGGCGCCGCGATGCAGCAGGGGTCGCAGACGATGAACGTCGCGCGCCTGATCGCGCTGCGTGCCGGCCTGCCCGTCACTGTCCCCGGCATGTCGATCGACCGCCAGTGCTCGTCGGGCCTGATGACCATCGCGACCGCCGCGAAGCAGATCATCGTCGACCGTCAGGACATCGCGGTCGCTGGCGGCATCGAGTCGATCTCGAAAGTCAGCGGCAGCGGCAAGGTCTTCATCGAGACCGACGCCGAACTGATCGCGATGCACAAGGACACCTATATGCCGATGATCGGCACCGCAGAGGTCGTCGCGAAGCGCTACAACATCAGCCGCGAGCTGCAGGACGAATATTCCCTCCAGTCGCAGCAGCGCACCGCAGCCGCGCAGGCCGCGGGCAAATATGACGACGAGATCGTCGCCTGCCCCGCCACCATGGCGGTCGTGAACAAGGAAACGAAGGAAGTCACCTTCAAGGACGTTGTCGCCGACAAGGATGAGTGCAACCGTCCCGACACGACGCTCGAAGGGCTTTCGAGCCTGAAGCCGGTGATGGGCGAAGGTTTCTCGATCACCGCAGGCAACGCCAGCCAGCTCGCCGACGGTGCATCGGCCTGCGTCGTCATGGAAGCCAAGGTCGCCGAGAAGAAGGGCCTTCAGCCGCTTGGCCGTTATGTCGGCATGGCCGTCGCGGGCACCGAGCCCGACGAAATGGGCATCGGCCCCGTGTTCGCGATCCCGAAGCTGCTCGAACGCTTCGACCTCAAGATGGACGACATCGGCCTTTGGGAACTCAACGAAGCCTTTGCCGTGCAGGTTCTCTATTGCCGCGACCAGCTCGGCATCCCGAACGAGCTGCTCAACGTTAACGGCGGCTCGATCTCGATCGGCCACCCGTTCGGCATGACTGGCGCGCGCTGCGTCGGCCACGCGCTGATCGAAGGCAAGCGCCGCGGCGTCAAATATGCCGTCGTCACCATGTGCATCGGCGGCGGCCAAGGCGCGGCGGGCCTGTTCGAGGTCTTCTGATTTGCGTTTGAACGCTCCGCGTATCGAGCCGGTCGACTTGGGCCGGCTCGATGCCGACCAGCGCGCCGCGCTTGAACCCTTCCTTGCCCCAGATACCGGTGTGGTTGGGGGCAAGGTCGGGGGCGGCAAGATTCTCAACATCTTCCGCACCCTTGCCCACGCGCCCAAGGCGCTCACCGCCTTCCTCGGCTGGGGCAACTATATCCTTTCGAAGCGCAATGCGCTTTCGCCCCGCGACCGCGAACTCGTCATTCTGCGCACCGGCTATAATTGCCGTTCGGGCTATGAGTGGACGCAGCACAAACGGATCGGCCTAGACTGCGGGCTCACCGAAGACGAGATCGCGCGCATCAAGGCCGGGCCCGACGCCGACGGCTGGAACGACCTCGACCGCGCGATGCTCCGCGCCACCGACGATCTGACCGGCAATCATTTCATCACCGACGCAAGCTGGGCGGCGCTGGCGCCAATCGGCGACAAGGGCCGCATGGACCTGGTGATGACCGTCGGCCAATACACGCAAGTATCGATGATTTTGAACAGCTTCGGCATTCAGGTCGAGGACGGCTGGACCGTCGACCCCGACCTCAAAGCCTGAAATTTAGGAGAGAGACATGAGTGGTATCGGTGTGATCGCAACGCTGCGCGTCCTGCCCGGCAAGGAAGCCGAATTCGAAGGCGTCTTCGCCGAGCTCGCTCCTGCGGTGGCCGCGAACGAGCCGGGCAACAGCTATTACAAGCTGTTCCGCACCGCCGAGACCGGCGTGTACAAGGTGCTCGAATGCTATGACGACGACGCGGCGGTCGAAGCGCACCGCGCCTCCGACCATTTCCGCACCCTCGGCGCAAAGCTCGGCCCCTGCCTCGCCGGCGCGCCGGAGATCGAGCGGCTGTCTGCTGTCTGATTGTCTGTTGAAGGCAGGACGGCCGGTAACGACCGTTGCTGACGGTAGGCCTCCTACACCTCGTCATTCCCGCGAAAGCGGGAACCCAGCGATAGGCCAGCCGACGGCCGCTCTGGGTTCCCGCTTTCGCGGGAATGACGAAGGTGGGAACGTCCGCTTCCCAACCCTAAGCAGCGCGTATCACCTGACCTCGGCAATCTCCCCCGACCGGTCGCCCAGCACATAGCGCGGCCCCGCCCCGCGCTGCGCGGCTTTGTCCTCTCGATTGTAGAGCCCGCATTTTTTCAGCGACAGGCATCCGCAGCCGATGCAATTGCCGAGCAGTTCGCGCGTGCGTTCGAGCGATGCGATCTGCGCGTCGATCCGCGCGCGGAGGCCGGTGCTGATCCGCGTCCAGTCGGCCCCATTCGGCGTCCGCCCCGCAGGGAGCCGCGCCAGCTCAGCGGCAATTTCCTCAAGACTCAGCCCCAATTGCTGCGCGATCAGGATGAACGACACGCGGCGAATGTCCGCGCGCAGGAAACGCCGCTGGCCTCCCCCGGTCCGCAAGGCCTCGATCAGCCCCTTCGCCTCGTAAAAGCGGATCGCGGATACCGCGACCCCGGTGCGCGCGGCGAGTTCCCCGATAGCGATCAGGTCCGTCCGGTGCACAATCTTCGCTCCTGCTTTTCGCTTGATCTAAACCTGACTTGAGCTTTCATAAGCCGGGCGTCAACGCGAATCAGGAGAAACAAGGTGACGCACCCTTTCATTGAGCATGTAAATCTGACGGTCAGCGATCCCGACCGCACCGCTGGCATTCTTTCGGCGATCTTCGGCTGGCACGAACGGTGGCGCGGCCCCGCGCGCGATGGCGGGCGGACGATCCATCTCGGCAGCGACGCCGCCTATGTCGCGCTCTACACTGGTCCCGACGGCGAGCATGCCGATGCACGTTACCCCAAGGGCGCGCCGCTCAACCATGTCGGGGTGCAGGTCGACGATCTCGATATGATCGAGATGCGCGTGAAAGCAGTCGGGCTGACGCCGTTCAACCACGGCGACTATGAACCCGGTCGCCGCTTCTATTTCTTCGATCCCGACGGCATCGAATATGAGGTCGTCAGCTATGCCGAGGCACGTCTACGCTGAGCCGCGCAACATCGGGCGCCCTGCCGCGTTGATCGATCATCGGGGGGCATGAAGGAGCCTTTCGATGAGCGACGACATCAAGAAACAATTTTGGAAAGCCCTGGCCGACAGCCCCTATGTCATGCTCGGTGCAACCGGCGAGCGCGAACATCATATCCCGATGAACGCGCAGCTCGACAAGGATGCAAACAGCGCCTTCTGGTTCTTCACCGCGACCGACAACCGCCTCGCGGGCGGCGGCCCGGCGATGGCGCAGTTTTCGGCAAAGGGCCACGACCTGTTCGCCTGCATCTCGGGCACACTGGTCCGCGAAAGCGACCGCACGGTGCTCGACAAGCTATGGAACAACAGCATTGCGGCCTGGTATGAAGGCGGCAAGGATGATCCCAAGCTCGTCCTGCTGCGCTTCGATCTCGACAACGCCGAAATCTGGACCGCCGACCCGAGCATCAAGGGCCTGCTCAAGCTGGCGACGGGCATGACGATGAAGGAAGGCGAACTCGGCAAGCATGCCGAAGTGGCCCTCTAGATTCCGATCCGGCCTTCGCGATATTCGAACCCGCCCTCGCGGTCGCGCTCCAGCAGGGCGGGACCGTCGAGGTCGACCCAGCGCGCACGCTGCGCCAGCACGAACGCCGGCGCGATCGCGAGGCTGGTCGAGAGCATACAGCCGACCATGATCGACAGTCCCGCCGCGTCGGCCGCATCGGCGATCTTTAGCGCCTCGGTCAACCCTCCTGCCTTGTCGAGCTTGATGTTCACCCCGTCGTAGAAGGGACCTATGCGCGCCACGTCGGCGGCTGTCTGGCAACTTTCGTCGGCGATGAAGGGTAAGGGCGAGTAGATCGGATCGAGCAAGGCGTCGGCGCCGACTGGAACCGGCTGCTCGATCATCTCGACCCCCATATCGGCAAGCGCCTCGGTCTCGCTCAATATATCGACCCCACCCCAACTTTCGTTCGCATCGACGATCAGCCGCGCTTCGGGTGCGCCCTTTCGCACCCCGGCGACGCGAAGCCGGTCGCCCTCTCCGGTCAGCTTGATCTTGAGCAATCGATAACCGTCGGCCGCCGCGGTTGCGGCCTGTTCGGCCATGGCACCCGGCGTTCCAAGCGAGATGGTATAGGCGGTGACGCGCGATGTCGGCGCGCCGTCGCATCCCGCGACCTGCCAGAGCCGAAGACCGCGCTGCCGCGCTTCGAGATCCCAAAGCGCGCAATCGAGCGCGTTCCGCGCCGCGCCTGGCGCCATCATCTCCTGCACCGCCGCGCGGGCATCGGCGGCGCCCATCTCGGCGATATGCGGCGCGGTGCGCAATATCTGGTCGCGGCATGTCGCGGCGTCCTCGCCCAGATAATAGACCGGCGTGCCCTCGCCGCGCCCGTAGGCCCCGTCTCCCGCGACCTCGGCGACGACGACATCGACATGCGTCTTCGATCCGCGGCTGATCACGAACGCCCCCGCGACCGGCCAGCGTTCAACACGTGCGCTTTTCAGTTGGATAGCCATGCGGGGACAGTAATGAGGGAAGCGATGACCGGCAAATCCCTTTCCGAACGCATCGGCGATCTCGGCCACCGTCTCGCGGTCGAGGCGCACGCCGCCTGGCTCGCCGCGCGCGACACGCGCGTGCCGATGCTCGCGCGCATCCTCGCAGTCGCGGTCGCGGCCTATGCGCTGTCTCCGATCGACCTGATCCCCGATTTTATTCCCGTGCTGGGCTGGCTCGACGACCTTGTCATCGTACCACTCGGCCTGCTCGTCATCCGCCGGCTGATCCCCGCCGCGCTCTGGAGCGAACTCCACGCGGCGGCCGAGGCCGCCAGCGCGCGTCCGTCGAGTCGCGCCGGCATGATTTTCATTCTGCTGCTCTGGGCCGGGCTGCTCTATATCGTCTATTGGTCGGTGCGGACGTCCCCATGGCATTGAAGGGCTGACAGAATCCGGTGCGAACCGCCGTGCGGCTCAGGGTGCGGGGTTGGAGAGGTTCAACTGCGCCGCCCGTTCGAAGATTTGCGTCAGCACGGGCTCGGTATCGGCGACGCGCATGGCGACGTGGAATTCAACCGGCGCGAGCGCGGGCATCGCATCGATCTGTACCAGCGTCCCCGCCGCCACCTCGCCCTGCACCATCGGCTGCGGAAAGATACCGATTCCGCCGCCCGCCTTTGCAATGTCGATCATCGTCCGCGCGTTATTGCAGAGGTTGAGCGACTTTTGCGCGATACGCGACGCCTCGATCGCTTCGCGCATCCTGCCGTGGATCGGCGAATGGCTGGCGAGCGACCAGACGGGAAGCGTGGTGTCAGCCGTTGCGAACATCGATGCGACTGCGGGGCTGGCGAGCCAGACCAGTTCGACCTCACCGATCGGGCTGGTCTTGAGTGCCGGGTGCGCGATCGGCCCCGCGGCGAAAGCCATGTCGGTCCGGCCGGTCAAAAGCTGCTGGATCAGGTTGGCAGTGAGGTCGATTTCGATTTCGAGCCCGACATGGGGCATATCGGCCTTGAGCCCCGCCACAAACGCAGGGAGGCAGCTTGCGGCCGCGATTTCGCCCGCACCGATGCGGACGACACCGCTCGCCTCGCCATAGCCCCCGCTGCCGAGCAACGCGACCTGCATGTCCCGGAGCAGCGGGTCGCAATCGCGCACCAGCTTGCGCCCAGCCGCGGTGAGCGACATTGCACGGCCTTCGCGGCGGAAGAGCGCTGTTCCTAGGCGCTGTTCGAGTTCGCGCATCCGTGCCGACACCGTCGGCTGCGTCGTATTGAGCCGCTCGGCCGCGGCCGAAAAGGTACCGAGCCGGTCGATCCAGAGCAGGGTTTCGAGATGATAGAGAGAGACGCGATTGATAGACATCGTCTATGTATAATCCAAAAATCGAACAATTAGAATTAATGGATCAAATGCGCCAATGTCAGCGCGAAACCATTCAGGAGAGCCGTCCCATGGGGAAAAAGCAATATCCCGACGCCGCCGCCGCCCTCGAAGGATTGCTCTTTGACGGTATGCAGATTTGCGCAGGCGGATTCGGCCTTTGCGGCATACCCGAACGGCTGATCGATGCGATTCGCGACGCGGGAACCAAGGATCTGACAATCGCGAGCAACAATGCCGGGATCGACGGCGAAGGGCTCGGCAAGCTGCTCCGCACGAAGCAGGTCAAGAAGATGATCAGCAGCTACGTCGGCGAGAACAAGGAGTTCGAGCGGCAGTATCTGGCGGGCGAGCTCGAGGTCGAATTCTGCCCGCAAGGGACCCTCGCCGAACGTTGCCGCGCGGGCGGCGCAGGCATTCCCGGCTTCTATACCAAGACGGGCGTCGGCACGCTGGTTGCTGAGGGCAAGGAAGTGAAGAATTTCGACGGGCAGGATTATATCCTCGAACGCGGCATCTTCGCCGACCTTGCGATCGTCAAGGGGTGGAAGGCCGACGAGAGCGGCAACCTGATTTTCCGCAAGACCGCGCGCAACTTCAACCAGCCGATGGCGACCGCCGCGAAGATCTGCGTCGCCGAGGTCGAGGAAATCGTGCCGACCGGCAGCCTCGATCCCGACAGCATCCACCTGCCCGGCATCTATGTGAAGCGCCTCGTCCTCGGCGCGCCTTACGACAAGAAGATCGAATTCCGCACGACGCGCCCGCGCGAGACCGCGTGATGCGCAGCTTCGCCCTTACCGCCGCGCTGCTCCTTGCCGGGTGCGCGAGCGCGCCGGCAGAGGTGGCGACGGCTCCGGCTCCGCCGCCCGCCCCCCTGCCGGCACCTGCTCCGGCGGAAGCCGCCAAGCCGCCGGTGGCGCTGCAATATCTCTATGGTTCGCCCGAAGCCGCTGTTGCAGTGCGCGCGACCAATGCACGGATCGCCGATTATGGCGTTTGGCGGGTGAAGCTGCGGCCAAAGGATAGCGTCGTTCTTGCTTCCGGCGCGGCGATGGACGCGCCAACGTTCGAGCCGTGCGGCAACAAGCCGTTTGCGGCAGTGTTCGACGCCGACGAGACGTTGATCTGGAACCTCGGGCCGATGCGCTACTTCGCTGAGAAGGGCACCGCCTTCGACGTCAAGGTCTGGGACCAGTGGGAAAAGACCGGCGCGGGCAAAGCCGTCGCGATGCCGGGCACCGTCGAGATGGTGAACGCCCTGCGCGCGGCAGGGATCACCGTGATCGCCAACACCAACCGCAGCGCCGCCAATGCCAAGGGCAGCGAGGATACGCTCCGCGCCGCAGGGCTCGGCGAATTCAAGCATGGCGAGACCTTGTTCCTGATGGGCGACGATGCCAGCGGATCGAGCAAGGACGGGCGCCGCGCCACGATCTCCTCCAAATATTGCGTCATCATCCTTGGCGGCGACCAACTCGGCGACTTCAGCCAGCAGTTCAACGTCAAGGACCTGCCCGCCGCACAGCGCATGGCGCTGGCGACGAGCACCGGCGCCGCCACACTCTGGGACAAGGGCTGGTTCCTGTTCCCCAACCCCGTCTACGGCCCGTGGGAAAAACTGGGCTGGGACGACGCCTTCCCCTCCGACAAGAAATGGGAGCCTAACTGACATGGCCTGGACGCGTGATGACATGGCGGCGCGCGCCGCGAAGGAACTGCAGGACGGCTATTACGTCAACCTCGGCATCGGCATCCCGACTTTGGTCGCGAACCACATTCCTGCGGGGATGACGGTCACGCTGCAGTCGGAAAACGGCATGCTCGGCATCGGCCCCTTCCCCTATGAGGGCGAAGAGGACGCCGACCTGATCAACGCGGGCAAACAGACGATCAGCGAGCTGCCGCAATCGGCCTATTTCAGCTCGGCGGACAGCTTCGCGATGATCCGCGGCGGGCATATCGACCTGACCGTGCTCGGTGCGATGGAGATTGCCGAAAATGGCGACATCGCGAACTGGATGATCCCGGGCAAGATGATCAAGGGCATGGGCGGCGCGATGGACCTCGTCGCCGGCGTGAAGAAGATCATCGTCGTGATGGAACATAATGCCAAGGACGGCAGCCCGAAATTCATTCCGGCGTGCACGCTGCCGCTGACCGGCAAGAATGTCGTCGATATGATCGTCACCGACCTGGCAGTATTCAAGCGCGACGACCATGACAGCCCGTTCAGGCTGATCGAATTGGCGCCGGACGTCACCGCCGAGGAAGTCGCCGAAAAAACGACAGCGCATTATATTGCATAATGTCGCGGCCAATCCCGGCACCGCCTGGCTGATTGTCGGCGGGTGGCTGTCGGTTCTGGCCGCGCTGCTGCATATCGCCTGCATCTTCGGCGGCCCCGACTGGTATCGGTTTTTCGGCGCGGGCGAAGGCATGGCACGCGCGGCGGCGCGCGGCGACCTGCGACCCACGCTGATTACACTCGCGATCGGCGCGGTTCTGATGGTCTGGGCCGCTTATGCCTTTTCGGGCGCCGGTTCGATCCCGCGCCTGCCGCTGCTGCGGACGGGGCTGGTCGTCATCTCCGCCATCTATCTGCTTCGCGGGCTCATTTTCGTGCCGCTCCATATCTGGCGCCCGCAACATAGCGACAGTTTTGCGATATGGTCTTCGCTGATCGTCCTTGTCTATGGCGCGGCTTACGCCGCCGGGACGTTCAAAGCGTGGCGCCATCTTGCGCCCTGAGGGGTGACGACAGAGGAAGTCGCGGCTAAGACGGCGGCCAATCATGAGGTCGCAGTTTAAAAAGAAATCGAAAAAGCCAGTGTTCACCTATCTCGTCGCGATCATCGCGCTGGGGTTGGCAGGCTGGTTCGGTGTTCACGCGCTTGGCGGAAAGCACCCGCTTGCGAGCGTCGCAATCCCCATCAAGGCACCCGAAAACCTGCCCGACACGCCCGACGAATGGCGCGGCCGCATCGACTATCGCGCGCTCGACCGGCAACTCGCCGAGCTGTCGCAGCGGCCAGAGATGGCCGGGCTGGCGGTGGCGGTGGTCGAAGACGGCAAGCTCAGCTTTGTGCGTACCTATGGGGTCGCCGACAAGTCGACCGGGGCGCGCGTGACGCCGCAAACGCTGTTCCGCTGGGCCTCGGTTTCCAAAACCGCGACGGGCGTGCTCGCGGCCGCACTGGCGACGGACGGCACGATCGATCTCGACCGTCCGGTCGCCGCTCTCGGCACGTCGCTACGCTTGCCGGGGGGCGCCGAGGCGCGGGTCACGCTGGACCAGCTACTCGCCCAACGTTCGGGCCTCACCAAAAACGCCTATGACGAAAAGCTGGAGGAAGGGCAGGATCCCGCCGCGCTGCGCGCCAGCCTCGCCGGCGCGCCGCTGCAATGCGACCCCGGAACCTGTCACACCTACCAGAATGTCGCCTTCGACGCCGCGAGCGAAATATTGGCGCGCGCGGCTAACGAGCCGTTCGGCGACGCGGTCGAGGACCGGTTTTTCCGCCCGCTCGGCATGGTGAGCGCGGGCTACGGCCGCGATCGGCTGACGAGCGCCAAGGATTGGGCGAAGCCGCATCGCGGTGCGCAGATCCGTCCGATCAAGGAGGCCTATTGGCGTGTTCCCGCTGCCGCAGGCGTCGAAAGCGATATCGTCGATTTCGCGACATGGATGCAGGCGATGATGGGGAAGCGCCCCGATGTGCTACCGGGTCCGGTGCTACAGCTTGCCCATCGTCCGCGCGTCGGCACCGGGCGGCTGTATGGCGGCCCCTTGCGCGCTGCCATGGGCGACGCGTCATACGGCCTTGGCTGGCGGAGCTTCACCTATGGCGGCAGCAGGCTCGAAGGGCATTCGGGTGCGGTCGAGGGCTATCGCGCGACGATGATTTTTGAACCGTCGACGCAAACCGGCGTGGTCGCACTATGGAACAGCGATTGGGGATTTCCGTTCCGCATCCCGTTCACGGTGATCGACAGCTATCACCGGCGCGCCGATGCGGGCTGGCTCGACCTCAGCGAATTGCCCCCGCCGGCCGCCGGCGCCACCAAGCCCAAACCGGTCGCCGCAAATCCGAAAGGCTAACCGCCTTTCCCCCTGTCCGCGGCCTGTGTATGAAGCGCCCGGACGAGATCGGGAGGAGATTGATCGATGCGCGTACTGCTGACCGGATCGTCGGGTTGGCTGGGGCGCTATCTGGCTCCGCTGCTCACCCAAAAGGGGCATGAGGTCACCGGACTCGACGTTGTGCCGGGAGCACACACACAGGTGATCGGCACGGTTGCCGACCGTCCATTGATCGACCAAACGATGGGCGAGCACGGGATCGAAGCCATCATCCACGGCGGCGCGCTGCACAAGCCCGACATCATACGTTATCCGCGGCAGGCATTTGTCGATGTCAATGTGACGGGGACGCTGAACCTGATCGAAGCGGCGGTCGCCGCGGGCAATGACCGCTTTCTCTTCACCTCGACAACGTCGCTGATGATCCGCAGCGACGTGCGCGCGGGCGCGGGCAAGGCTGGCGCATGGTGGATGGATGAGGATTTCGGTCCGATCGAGCCGCGCAATATTTACGGCATCACCAAGCTGGCGGCCGAGCAGGCCGTGAAACTGGTCCATCGCGAACATGGCATCAACGTCGCGATCCTGCGTACCGGCCGCTTCTTTCCCGAGGACGACGATACGCATGCCGTGCCGAACGGCCCAAACCTGAAAGCAAACGAATTGCTCAATCGCCGCCTGACGGTCGAAGATGCTGCCGCGGCGCATCTCGCGGCGCTCGAGGCGGCACCGCAGATCGGCTGCGACACCTTCATCCTTTCGGCGCCGCCGTCCTTCACGCGCGACGACGCCGAAGAACTGGCCAGCGACGCACGCGCGGTGATCGCGCGCCTCCATCCCGACGCGGCCGGACTCTATGCTGCCAACGGCTGGGTGCTGCCCGAGACGATCGACCGCGTCTACGACCCGTCGCGTGCCGAGCGCCGGTTCGGCTGGCGCGCGAAGAGCGACTTCGGCAGCGTGCTCACGGCGCTCCGCGACGGTACCGGCCTGCCTTTCGCGCACGACCCCGATTACACCTCCCCCATCATCGCACAGGAGCGCGAAGCATGTATGTGCTGATCACCGCCAACCGCAATTATTCGAGCTGGTCGCTGCGGCCGTGGATGCTGATGCGTGCGCTGGGGATCGCGTTCGAGGACCAGATCGAGCCCTTCACCAACCCGATCAACTATGACGAGTTTCGCAGTTTCTCACCGACCGGACAGGTGCCCGCGCTGCTCGATGAAGGGCGGACTGTTTATGATTCGCTCGGCATAACGCTCTATCTTGCCGACCGGCACGAGGGCGTCTGGCCGACAGACCCAGATGCGCGCACTTGGGCGCAATGCGCGGCCGCCGAAATGCACAGCGGTTTTTCAGCGCTGCGCAACGACTGCACGATGAACGTCGGCGTGCGCGTGACACCGAAACCGCCATCGGGTGCGCTACGGCTCGACGTCGCGCGGATCCGCGAGTTGTTCGCCGAAGGCCTGTCACGCTTCGGCGGCCCTTTCCTTGCGGGCGACCGCTTCACCGCGGTCGACGCCTTCTTCGCCCCCGTCGCTTTCCGCATCCGCACCTATGGTCTCGACGTTGGAGTCGGACAGGCGTGGGTCGACCATATGCTCGCGCAGCCCGCGATGCAGGATTGGGAACGGCAGGCGCTCGCCGAAAGCTGGCGCGAGGAGAGCCATGAAGCCGAATTGAAGGCGGCCGGCGCGATCACCGCCGACTATCGCACCGCCTGATCGGCAAGCGCCTCGCGCACCACAGCGATTCCGGCGTCGCGCTGCGCCCTCAGTTCCGCCTTCAGTTTCGCCGGATCGCGCGCGAGGACAAACCCGAAGCTGACACCGCCTTCCTTGCCGATCGTCGCATGGTGGAGCTTGTGCGCCTGCACCAGCCGCTTTGCATAGCCGCGCCGCGGCACCCAGCGAAAATAGCGCTGGTGGACCAGCCCGTCGTGTACGAGCGTGTAGATGATGCCGTAGAAGAGGATACCAAGCCCGATCCATGTCCCCGGCTCCCAGGCATCCATGCCCATGATCATCGGGCTGCCGACCGCGAACATCGAAATGCTCATCGCCGCACCGACGAGACCGAACAGATCGTTCTTTTCCAACATCTTGTCATGCGGCTCGTGATGGTCGCGGTGCCACGCCCAGCCAAAGCCGTGCATGATATATTTGTGGCTCGCCCAAGCGACGCATTCCATCGCCACGACGGTGGCAAGGATCAGAGCAATGATGGCGAGCGTCGACATGGACGCATTATAGGCCCGTTGCTGAAGCGAGGCCACCTAGATCCGGGATGGCAAAGAGGTGAGAGATGGGAGAGACCTCGCGACCGAAAATTGCGTTTTCGATCGCCACTCGCTTGCATTGTTGTTCCACAAGCGTAAGTGAACCCGCATGACTCGGCCCCGCACCCTTTATGAGAAAATATGGGACGCGCATGTCGTCGAACAGCGCCCCGATGGCACCGCCTTGATCTTCATCGACCGTCACCTCGTCCATGAAGTCACCAGCCCGCAGGCGTTTGCGGGGCTTCGCGCGACCGGCCGCACGGTACGCCGTCCCGACCTGACGCTCGCGGTGCCCGATCACAATGTACCGACCACGGCTCGGCTCGATGCGAACGGCAACAAGCTGCCGATCGCCGACCCCGAAAGCGCGGCGCAGCTCGCGGCGCTCGAAAAGAACGCCCCCGAATTCGGCATCCGCTACATCGACGCGGTCGCACCCGAACAGGGCATCGTCCATGTCGTCGGTCCCGAGCAGGGCTTTTCGCTGCCCGGCACGACGATCGTCTGCGGTGACAGCCACACCGCGTGCCACGGTGGCATCGGCGCGCTCGCCTTCGGCATCGGGACGAGCGAGGTCGAACATGTGCTCGCGACGCAGACCCTGCTGCTCCAGCCGTCGAAAACGATGGAAGTGCGCGTCGAGGGCGAAGTCGGCCCCGGCATCAGCGCGAAGGACATCATCCTCCACATCACCGGCGTCATCGGCGCCGCGGGCGGCACCGGCCATGTCATCGAATATACCGGCAGCGCGATCCGCGCGCTGTCGATCGAGGGCCGCCTGACCGTCAGCAACATGGCGATCGAGGGCGGCGCGCGCGCGGGCCTGATCGCGCCCGATGAGACGACCTTCGCCTATATCAAGGGCCGTCCTTATGCACCGAAGGGCGCCGACTGGGACGCTGCGGTGGTTTACTGGACAAGCCTCGCGACCGATCCCGGCGCGACCTATGACAAGACCGTCATCATCGACGCGGCCGACATCGCGCCGAGCGTCACCTGGGGCACCAGCCCCGAGGATGTCGTGCCGATCACCGGGGTGGTCCCTGCCCCCGACAGCTTCGCCGATCCGTCGAAGCAGACCGCGGCCGCCAAATCGCTGGCGTATATGGGTCTCGAACCGGGCACGCGGATGCAGGACGTGCCAATCGAGAATATCTTCATCGGCAGTTGCACCAACAGCCGCATCGAGGATCTGCGTGCCGCCGCTGCGGTGATCAAGGGGCGCCACAAGGCCGACAATGTCCGCTGGGCGATCGTCGTCCCGGGATCGGGACTCGTGAAGGCGCAGGCCGAGGCCGAGGGTCTCGACCGCATCTTCACCGACGCGGGGCTTGAGTGGCGCGAGCCCGGCTGCTCGGCATGCCTTGCAATGAACCCCGACAAGGTGCCCGCAGGCGAACGCTGCGCATCGACGAGCAACCGCAATTTCGTCGGGCGTCAGGGCCCCGGCGCACGCACGCACCTCGTCAGCCCCGCGATGGCGGCGGCGGCGGCGGTGACGGGCAAGCTTACAGACGTCAGGGAGCTCATGGCATGACCCCGCTCGACAAGGTCGAAGGCCGCGCGATTCCGTTCGGGCTCAAGAATATCGACACCGACGTCATCATCCCTGCGCACTGGCTGAAGACAACGACGCGCGAGGGCATGGGCCGCGGCGCGTTCGAGGCGATCCGCAAAGACCCCGACAATCTGTTCGACAGCGCCGAATATAAGGGCGCGCCGATCCTGATCGCGGGCGACAATTTCGGTTGCGGGTCGAGCCGCGAGCATGCCGCATGGGCGCTCGGCGACCTTGGCATCCGCGTTGTGATCGCGCCCTCTTATTCGGATATATTCTCGGGCAATGCGGTCAAGAACGGCATCCTGCCCGTTGTCTTGCCGCAGGCGGCGATCGACCGGCTGATGGAGGTCGCGGCGACCGATCCGGTGTTCGTCGACCTCGAGCATCAGACCGTGACGACGCAGTTTCAGGACCGCTTCACCTTCGAGATCGATCCGTTCCGCAAGATGTGCCTGCTCGAGGGGCTCGACGAGATTTCGCTGACCGAAAAGAGCGACGCGGCAATCGGTGCCTACGAACGGCAGCTCGACGCCGATCGGCCGTGGATGCGCCCCGCTGCATAGGGCTTATAGAACACCATAGAGGAGAAGATGATGAAGGCTCTCTTGTCGACCGCAACCGGCGGCCCCGAAACGCTCCAACTGGGCGAGCTGCCGCGTCCGACCGCAGGCAAGGGCCAGATCGTGATCGATGTGAAGGCCTGCGCGGTCAACTTTCCCGACGTGTTGATCATCGAGGATAAATATCAGTTCCGCCCCGAACGCCCGTTCGCGCCGGGCGGTGAAGTCGCTGGGCTCGTTGCCGAAGTTGGCGAAGGTGTCACGGAGTTCAAGGTCGGCGACCGGGTGATTGCGGGCTGCGGCAACGGTGGAATGTCCGAAGCGGTCGCGGTTTCCGTGCACAATGTCTACCACCTTCCCGAAGCGCATGGCTTCGCGGAAGGTGCCTCGTTGCTGATGACCTATGGCACCAGCATCCACGCGCTGGTCGATCGCGGGCATATCGAGGAAGGCGACACCTTGCTCGTCCTCGGCGCCTCGGGCGGTGTCGGCATCGCGGCGGTCGAACTCGGCAAGGCGTTCGGTGCGCGCGTCGTCGCCGGCGTGTCGAGCGAGGAAAAGGGCGAAATCGCCCGTCAGGCGGGTGCAGACGAGGTTGTCGTCTATGGCCGCCAGCCGTTCGACAAGGACCAGTCGAAAGAACTCGCCAACAAGTTCAAGGAAGCCGTCGGTCCCAATGGCGCCAATGTGATCTATGACGCGGTCGGGGGCGATTATGCCGAGCCTGCGCTGCGTTCGATCGCATGGGAAGGCCGCTACCTCGTCGTCGGTTTCCCCGCCGGCATTCCGCGCCTGCCGCTCAACCTGACCTTGCTCAAGAGCTGCGACGTCGCGGGCGTGTTCTGGGGCGCGTTCGTGATGCGCGAACCCGCGCGCAACCGCGCCAATATCGCGCGCCTGTTCCAGCTTTGGGAGCAGGGCAAGATCCAGCCGCGCGTCACCGAAAGTTTCCGCCTGGAGGATGGCGGCAAGGCGATTGCCAAGCTTGGCGACCGGACGGCGGTCGGCAAGCTGGTCATCACCATCTGAAATATCGCCCCGACCCTGCGCTGAGCGGAGCGCTACGCGCGCTCGCCGCGACCGGGCGGGTCGAGGTGCGCGTGACGCCCGGCGCGCGGCGCGAAGACATCCGCGTCGAGAACGGCTCCATACAGGTTCGCGTCACCGCGCCGCCCGCCGACGGCGCCGCGAACGAAGCCGTGCTACGCCTGCTTGCCGCGGCGCTCGGCCGTCCGCCGCGCGATCTGACGCTGCTTCGCGGGGCATCCTCCCGCATCAAATTGATCGGAATTGCGACGAGTCGATAGCGCGGAGTTAACCAATTGGCAGGGGCACGGCGCTATAGATGGAGGCTGGACTAGCTGGGGCCAAGGTGGAGCTATGGCGAAACGCCGACCGAAACGCGAAGAAGGTGACGCGAGTATCGCGAATATTTCGCGTACCCGCCGTGCTCAGCTCGTCGCCGAATTCGAGGGCGAATTGGGCATCGACCACAAGGCGCGCGCCAAGGCGGCCGAGGCCGAACGCCGCTGGATCGCCCGCAAGACCTTCATCGTGTGGACGATCGCCGTGATGTTCTTTGCCATCGCGTGCCAGAAATTGTGGCTCATGGGCCAGGACGTCGACGTGCCCTTTTCCGACATCAACCCCGTACACAGCCTGTTCGGCGAATAACGCGAAGACAAAAAAAGGGGCCGCGATCGCTCGCGACCCCCGCTTGTTCCGCAAAGCCGATCAGTAAACGCGCGCCTTCGGCTTGATATATTCGACATCGTCCGAGAGCGTATATTCGTGGACCGGGCGATAATCGAGGCGAACGCCGCCGCCCTTGCCGCCCCAGCCGTCGAACCATGCGACTGTGTGCTTCATCCACGTCGCATCGTCGCGATTCGGGAAATCCTCGTGCGCGTGGGCGCCGCGGCTTTCCTTGCGGTTGAACGCCGAATGCATCGTCACCGTCGCCTGGCTGATCAGATTGTCGAGCTCGAGCGTTTCGATGAGGTCGGTATTCCAGATCAGGCTGCGGTCGGTGACGTGAACGTCGTTCATCCGCTGATAGGTTTTGGTGAGCTTTTCCCTGCCCTCCGCCATCAGTTCGTCGGTGCGGAACACCGCGGCGTGCTGCGACATGGCGCGCTGCATCTCGGTGCGGATTTCCGCCGTCGGCGAGCCGCCGTTCGCATTGCGGAAATGGTCGAGACGCGCGAGCGCGATGTCGGCGCTGTCCTTGGGCAAGGCGGCCTGCGCGGCGCCGGGCTTGAGGATTTCCTTGAGGCGGTGCCCCGTCGCGCGGCCAAAGACCACGAGATCGATCAGGCTGTTCGAACCGAGGCGGTTCGCGCCATGGACCGACACGCATGCCGCTTCGCCGACCGCGAACAGACCTGGGACGACCGTGTCAGGGCCATCCTTGCCGAGCGTGACGACTTCGCCATGATAGTTACAGGGAATGCCGCCCATATTGTAATGGACCGTCGGCACGACGGGGAGCGGCTGGCGCGTCAGATCGACGCCCGCGAAAATCTTGCCGCTCTCGGTGATCCCCGGCAGGCGCTCGGCGAGCACCGCGGGATCGATATGGTCGAGGTGCAGGTAGATATGGTCGTTGTGCGGACCGACGCCGCGGCCTTCGCGGATTTCGAGTGCCATCGAACGCGAAACAACGTCGCGCGACGCCAGATCCTTTGCCGAGGGGGCGTAGCGTTCCATGAAACGCTCGCCTTCGGAGTTCGTCAGATATCCGCCCTCGCCGCGCGCGCCCTCGGTGATGAGGACGCCGGCGCCGTAGATGCCGGTCGGGTGGAACTGGACGAATTCCATATCCTGAAGCGGCAAGCCGGCGCGCAGCACCATGCCGCCACCGTCGCCGGTGCAGGTGTGCGCCGAGGTCGCGGTGAAATAGCAACGGCCATAGCCGCCGGTCGCGAGCACGACGGCTTGGCTGCGGAAGCGGTGGATGCTGCCATCTTCCATGCACAGTGCGATGACGCCGCGGCATACCTTGCCGTCGGGGCCGTCTTCCATGATCAGGTCGAGCGCGAAATATTCGATGAAGAAGTCCGCGTCATATTTCAGCGACTGCTGATAGAGCGCATGGAGCATCGCGTGGCCGGTGCGGTCCGCCGCGGCGCAGGTGCGCTGCACCGGCGGGCCTTCGCCCATATTCTGCATATGGCCGCCGAACGGGCGCTGATAGATGGTGCCGTCCTGGTTACGCGAAAACGGCACGCCGGCGTGCTCAAGTTCGTAAACCGCATTCGGGGCTTCGCGGACCATATATTCGATCGCGTCCTGGTCGCCGAGCCAGTCGGAGCCCTTGACGGTGTCGTACATGTGCCACTGCCAATGGTCGGGCGAATTGTTGCCGAGCGAGGCGGCAATACCGCCCTGCGCCGCGACGGTGTGGCTGCGCGTCGGGAACACCTTGGTGATGCAGGCGGTCTTCAGTCCCGCTTCGGCGCTGCCCATCGTGGCGCGAAGGCCCGAGCCGCCGGCGCCGACGACGACGGTGTCATAGATATGGTCGATGATCTTGTAGGCGTCGGTCATCTTACATGCCCCCCGGAGCAAGCCCGGCGGCGGGCGCAAGCGCGATGCGGATGATGGCGAAGATGCCGTAAGCGGCGCCGCCGATCGCGTAGAAATTCAAAAGGACGAGCGACAGGATCCTGGTCGCTTCGCCGTGGACATAATCCTCGATCATCACCTGCAGCCCGAGCTTCAGGTGCCAGAAGACGCTGGCGGTCAGCAGGATCAGTGCGAGCGCGACCGTCGGGTTCGACGCCCAGCGCAGCACCGCAGCATGATCGCCGAGCGGCAGACGGAACATCGAGACGACGAACCAGACGACAAGCAGGATATTGGCGAGCGCGGTCAGGCGCTGCTGGATCCAGTGGTGCGAGCCATGGTGCGACGAACCAAGTCCGCGCACGCGGCCGAGACGCGTTCCGTTACCCATTGAGCGCCTCCGCAGTTGCATAGAGCCATACCGCGGCGGTCGCGGTGATCGATCCGATGAAGATCAGCGTCGACCAGAGCTTGTTGGTCTTGAGCTCATAACCCGCGCCGGTGTCGAGCACGAAGTGGCGCAGACCCGAGAAGAGATGCTGAAAAAAGGCCCAGGTCAGCCCGATCAGCACGACCTTGCCAAGGAGATTGGTGATCTGGTGGACGGTGCCGATTTCGGGGCTGGGGTCGTGCCACACGCACGCAATGAACGCCGCATAGGCCTCCGGGCCCGCAGCAAGCGCGCCCAGCCAGCCGAGGAACATCAGGCCGCCGACGATCGCGAGACCATCGCCACTGACGCGGTGGAAGATGGAGACCGCCATTGCGGGGGTCCATTTATACACCTGTAGGTGCGGAGAGCGCGGACGCGCACTCGGTTGATTGCCAGCCATATCAGCCCTGTCCTGACTCTAAACGGTCGATGCGGTGCCGGTAAGCCTTCCCGCCGCGATATGCAATTGCTTAGGAGCGTAGGGGATTAATTCGGGTGATTTCGTGGGGCGCGAGCGATGTCGACCGATAGCTGCCACCATCAAGTTCGTCATCCCGGCGAAGGCCGGGATCTCAACCTCTCGGATTTACACGCCGGCGAGATCCCGGCCTTCGCCGGGATGACAGATGGGGGAACGGCAGTTCTCCACCCCTAAGCAGACGCGTCTCCAAAAAAGGGCGGCACACGGCCGCCCTCTGGAGTCCGGTCATTCCCGGAATGACGCATTGATTTGCCCTACGCTTTCAGCGCGGGGAAATGCGTCACTTGATCTTGCCGCGGTTCGCGTAAAGTAACGCCGCGATCACCGCCGCCGAGCCGATGCCGAGCCCCGCGGCAGCAGCGGTTTTCCAGCCGCGCTTGCCCTTACCCGCGTCCTGATCCGCAGCCTGCGCCGCTTCGGCGGCTTCGCGTTGCTGCTGGCGCTCGCGCGCCGCGCGCAGGACTTCGTTTTCTTCTTCCGGTTCGCCGTCTTGGGGCGGCGGGGGAGGTGCCACTGGGTCGGTCATCGTCTCTCTATGTCCTTTTGTCTTTTGTCAGGCGAGCGCCTGTTCGACAGGCACATAATCGGTTCCGACCGCTTCGGCTACGGCCTCGAACGTCACCTTACCATTCCAAACGTTCAAACCCTGCGCAAGATGCACGTCGCGTTTCAAAGCGTCTTTCCAGCCGAGATCGGCGATACGCAGCGCGTGCGGCAGCGTGACGTTGTTGAGCGCATAGGTGCTGGTGCGCGCGACCGCGCCCGGCATGTTCGCGACCGCATAATGGACGATGCCGTCGACCACATAGGTCGGGTCGGCGTGGGTCGTCGCATGGCTCGTCTCGAAGCAGCCGCCCTGATCGATCGCGACGTCGACGAGTACCGAGCCCGGACGCATCGTGCCGAGCATCTCGCGCGTGACGAGCTTCGGCGCTTCGGCACCCGGGATCAGCACCGCGCCGATCACAAGGTCGGCCTCTGCGACGCACTCGGCGAGGTTGGCGCGGTTCGAGAAGCGCGTCTTGGCGCGCGCTTCGAAGAAGGTGCCGACGCGTTCGAGCACTTCGGGATCGCGGTCGAGGATGGTGACGTCGGCGCCAAGGCCGGCGGCCATCTGCGCGGCGTTGAAGCCGACGACGCCGCCGCCGATCACGCAGACCTTGCCCGGCGCGACGCCGGGGACGCCGCCGAGGAGCACGCCGCGGCCGCCGTGCGCCTTTTCGAGCGCGGTCGCGCCGGCCTGAATCGACATGCGGCCCGCGACCTGGCTCATCGGCTTCAGCAGCGGCAACCCGCCGTGCGGGCTGGTGACGGTTTCATAGGCGATGCAGACCGCGCCCGATGCCATCAGGTCGCGCGTCTGGTCGGGGTCGGGCGCGAGGTGGAGATAGGTGTAGAGGATCTGATCGGGGCGCAGCATCGCGCGCTCGACCGGCTGGGGTTCCTTGACCTTCACGACCATCTCGCAGGTCGCGAAAATCTCTTCGGCGGTCTGGACGATCTCGGCCCCCGCTTCGACATAATAGCGGTCGTGCGCACCGATGCCTTCGCCGGCGCCGGTCTGAACGAGGACGCGGTGGCCGTGGACGACGAGTTCGCGCGCGCTTTCGGGGGTCAGGCCGACGCGATATTCGTGATTCTTGATTTCCTTGGGGGTGCCGATGATCATGGTCGCTCTCCGATTTTGGATGTCGTCGTCGATCGACTGCGGCCGCCGAAAACTTGTCGGCGTTTTTAGCAGAAATGGCTCGCGAGGTGCTTGCATATCCTACGCATATTCGCGACATGTTTGCACGATTTTGGCGTGAAATGGATCGATGACGCACAATGATTGATCGGATCGACGTGAAGTTGCTCGACTTGCTTCAACGCGGCGGCCCGCGGCCCGCGGCGGAGCTGGGCGAAGCGGTCGGGCTGTCGGCGTCGGCATGCCACAGGCGGATACGGGCGCTGGAGGCTGCGGGGATCATCACCGGCTATACCGCGCGGCTGAATCCCGAGAGCATCGGCCTGGGGCTCGACGTGTTCGTCGATATCAGCCTGACGTCGCAGAGCGAGGAGGCGCTGACCGCGTTCGAGAGCGCCGTGAAAAGTTTCGACGAGATTCTCGAATGCCAGCTTTTGTCCGGGGCGTCCGATTACCGGCTGCGCGTCGCAGCGCGCAACGTCGCCGATTTCGACCGGCTGCACCGCCATTGCCTGTCGCGCCTGCCGGGCGTCGCGGCGATGCATAGCGCCTTTGCGTTGCGCACGATCAAGGCGTTCGAGGGTTATCCTGTTTCCTCCCCTTCGACCGGCGCCGAGGGCAAGACGTCGCTGCCGGGTTAAGGTCGCCTTTACCATTTCATCGCATATCCCGTTCACCAGTTTCGCACGATGCATGCGAGCGACAGACTCGCGCCAGTTGGGATGGATCAGGGAAGCCAAGACGATGGTGAAGGAAAATCCGATTCACAAGCAGCAGATCGATCCCGTGCCGATGGCCGATCGCTTCCCCTATTATGATCTCGACGGGGGCCTTGCCGCCAATGCCGCCGAGATCCACGCGATCATCGCCGGACGCGAGGATGCGGTCGCACGGGCCTATTGGGACGCATTCAATGCGCTGCCCGGCGTCGATCGCAAGGTCGAGGGCGAGCTTCTCGATTCCTATATCCGCGGCAGCGCGCGTCACACCTTCACCAAATATGCCGATGCCGCCGGGCAGGAGGTCGCGACGATCGCGTGCCAGAACGCCCATATGGCGCGGCGCGTGAAGCTCCCCCTTGCTTCGGTGATGTCGTGCATCGCCGAAAGCCAGCGGCTGACGATCGAATATGTCGTCGAGGCCTGCTTCGGCGACGCCGAACGGCTGGCGCGGCTGACGAGCGCGGTGAACCGCCTCGCCCTGCTCGAATTCGATATCATGCAGCGCTATGCCAACAAGCTGGATCGCGCGGTGTTTTCGAGCGAGCGACAGGCGCTCGCTGGCGATTTCGACCGCTCGATCGCCTCGCTGGTGCAGGACACCGACGGCGTGCGCGATCAGCTCGCACGGCAGGCAGCCTCTGCCGATCAGGCGGCGAAAGGCATGATCGCGAAGACGAGCGAAGTCGCCGCGGCCTCCGAACAATCGGCGATGGCGATGCGCGAAGCGGCGTCGACCGCCGCCGGCCTGATCCGCGCGATCGAGGATGCACGCAGCGAAGTCGAGGCTTCGGCCAGCGTCGCGACGCGTGCGTCCGAGCAGGCGGGCGAAGCGGTCGCCATGTCCGAAACGCTGTCACACCACGCCGAATCGATCGAATCCATCCTCGGCCTGATCCGCGAGATTGCGGGCCAGACCAACCTCCTTGCCCTCAACGCCACGATCGAAGCGGCGCGCGCGGGCGAATCGGGCCGCGGCTTTGCCGTCGTCGCGCAGGAGGTAAAGAGCCTCGCCAACGAAACGGCACGCGCGACCGACGATATCGCGGGCAAGATAACCGCGATCCAGCAGGCGACGCGCGGGTCGGTTTCGGCCAACCAGTCGATCCGGCAGACGATCGTCGAAGTGCAGCATTCGGCGCAGCGCATTCGCGACGCGATGGACGCGCAGGCACAGACGGTCACATCGATTACCGCTGCGGTCGACGAAACCGCGCTTGCCGCCGACAGCATGTCGTCGACGATCGCGAGCATCCGCAACGATTCGGGGATGGTCGCGAACGAGATCAGCGTGCTGAGCGACGAATTCGCCAAGATGGGCGGCCGCCTGCAGCAGCTCGAACGGGCCGCGAGCGAATTCAGCCGCCGCGTGGCGTAAGAGAGCCGCCTCACCCGCTTGGCAAGCCCCGCGCCGCTGCTTAAGGCGGGCGCATGACGACGCATATCCTGATTACCGGCGCGAGCCGCGGCATTGGCGCCGCAATCGCCGAAGCGCTGACCACCGACGCGACCAAGGTCGTCGCCTTGTCGAGCGGCGATGGCGACCTGTCCGACCCCGCGGTGCCCGACCGGCTGTGGCAGACGAGCCTCGACCGGCTGGACGGACGCATCGATGTGCTCGTGAACAATGCCGGGGTGTTCGAGGCCAACCCCCTCGACAGCGATGACGCCGACTGGCTCGCGAACTGGAGCCGCACGATGCAGGTCAATCTGACCGCAAGCGCGCAGCTATGCCGTCATGCAGTGCTGCACTGGCAGGACGCCGGCATCCCTGGCCGCATCGTCAATATCGCCAGCCGCGCCGCCTATCGCGGCGACAGCCCCGCGCACTGGCACTATGCCGCGTCGAAATCGGGTATGGTCGCGATGACCAAGACGATCGCGCGCGCCTATGCAAAGGACGGAATCCTCGCTTTCGCCATCTGTCCTGGCTTTACGATGACAGGCATGGCCGAGGACTATCTGGCGAGCCGCGGCGGCGACAAATTGCTCGCCGACATCCCGCTCGGCCGTGTCGCCATGCCGGACGAAGTCGGCGAAATGGCGCGGTGGTGCGCACTCGACGCCCCCGCATCGATGACCGGCGCTGTGCTCGACGTCAACGGCGCAAGCTACGTCCGTTAAGCGATGAGCTGGATCGTCTCCCTACCCTGCACGCGCGCCGAGGCCGAAGCCCTGTCGGGCGAAATTCCCGAACTCGACGCGATGCCCGAAGCGCCGGTCGTGGTGACGCGCGAGATCGACGAGGATGCGGGGCTGTGGCAGCTCGACGCCTATATGGACGACAGGCCCGGCGCGGCGCTGCTCAAACTGCTCCAGTCGTTCGCGCCGAGCGCGAAAGGCAAGAAGCCGCTCGTCGAGGAGTTGCCCGAAGAAGATTGGGTGACGCTGTCGCAGCAGGGGCTCGAACCGGTGCAGGCCGGACGATTTTTCGTCCATACAAGAAGCCATGCCGACCGTGTCCCCCCCGGCACGACATCATTCCTGATCGATGCGAGCCAGGCGTTCGGAACCGGCGGGCACGACACGACAGCGGGATGCCTGGCGATGCTCGACCGGCTGGCGCGCCAAGGAGCAAGCCCGCGCAACATCGCCGACATCGGCACCGGCACCGGGCTGCTCGCCTTTGCCGCCATGTCACTGTGGCCGCGCGCGAAGACGATCGCGTCGGATATCGACCCCGCGAGCATCTTCGTGACACGCGACAATGCCGCGATCAACAACGTCTCGCTCGGCCGTGGGGGCGGGCGGTTGGCGCTCGCGATTGCGCCGGGGACCGACCATCCGGCGATCCGCCACCGCGCGCCTTATGACCTCGTCATCGCGAACATATTGGCGGGGCCGCTGATCACGCTGGCACCCGATATTGCCGCCGCGACTGCGCCCGGCGGGCATGCGATCCTTGCAGGCCTGATTGCACGCCAAATGGAACCGGTGCTCGCCGCCTATCGCGCGCAGGGTTTTCGCCTTGCCGCGCGCGGCGGCAGCGCCGAATGGCCGTGCCTGTTGCTGATCAAACGCCGCCGCTATGGCTGGCGCCGCAAGGAACGCGCGTTCCACCGCGCCAGCCCGTCAGACGCCAGTTTCGGGAGCTGGTAGGCTTAAGCTTTCGCCGTCGCATAATCCTGTGTACCGCGCGTGATCACTTCATCCTCCGGCAGGAAATCGGCGATCGGGATCGGCGGCAGCGCGGCGTTTTTCGCGTAGAGCGGCGCGAAATCGGTGTTCACCGTCGTGTCGAGCAGCTGGTCGAGGCTGTCGATGACGAAATAATTCTGCTGGAAATCGTCGATCCGGTAGTCGGTGCGCATCACCCGCCCAAGATCGAAGCCGATGCGGTTCGGACTGTCCGAATCGAGCGCGAAGACGCTTTCGGCGAAGGAGGAGACGATCCCCGCGCCATAGATGCGCAGCCCGCCCGCTTCACGGATCAGGCCGAATTCGACCGTATACCAGTAAAGGCGCGCAAGCTGCTTCAGCGCGTCGAATTTCAGGCTTCGCAGGCCACCCTCGCCGTACGCGACCATATAGTCCGCGAACACCGGGTCGGCGAGCATCGGGACATGGCCGAAGACGTCGTGGAAGACGTCGGGTTCTTGCAGATAGTCGAGCTGTTCGGGCGTGCGGATGAAATTGCCCGCGGGAAAACGGCGGTTCGCCAGATGATCGAAAAACACATCGTCGGGGACGAGCCCCGGAACGGCGATCACCTGCCACCCCGTAGCGGCCATCAACCGCGCGTTGAGTTCGCGATAATCGGGGATGCCCGGCTTTTCGAGGCGCAGCACGTCGATCCCGCGCAGGAACGCGTCGGCGGCACGGCCGGGCAGCATATCCGACTGGCGCGCGAAAAGGCGATCCCACATCGCATGTTCGTCGGCGGTGAAGGCGTCCCAATTCTGCGAAATTGTCCAATCGGCCGCGGCACCCGGCGGCGGCGTGTCATGGACGTGGGTAAACTGGCTTTCCATAAGCACGCTTCTATCATCAAAATGGTTTCAAGTGAAACTTTATTCGCCGAGCGCCACGACCGATGTTGCAAGCCGGTCGACCTCGGCACGGTCGTGGCTGACATAGAGGATCGGCAGTTTGAGCTCATCGCGAATCCGCTCGATCACCACCATGATATCGCCGCGCCGCGCGGCGTCGAGCGACGAGAGCGGCTCGTCCATCAGCAGGATTTCCGGGCCCGCAAGCAAGGCGCGACCGATTGCGACGCGCTGCGCCTCGCCGCCCGACAGGCTGTGCGGCCAGCGATCGAGCAGATGGGCGATACCAAGAAATTGGACCGCCTCGTCGAGGCTCAACCAGCGATTGGCGGAATCGGCGAGATCGTGCCCATAAGTCAGATTCGCGCGCACGCGGCGGTGCGGAAACAACCGGCCATCCTGAAAGACATAGCCCACGCGACGCGCCTCCGGCGGCAGATCGATCGTGCCGTCGAACAGGGTTCGCGCGCCGATGCGGATATGGCCTCGGTCGGGCTTGAGCAGTCCGGCGACCATGTTGAGGATGCTCGTCTTCCCCGCCCCCGAAGGACCGAACAGCGCAGTGAGCCCCGGCCCGGCGGTGAAGCGCGCCGCGATCGTCCGGTCACCGAGACGGCGGGCGACGTCGATATCAATCGCCATGCCGCTGCCTTTCGCCATGGGTGCGACGCACGAGCCATTCGGAGAGGATTAGCGCGCCGAGCGACAGAGCGACGGACAAGAGCGCGAGCCGCGTCACCATCGCCTCGCCGCCCGGCACCTGCAGCGCCGAATAGATGGCGAGCGGCAGCGTGCGCGTCTCGCCCGGGATGTTCGACACGAAGGTAATCGTCGCGCCGAACTCGCCGATCGACCGAGCGAAGCCAAGCACGAGCGCCGCGAGCACACCGGGGAGCGCAAGCGGCAGGCTGATCGTCCAGAAGCTGTGCCAAGGCGTTGCGCCCAGCGTGCGGGCCGCGCCCTCGAGCCGCCGGTCGATGCCCTCGATCGACAGCCGCATCGCGCGCACCATCAGCGGCAGCGCCATGATCGCGGCCGCCAGCGCGGCGCCGGTCCAGCGGAACATAAGGGTCACGCCGAACCAGCTTTCAAGCCAGCGTCCGACGGGGCCGAGCGGCCCTAAGGCGATGAGCAGCAGCCAACCGGTGACGACCGGCGGCAGGACGAGCGGCAGGTGGATGATGGCGTCGAGGACGACGCGGCCGGGGAAGCGATAACGCGCGAGGACCCACGCGAGCGCGAAGGCCACCGGAAGCGTGCCCAGCACCGCGACGCCGCCGACCTTCAGCGACAGCGCGACGATTCCCCACTCCTCGGGTGACAGCATCAGGGAGCCGAGAAGCCGTGGCGGACGAAGATGGCGCGTCCTTGTTTCGACAGCAGGAACGCGCGAAAGCCAGCGGTATCCTTGTGCCGCGACGCCTTCAGCACCGCCACCGGATAGCGGATTGGCGGATGGCTCGATGCGGGGAACGTTCCGACGATACGCACCGTTTTGGAAGCGCGTGCATCGGTCGCGTAGACGATGCCGAGCGGTGCGGCGCCGCGTTCGACAAGCGCCATCGCGGCGCGGACATTCTCTGCCGGGGCGACCTTGGCTGCGACGCCGGTCCAGACGCCGAGGTGCGTGAGCGCGGTCTTCGCATATTTGCCCGCAGGGACAGCGGCGGGATCGGCGAGCGCGAGCCGGCCGGTGCCAAGCGCTTTTGCCAGCGGGAAACCGCGCGACGGGGTCAGGCGCACCTTGCTGGCCGCGGGTGCGATCAGGACGAGCCGGTTGCCGAGCAGCGTCGTGCGCGTACCGGCGCGGAGCAGCCCGGCCTTGGCAACGGCATCCATCCATTCCTCGTCGGCCGACAGGAACAGGTTCGCAGGCGCGCCCGCAATGACCTGGCGCGCGAGCGCCGACGATGCGGCGAAGGAGATCACCGGCTTCGCATGCCCTTTGGCCGCCCAGGCATTTGCCGCCTCGGTCAATGATTCCTGCAAGCTGGCCGCCGCCAGCACCACCGGGCCGCGTTCCTGCGCGAACGCCGCAGGCGAGACGAGCAACGCGGCGAGGAGGACGAACAGGTGGATGATGCGGGTCATGCGCAACCTATAGGCGCGCCGGTGCCTTCGTCGCAACGCCAAGCCAGCGTGCGGCGCGCGGCAGGCGGGGGAGAACGAGACGCTCGGCGATCCAGAGCAGGATCAGCGAGGCGGCAAGCAAGGGCAGCAGCGCGGCGAGGATCAGGATCAGCGCCGCGACGCCCTTGAGCTTCGCGGGGTCACGCGCGGCCGGCGGCGCGCCCAGCGCATCCTCGGGCTTGCGGCGCCGCCACATCAGGAAACCCGAAATCGCGAGCGTGAACAGCGCAAGCGCGGTGGCGACGCCGATCAGCTGGTTGGCGAGGCCGAAGAGCTGCCCCTCGTGCCACGCGATGCCATAGCCGACGGCGCGGTCGATCGCGTGTTTCTCGGCAAAGCCGCTGCGCGCGACTTCGAGGCTCGTTTCGGGGTCGTAGCTGACCTTGCGCACCAGCGGCCGGTTCTGGGTCAGCGTGGTCAGCGTCCAGACATTGCCGTTGGGCGGGCCGAAGGCGTTGGGCGCGCCGGGCGGCTGGATGATCGCGGGCGCGGGCATCTGTTCGCTGCGGGCGCGGAGCAGGATATAGTCGAGACGCGCGCGCGGCGGTGGCCCGGTGGGCGCCGCCGCTGCCATCGCATGATGATCGTGCGCGGCGTGCGGGTTGGCACCGCCCTTCCAGTCCTGCACTCCCGATACCCAGCCCATTTCGGCGCGGAGGGTGCGAAAGCCGCTCGCCCAGACCTCGGTCCATGGCAGCGCGGTGAAAAGCAGGACGAGCGCGAGGCCCGAGACCCAGAAGCCGGTGACGGCGTGCAGATCGCGCAGCGCCGCGCGGCCGCCGAGCGAGAACCGCGGCCAGAGCACGCCCGCCGCGCCGCGTCCGCTTGGCCACCAGAGGTAGAGGCCGGTCAGGATCATCACGATCGCCCAGCTCGCGGCGAGCTCGACGAGCAGGCGGCCGGTGCGGCCGATCAGCAGCGTGCCGTGGATGCGCGAGAGCCAGGCGGAGATGCGCTGATCGGGGTCGGCCGCACCGATCACGCGGCCCTGCGGCGAGACGGCGACATCGCGCATTCCGCCGCTTCGCAGGCCGATATGGACCACCGCCGCGTCGCCGGGTGCTTCGGGGAGGCGGTAATAATGGAAGCTCGCACCCGGATTGGCCGCGAGCGCGGCGGCGACCTGCGCATCGGCATCGACCGCGCCCGCAGTCGGCAGACCGCGCCATGCGCGCTCCTCCCACCGGTCGATCTGCGGTTTGAACAGATAGGCCGCGCCCGTCGCCGACAGGATCAGGATGAAGGGGATGACGAACAGCCCGGCATAGAAATGCCAGCGCCAGATCGTGCGATAAAGCGGAATCCGGTTGATGTCGGTCATCCCCTTTCCTCCCCTCTAGAAGCGCGCGCGGATACCGGCGGAGACCGCGCGGCGCTCGACCGGATAATAGATTGCCGATGCCGCCGATGTTGTATTCGACGGCGACGTGGCGGCGATCACGGCGCTGATGTCGCCGATCGCCTTCTTGCCGGTGATATTGCGCACATCGACAAAGGCGTCGACCCCCTCGGCAATCCGGGCGCCGCCGGTCACACCCAGCAAGGCATAGCCCGGCGTGCGGACCTGATTGCGATAATCGGCGAACGGACCGTTGGGCACCCACTCGACGTTCGGCGCGATGTGCAGCGCATCGCTTCCGATCCGTGCCTCGGCGCGATAGACGTGACGCGGCACCACGGGGAGGCGATTGTCGCCGAACTCCGCATCGTGGCGGAATCGGAAGTCGCTGTAGGTATAGACCTGCCGCAACCGTAGCCAGTCGGCCGGCGCGATTTCCAGCGCGGCCTCGACTCCCTGATGCAAGGTGCGGTCGGCGTTGAACGTCGCCGCCGGAATGCTGGCGTTGGTCGTGAATTGGAGCATTTCGCCCTTCAGCGTCGAGCGGTAAAGTGCAAGATCCCAGCTGACGATCCCGGTCTTGCCGCGCGTCCCGACCTCGGCCGTCCACGCGCGCTGCGGACGGATCGTCGAGACGACCTGGCTGACCGGCGGGGTGCCGATATTCTGGAACACTTCGCCGAAGCCCGGAAATTCCGCCGAGCGGCTGTAGTTGGCGAAGAACTGCACCGTTTCGCTCGGTTCGAACAACAGGCCGAATTTGGGCGAAAAGGCGTTGAAGTCGATCCCGCCGTCGAGCGAAGTCGACAATTTGACGTCACGCTTGCGATAGCCGTCGGCATAGACCCCGCCCGCGATCAGCGTCAGCTGCTCGATCGGCCGCACGCGCACCTCGCCGTAAAGATTCGCGGTGCGCGCACGCTGGTCGGCGTCGAACAGCAGCGCGCCGGTGCGCCCCGCGATATTGACGAACTGACGCGCGCGCGTCTTGCCGCGGCGCAACTCGCCGCCCAGCGTGACCTCGACCGGCCCGCTCGCATAGTCGGCGCGGAAAAAACCGCCGAGATCGAGCGAGTCCTGATCGATCACCTGAAAGATCGGGTGATAGAGCGACTTGGCGTTGACGAAGCCGCCGACGTCGAGCTTGAACGCGCCCCAGTCGAACGACGTGCGGTTCTGGAGCCGCAGCGACACGATGTCGCGCGCCTGATCGCCCGCCACCGCCGCCGCACTCGCCGCGCGCGGGGTGGTCAGCGCCTGATTATAGGTCAGCGCGCCGGGGATTTCCTGCTTGATGTCGTTATAGCTGGCATAGAAGCGCGTCGATACGACATCGCTCAGCTTCAACCCGACATTGCCGTGGAATCGAAAGCTGCGGCGCTGCACATGGTCGCGGTCGCCGTTCGAGGTGTCGGCGCTGATCGCGCCCCACGCATCGACCCGGTCGCCCGCGACACCCGCCGACACCAGCCCGCGATAGCTGTCGAAGCTACCGACGTCGCCGCGCAGGTAGAAGCCCTCCGCCGTGCGCCCGGTCGGGGTCACGCCATTGACCGCACCGCCGAGCGTTCCCGCACCGAAGCGCAGCGCATTGGCGCCGCGATACACCTCGAGATGGTCGAAGAAGATCGGTTCCAGCTCCTGGAAATCGCCATTGTCGTCGGCGAGGTTGATCGGCACCCCGTCCTGAAGGAGCGTGAGCCCGCGCATATGGAAGCCGCGCGAGAGGCCCGAGCCGCGGATCGAGATGCGCACCTCCTGCCCGTAGCGCGGCTGGAGATAGACGCCGGGCGAGAAAGCGAGCGTGTCGCGCAGGCTGACGACCGATTTGTCGGCATAATCCTTGTAAGACACGACGTCGGTACCGCCGGGCGTTTCCGCTGCGCGCGCTTCGGCGGCGTCGGTGGCGGTGGGTGCGGTGACGATGATGGTGGAATCGGCGTCCTCGGCATGAGCCGGCGCGGCGACGAGACAGGTCGCGAGCGCCAGCAACGGCGCCGCCCCTTGGATACGGGTTTTCATGTTTATTCCTTCGCTGAATGCAGTTACGGGCCGCGCCGCGCGAGAGCGCGGGCAGCCGGTCAGGCTGGATCAGGCGAAGGCGGGTGGTCCGGTACTCGGCGGCAGCGGCGACGCAATGCCCGGCGCAAAGCCGAGCGAACGGACCGCGACGGGGACGGGTTCAACCGCGGTCGGCGCGGCGGCGAGGATGGGCACGTCGGGCACGATCGGCGCATTGGCGAGCGCGCCCCAAGGGCAATGCTGCTGCGCCTCGCCCGCATCGTGGCTGCCGGCCTTTTCGCCAGTCTTTTCAAACTCGATGGTCATCGTGCCGCCGGGGTTGGCGGGGTCCGAACAGATGCGAACGGTGATCGAGCCGCCGGCATCGCTCTCGATCATCCAGCCCGGTGCGACGAGCACCCGCGCGGCGAGCGCGAGGAGCAGCGGCACGAGCAGCAGGATGCCGGGACGGCGAAAGACAGCGAGCAGGCTCACGCTGCACGCCTTATGGCGCGCGCCCGATGCTGGCAAGCGGACAGATTGCCCTACTACCCCAAATTATTCGGCCGGCGTCTCGTCGGTCTTCTTGCCCGTGCGCGTCCACGGATAGAGGAACTGGCCCCAATAGCTGCGCGGCACATCCTCGGGGATGCCGTAATTTTCGGGCCAGCGGTCCTTGGGCAGATGGAAGGTGCCGAAGAGCTTGTCGATCCACGGGAAATGGATCGCGAAATTGACGTCGAACGCCTCACGCTCGAGCCCATGATGCCAGTGGTGGAAGCGCGGCGTCGCGATCCAGTGGCCGAGCCGGTTGAAATTGCCGCCGACATTGGCGTGGAGCAGCGACGACCACACATAGACGAAGCCGATATAGGCCTGCATCACCGACGGCGCGAAGCCGAGCGTGAACAGCGGCAGCGAGGTGATCGAGCGGAGCAGGATGATTTCGACGAAATGCATCCGCGATCCCGCGAGCCAGTCCATCGATTTCGCGCTGTGGTGCACCGCGTGGAAGCCCCAGAGGAAGGGGTAGCGGTGGAAGGTGCGGTGGAAGAAATATTGCGCCAGATCCGATGCCACGACGACGATCAGGAATTGCACGATCCACGGCAGCGACGCGACGGTGGCGCGAAACGCCTCCCAATTGCTCGTATTCTCGTTGATGATCGTCGAGGGTGCGAGCGCGAGGAAGCCCAGCACCTGCACGAACATCGTGCTGACGAGATAATAGAAAAGATCCTCGCGCCATTCGGTGCGGAACAGGCGCTGCGTCCGGCGGTGCGGGAAGGCGCGCTCCAAGGGCGCGAACATGAAGCCGGTGACCAGCAGGTTCACGACGAAAAAGTCGAGCCCGAAGAAAATGCCCCAGTCGCGCGTTTCCTGCGGCTGGACGTTCGAGCCACCGACAAGGATCGCGGCAAGCCCGATCATCAGCGCGGTGAGGCCGAGCACCTTGCGCGGGCGCAGCAGCAGGCTGAGCAAGGAGAGGCCGTAGCTGACGAGCAACGTGGCGTGAACGACGCCGCGAAAGCCGCCCCAATCCTTGAGGATTTCGAGCTCGGGGGTCGCGAACCAGTCGGGGAAGCGCAGCGCGATCACCATGAAGAAGCCGGCGATTGCAAAGAGCAGCCCGAAAAAGCCCGAAAGCCATCCGCTGCCGAACCGCCGCACCTCGGTATGCGATTCGAGATCGCGCATCAGATTCTGAAGATAATCACGCTTTGCCATGTAGTCCCCTCACAGCATTTCCGCCGCGCCGTCCGTGATGGCGCGCACGGCTCTATATCACCGGAATTTCGTCTTCGTCATGCCGGACTTGATCCGGCATCCATTACGGCACCGGCGCCATGGACCCCGGATCAAGTCCGGGGTGACGAGCGTGCTATTGTTCATCCCGCCGCGGCGACAATCTCCGCCCATTCGGCTTCGTCGATCACGCGGATACCGAGGGCACTCGCCTGTTTGAGCTTCGATCCCGCACCCGGTCCTGCGACGACAAGATCGGTCTTCGCGCTCACGCTACCTGCAGCCTTGGCGCCGAGCGCTTCGGCCTGTGCCTTCGCTTCGTCGCGGCTCATCGTTTCAAGCTTGCCGGTGAAGACCACCGTCATTCCCGACACCTCGCTTTCGCGCGTCTCGACCACATAAGGTGGCGGCGAAACCTCGCTGAAAAGATCGTCCCACAATTCCCGGTTGTGCGGCTCGTGGAAAAAATCGCCCAGCGCCTCGGCCACTGCCGGCCCGATGCCGTCGGCACGCACTTCGAGAATGGCCTTGATCGCCTCCATCTTGCGCGTGACAAACTTGCCGTCCGACTCGCCTTCGGCCTGCGGATTGGCGTCGAGATAGGCCTGAATTCCGGCCGCCTTTTCGGGCAACAGCGCGATATCGCCGAGCCCCTTCAGCAAGTCGCGCGCGGTCACCGCGCCGATATGACGGATGCCGAGACCGAAGAGTAGCCGCGCCGCGTCGGGCTGCCGCTTCGCCTCGATCGCGGCGAAAAGATTGTCGACCGACTTTTCTTTCCAGCCCTCGCGCCCGAGCAGGTCGGCGCGATGGGCCTTCAAGCGGAAGATGTCGGCGGGGCCCTTGTCGAGCCAGCCGAGGTCGAGGAACTCCTGGATGCTCTTCTCGCCCAGCCCCTCGATATCGAGCGCGCCGCGGCTGACGAAATGGCGCAGGCGCTCGAACTTCTGCGCGTTGCAGATCAGGCCGCCGGTGCAGCGCACATCGACTTCGCCCTCCTCGGCAACCGCCTCGCTGTTACAGACGGGGCAATGGTCGGGAAAAATGAACGGCGGGCGGTCCTCATCGCGGGTGAGGTTTTCGACGACCTGCGGGATGACATCGCCGGCGCGCTGGATGACGACGCGGTCGCCGGGGCGTACTCCCAATCTGCCGATCTCGTCGCGATTGTGGAGCGTGACGTTCGACACGACGACGCCGCCGACGGTGACGGGGGTGAGGCGCCCGACGGGCGTCAGCTTGCCGGTGCGGCCGACCTGGACATCGATCGCTTCCAAGGTGGTCTGCGCGCGTTCGGCGGGGAATTTATGCGCGATGGCCCAGCGCGGTGCCTTGGCGACGAAGCCGAGACGCGCCTGCCAGTCGAGCCGGTCGACCTTGTAGACGACGCCGTCGATATCATAATCCATCTCGGCGCGGCGGCGCTCGATCCCGGCATAATGCGCGAGGATATCCGCGACGCTGTCATAACGTTTGAGGAGCGGCGAGACCGGCACACCCCAGCGTTCGATCGTCTTCATCACGTCAAACTGGGTTTCGGCGGGAAGCGCGCTGACCTCGCCCCAGCCGTGCGCGAGGAAACGCAAGGGACGCGATGCCGTGACGCTGGCATCCTTCTGGCGCAGCGAGCCTGCCGCGGCGTTGCGCGGATTGGCGAACTGGCGGACGGTGGCGGGATCGAACGCCTGCTCGCGCTGGGCGGCAAGCGCCCGCCCCTCCTCCATCAGGCGTTCGTTGAGCGCCGTGAAATCGGCCTTTGCAATATAGACCTCGCCGCGAATCTCGAAGACGTCGGGCGCGGCGCCGTTCAGTTCCTGCGGGATGTCGGCGATATGGCGGACATTGGCGGTGACATCCTCGCCGACGCTGCCATCGCCGCGCGTCGCGGCCTGCACCAGCCTGCCCTTTTCATAGCGTAGCGAGCAGGAGAGGCCATCAATCTTGTCCTCTGCGGTCATCGCGACCGTCGCGTCGGCGGGGAGGTTCAGAAAGCGGCGCACACGCGCGGCGAATTCCTCGACATCCTCACCCGAAAAGGCATTGTCGAGGCTCATCATCCGCTGCGCATGCGTGACCTTGGCGAGCGGCGAGCCTTCGACGGCGGCGCCGACCGCGTTGTTCGGGCTGTCCGCACGGATCAGCGCCGGAAATGCCGCTTCGAGTTCGTTGTTGCGGCGGACGAGCGCGTCATAATCGGCGTCCGAAATCTCGGGCGCATCCTCGGCATGATAGCGTTTGCTGTGATAGGCGATCTGTTTCGCCAGCCGCATCAATTCATTGGCGGCGTCGGCCTGCGACAGGGATTCGATTTCGGTCATGCACGGGTCTTTGCCACCGGCTTGAACTCGGCGCGAGTACCAAATCCCGCAATAAGCGGACGCCCCTTTGCGATCGCCTCCCGAACCGCCGGCAGCTGCAGCGAGGCGGCGTGCGCCTCTTTGGTTTCCCACAGCTCGAAGATCCAGATCGCATCGGGGTTGGCACTGTCCTCACCGATCAGATAGGCCATGTTGCCGGGCATCGCGCCCGTTCTCTCGGAGAGGATCGCGACCAAAGCGGCGCGCTGCCCCGGCTGCGCCATCATCTGCCCGATCAGGCCATATTGGGGAACAAGCTCTTCCATTCGCGCCTCCAGCGCCTTGAGTTGACCCGCCGGCAGCAGCGCGGTTGCCATCGCCAGCATCGCTGCGAGATGTTCGCGGCGCGTTGAAACTTGACGAGACATGCCGATGCTCCTCATCCATCCGGCAACCGTGCACATTTGCGATTGCGGATAGTGAATGCTTGGCGCTGTGGACTATTGCCGGGCGTATATGCCATTTTGCACGATGCTCTTTTTCCATCGGCGAAGACCACCATCAACTCGCCCTCTGCCGCTTTTTCTCGCCACTTCGCCCAATAGGCGCCATCGAGATTCTTCATCAACTTGGCGGAACCGCCGTTGAGGGTGATCCGGCCATCAATAATGGGCTCGTCGATAGCCACGCTGAACATCGGCGGCATACCGCACCCCGCGAGCAACGCCGCCAGCGCGGCGAGCTGATCACATCGGTCCATCATTTCGCGATCGCCAGCACATGCACCTCCCGGCGAATGCGGAAACCGAGCGATTCATAGAGCGCAATCGCGCCGGCATTGTCGGCATAGCTGTGCAGAAAGGGTGTTTCGCCGCGCGCGACCATCTGGCGCATGACATGCCCGATCAGCGTCCGCGCGAGCCCGCGTCCGCGGCAATCCTCCCATGTTGCGACGCCGCTGACCTCCGCCATGCCGGGCACGAGAATGCGCTGCCCCGCCATCGCGAGCAGGCGGCCATGTTCACGGATGCCGAAGAAGGGGCCGTAACGATGCGTCTTCGTGCCCCAGGGCCCGGGCTTCGCATGGTCGGCGAGCGAGGCCATTTCGGCGGCGTCATCGTCGCCCAGCGGGACGATTGCGGGTTCGCCGGCACGCGGCGGCGGCGCTCCTTCGGCGACCATCTGGGCGAGCACCGCACGTTTCACTTCGCGCGTTCCGGGGGGCAGCGGCCAGGGCTCGGGCTCGACGATCCAGATTTCGTCGGTATCCGGAACGAGGGCGGCAAGCGCAGCCTGTGCTTCAGCGTCGGTGTCGGCAGCCGCGCCGAAGACGCCATAACCGCGATCGATCCGTACCGCCTGGCCATCGCCCTCGGCCAGATGCGCTTGCCGGCCGGTGAGCATGGTCCAGACCGGACGATCGAGCGGATGCGATGCGGTCATTCCGCCGTTTCCAGCAGCCTTTCGGCCTGTGCTCGCGCCTCGGCGGTCACTTCGGCGCCCGAGAGCATGCGCGCGATTTCTTCGCGGCGGCCCGCTTCGTCAAGCTGATGGACGCTGGTCCGCGTCACCGTGTCTTCGCTCGACTTGGCGATGATGAAATGCGCGGCGCCTTTCGCCGCGACCTGCGGGCTGTGCGTCACCGCGAGCAATTGCTTGCCCGCTCCCGCCAGCCTTGCCAGCCGTTCGCCGATCGCACTCGCGACCGCACCGCCGACGCCGCGGTCGATTTCGTCGAAGATGATCGTGTCGGCGCCGCCCTCTTCGGCGAGCGCGACTTTCAGCGCGAGAATGAAACGCGAGAGTTCGCCGCCCGACGCGATCTTGGCGAGCGGCGCAAAGGGTGCGCCGGGGTTGGTCGAGATAAGAAACTCGACGCGGTCCATGCCTTCCGGGCCCCAGCGCTCGGCGGGGAGGCGCTCGACGAGCGTCTGGAAGCGCGCGGCATCGAGCTTCAACGGCACGAGTTCGCCCGCGACCGCGGCGTCGAGGCGCGTTGCTGCCTTGCTGCGCTGATCCGAGAGCGCGGTCGCCGCGTGGGTGTAGGCCGCAGCGGTTTCGGCGACTGCGGTTTCGAGCTTCGCGAGCCCCGCGCTGCCGCCCTCGATCGCATCGAGCCGCGCGGCGAGCGTGCCGGTCAGTTCGGCGAGCTCGTCGGGCTGGACGTTATGTTTGCGTGCCATCGCGCGGAGTTCGAACAGCCGCGTTTCGGTCGCCTCGAGCCGTTCGGGATCATATTCCATCGCGCGCGCGGCTTCGTGCAGCTTCGTCTCGGCCTCGTCCGCCTCGATGATCGCGCGGTCGAGCGCGGCCAGCGCCTCGGCGAGCAAGGGATGATCGCCCGCAAGCCGGTCGAGCCGCCGCGCAGCGCCGCGAAGCTGTGCGGGCCCGCTGTCGCTGCCCTCGAACGCCTCCATGATCGCGCCAAGGTCGCCGGCGACCTTTTCACCCTTTTGCATCGCCGCGCGCGCTTCGGAGAGTTCGGCGTCCTCGCCGGGTTGCGGCGCCAGCGCCTGCAATTCGGCGACGCAATGTTCGAGCCATTCGCGATCGCGTTCCGCCTCTGAAATCGCCATGCGCGCGGCGGAAAGCCTGTCCTCGGCGCTGCGCCATGCGGCGTGGGCGGCGGCGACACCGCGCGTATCGGCGCGGGCATAGGCGTCGAGCAGCGCGCGATGCCCGGCGGGCGCGAGCAGGCCCCGGTCGTCGTGCTGGCCGTGAATTTCGACGAGATGGCTGCCGACCTCGCGCAGCAGCGCCGCCGAACAGGGCTGGTCGTTCAAATAGGCGCGGCTGCCGCCATCGGCCTTCAGTGTGCGGCGGATCAGCAGGGGCTCTCCGCCTTCCATCGCAATTTCATTTTCGGCGAGCAGCGCGGCGAGCGCGGTGCCGGAGGCGGGCGCGACGAAGCTCGCCGTCACCTGCGCCTTGTCGCTCCCCCGCCGCACGAGCGCGTTGTCGGCGCGCGCGCCGAGCGCGAGGCCCAGCGCGTCGAGCAGGATCGATTTACCCGCGCCCGTCTCGCCCGTCAGCACGCCCAGCCCGGCCTCGAAATCGAGATCGAGCCGTTCGATCAGAACGATGTTGGCGATGGAAAGCGCCGTCAGCATGCCCTGCCCATACCGCAGAACAAAGGCAGAATCTATGCGCTCGGCGCGTTCTTCTGCATCAGCTTGTAGGCGCGCTGATACCATTCGTTGCCCGGATAGTTGGCACCGAGCACCGCGGCCGACTTCTTCGCCTCGGCGGGGATGCCGAGCGACAGATAGCATTCGGTCAGGCGATAGAGCGCCTCGGGTGCGTGGCTGGTCGTCTGATATTTGTCGATGACCTCGCGGAAACGGATCGATGCGGCGAGCCAGTTCGAGCTGCGCTGATAGAAACGGCCGATTTCCATTTCCTTGCCGGCAAGATGATCCTGCACCAGATCGACCTTCAGGCGCGCATCGGCCGCGTAGCGGCTGTCGGGATAGCGGCGGATCACTTCGCCGAGCGCGTTCGACGCCTGCTGCGTGATCTTCTGGTCGCGGGTGACGTCGCTGATCTGCTCATAATAGCTGAGCCCGATCAGATAATAGGCGTAGGGCGCGTCCTTGTTGCCCGGGTGAATCGCGAGAAAGCGCTGCGCGGCCTCGATCGCCGGGGTATATTCGCGGTCCATATAATAGCTGAACGAGCTCATCAGCTGCGCGCGGCGCGCCCAGGGCGAATAGGGGTGCTGGCGCTCGACCTCGTCGAACAGCGCGGCGGCAAGCCCGTACTGGCGGCGCTCGAGCCGGTCCTGTGCCGCGCGGTACAGCGTGTTAACGTCGCGCGCGACGTAGCGCGTATCCTTCTTGACCCCGCCGCCTCCGGCACAGGCCGCCAGCATGGGCGTAATCACGAATGCGGCGGCGAGCAGGCGCATGGTCGCGCGCGAAGGGGTCTTGTGAGTCATGCGCGCGGTATAGACACAGCGCGGATGAACGCAAAATAAATGATGGGGGTCCGGCTGAGCTTTACGGCGTCTTGACGACACAGCCTTGCGGAGCGCCGGCCGGCGCGGGCACGCGGCGCGCAGTCTTGATCGTCACTTGCGGGTCGAGCATCTGACCGACCATCACCCCTTCGCCCGCGGTCGGCGAGATAGGGGCATTGAAGATCGCCTCGGCGATGTCGGCGCCGGCAACGATTTCGCCGAACACCGCGAAGCCGACGCCGTCGCCACCCGGCGCATCGCTGTCGAAGCCCTTGATGTCGGAAAGGAGCAGGAAAAAATCGGTCGTGGCGTCGCCGGGATTGAGCCGCGCCATCGACAGCGCGCCCTTGCAATTCGTCAGGCCGGTGGTTTTCGTCGGCTCGTGCGCGATCGGAGGGAAATTTTTGCGCGCGTCGCCGCGATTGCCAGCCTGGATCAGCTGGTTTGCCGGGCCCCAGCTTTTCGTCGAGCGATAGAATTTGAAGCCGTCCATCCGCTTGGCGTCGACATAGCGAAGGAAATTCCCGGCGGTGACCGGCGCGCGCTTGTTCTCGATCCGCACGGTGATGGTGCCCATGTCGGTGACGAGCGCGACATAGGGCCGCGTATCGGCCTCGATCACCGGGGTAACGGGCGCGGGCACCGGCGGCAGCGTCGCGGGCGGCAATTGCGTCGCCTGCGGAGGGACGGGGGTCGATTGGGCGGCAAGCGCGAGCGCGGCGATAAGGGTCAGCATGGCGCCGATCATAAACGCAAGTGCGCGGCCGACGCGAGCGGTTTCAGACGAGCTGGCGCCGGCGGCGGAGCCAAAGCCTGATTCCGCTGAGGCAGAGCCAGAGCGTCACGACGCCACCCGCAAACACCAGCAACCGACCGGCAAGGCCAAATGCCTTTCCCGAGTGGAGCGGATACTGCCATGCAAAAAACGCGTCGCCCGCCGTCGTGCCGTTATCGTGCCGTGTACCGACGATCCGGCCGTCGTTCATCGCGACATAATGCCAGAGCCGTCCCTGATCGTCGCGGTCACGGGTATCGAAGGTGCGCACGGCATAGACGCCATGATCGGGGAAGATGCGGACGCTGTGAACGGGCTCCCCGCTTTTGCCGACGACACGCGCAATCGCGGCGTCGACATCGATTGCCGGAGCGGTTTCGGGAATATCGGCCATGCCTTCATGCAGGCGCCCGGTGATCGGCGAGACGAGCGCAACCGCTTCGCGGCTGTCGTCGGGCCAGGCGAGCGTGACGCCGGTAACGGCGAGCACCAGCGTCACCGGCAGGAACCAGAGCCCCCATGCACGGTGCGAATCGAACAGGCGCTTCAGGCTGCCGGGGCGCCCGCCGGTGCGAAAGGCGCGCAGCCAGTGCATGCCTTTGGGAAAGGAGAGCGCGACCGCGACGCCATGGTCGATCACCCACAGCAGCGAGACGAGCCCGAAAAACCACATCATCCACGGTCCCGCGAGCAGGTCGATATGGAGGCCATAAATGATGTCCATCACGTGCCGCCGGTCGAACTTGATCGCGCCGCTTTCGCGCCAGCCGAGGATCGATCCGTCGCGTGGATCGGCAAAGACCTGTATCGGGCGCGGTGCGCCGTCGATGGGCGCGCGGCCCATCATCCACAGGCTGTCGCCGGCATGGCCCGGCATTTCGATCATGTTTGGCGCGAAACCCGGCAACGCGCGCTCGGCCGCCTTTATGGCAAGGTCGACGGGCGCGACGCGGTCCGACGCGGGGACCGTCCGCCAGTCGGCGTTGAGTGCGCTATCGAGCTCGTCGTAGAAGGTGACCGCGATGCCGGTCGCGGCCAGCAAGGCCAGCCACAGCGCGGCGATCAGCCCGAACCAGCGATGCCACAGCTTGAGGGCGTGGCGCGGCCGCCGACGGACAGCCGCGCCGGCCATCAGAAGCGGATAGACGCGGTCAGGCGGACGTTGCGGCCCGGTTCGGGGAGGCCCGACACGATTGCATAGTCGGGCAATCCGAGCTGGCCGTAATCGGCGACGCTGGCGTGCGCGATGTAGCGCTTGTCGAACAGATTATAGACCGCCGCCTGCAGTTCGAGCCGGTCGGTGCCGAACGGGCGCCAGCTACCGAACAGGTCGACGGTCGTATAGCCGGGCTTGTCGATGAACTGCGTTTCCGAAATGTCGGCGGGATAGAGTTGCACTTCGCGGAACAGCACCTCGATATTATTGAGGTCTTCATAGCGCGTCAGCCCCGCGCGGAAGTTGAAATAGTCGCTCGGCTGGAAACCGGCGGTCACCGCCCAGTTATCGCCCATCGAGTTGCCGAGCGCGATATGCTCATACCCCTCGATCCGGTTGCCGTTGAGGCGCGAATCATAATGGTTGTAATAGGCGTCGATGCTGAAAGGTCCGGTGCGATATCCGGCGCGAAGTTCGACACCCTTTGATTTGAACTTGCCGACATTCTCGTAATAGACCGCGTCCTGTGCAGGCTGCGAAGCATCGCGGCCGAGCTGGTCGAGAATGACATTCTTGATCGTCATTTCATAATAAACCGCCGACGCGGTGAAGCCGCCGAGGTCGTATTTCACGCCGCCCTCGAGATTGTCGACGCGTTCGGGCCGCAGCGTCGGCGACAGCGACAGGCGGCCCGGGCGCTTTTCGAGCGTGAAGGCGTCGCCGATTTCCTCGCCGCGGAACGCCTCGGCGAAACCGGCATTCAGGCTGAGACCGGGGACGATTTCGAATTCGGCGCCGATATTGAAGCTGAGGCCGTCGCTCTTGGTGCCGGTGCGATAGGTTTTCTGATCGAGGTCATAGGCATCGTAACGCGCGCCGAAGCTGATCAGCAGCGGGTCGGCGAGGCGCCAGTGATCCTGGACGTAAACGCCCATCAGCGATCCCTTTTCGGTGAAGCTGCCGATATTGGGATCCCATGCCCAAGGCTGCCACATCGCGGGCGCGCCGAGATATTCGCTCGTCACCGCGTCGCGGCGATGCTCGGCGCCGACGGTGATGTCGTGGTTCGCAATGGCCAGCTTCGCACGCACGTCGAAGCCGTAGGTTTCGATCTCGGCGCCATAGAGGCCCCAGCGGTCGAAGCGATCCTGCGAGAAATTGGTGCGCGTCCAATAACCCGTCGCCTCGACGCCGACGCCGCTGTCGCCCTGGAAGCCATAGTTCAAAATGGCGGTCTGGCGCTTGCCCTTCGCGTCGAACAGGCGATCACCCGCGAGTACCGGCCAGTTCGGGCGCTGGCCGAAGCTGCCGCGTTCGCGGCGCTGTTCATAGCTGGCGGTGATCCGGTGGCCGCCGCCGAGTTCGCCGCCGACCTTGACGAAGCCGAGATTCTGCTCGGCCCCGGTCGCAAGCTGGCGCACGCCGTCGCCATCCTTGTACGGGTCGCGGTTCACATGGACGTAGGAGGCGAGGATGCCGATATCGCCCGCAATGCGGCCATAGACCGTGCCGCTGAGCTTGTATCCGTCGTTGCTGAACCAGCCTGCCTTGGCGATGCCGCCAATGTTGCGGCCGTCCTGCAGCATGTCGACGGCGTTGCGCGTGCGGAAGCGGATCGCACCGCCAACCGCGCCGAAGCCCGCGGTCGCCTCGCCCGGGCCCGCCTGCACATCGACGGTTTCGAGGATTTCGGGCTCGATCGTCACGCGTCCGATATGGTGGAACAAAGTGCCGCGCTGCGGCGCGCCGTCGATCGTGACGTTGAGCAGAGAATCCTCAAGCCCGCGGACATAGATTTTCTGGGCAAGCCCAACGCCGCCGCCGACCGATACCGACGGGACATTGCGGAACAGATCGACGAGATCGTTCGCCTGCGTGACCTCGATCTCCTTACGATCGATCTCCACGTCCGTCAGGGCGCCGACGACGACGATATCGCCGACGAACTCGCCTTCACCTTCCTGTGCATAGGCGGCGTGACTTGCGAGCGAGAGCATCGCTGCGGTGCTGGTCAGGATCGTCGTGCGAATTGTCATTTATGCCCCCGCAAGTTGAATGTTCGGGGCGTCTTAATCGCTATTGCGAAACAATGTCAATAATTCGCCCGCCGCGAAAAATGGGCAGGGCGCGGCCGACGCGCGCTCCGGGCTTCCGCTTTCGCGGGAATGGCGCTCAGCGAATGGGAGCTTCCCACCAAAACAAAAAAGGGGCCGCCCTTCGGCAGCCCCTCCTCTGTTCGGTCAACGGAAGGACTTAGTCCTTCAGGAAGTCGGGCACATGGCCCTGATCTTCCGGACCGTCTTCCGAGCGCTCGCGGCGCGGGCCGCGGTCGCCGCGGCCTTCACCGTCGCGACGCGGACCGCGGTCGCGGCCACCCCGGCCACGGTCGCCGCCGTCGCGGCGCGGGCCACGGTCGCCGCGCGGTTCGCGGGGTTCGCGTGCCGGGCGGGTGTCTTCGAGTTCCTCGCCGGTTTCCTGATCGACGACGCGCATCGACAGGCGAACCTTGCCGCGCTGGTCGATCTCGAGCACCTTGACCTTGACTTCCTGGCCTTCGCTCAGGACGTCGGCAACCTTCTCGACGCGCTCATTCTTGATTTCGCTGACGTGGACGAGACCGTCCTTGCCGCCCATGAAGTTCACGAACGCCCCGAAATCGACGAGGTTGACGACCTTGCCGTCATAGATCTTGCCGACTTCGGCTTCCTCGACGATGCCGCTGATCCACTTGCGGGCCGCCTCGATCTGGTCGAGGTCGCTCGACGAGATCTTGATCAAGCCTTCGTCGTCGATGTCGACCTTGGCGCCGGTGGTCGCGACGATCTCGCGGATCACCTTGCCGCCGGTGCCGATGATGTCGCGGATCTTCGACTTGTCGATCTGCATCGTCTCGATACGCGGTGCGTGTGCCGACAATTCGCTGCGGGTTTCGCCGAGCGCCTTGTTCATCTCACCGAGGATGTGAGCGCGGCCTTCCTTGGCCTGGTTGAGTGCAGCTTCGAAGATCTCGCGCGTGATGCCCGCGATCTTGATGTCCATCTGCATCGTGGTGATGCCTTCGGACGTGCCCGCAACCTTGAAGTCCATGTCGCCGAGGTGATCCTCGTCACCCAGGATGTCGCTGAGGATCGCATAATCCTTGCCTTCGAGGATCAGACCCATCGCGATGCCCGAGACGGGACGCTTGATCGGCACGCCGGCGTCCATCATCGCGAGCGAACCGCCGCAAACCGACGCCATCGACGACGAGCCGTTCGACTCGGTGATGTCGCTGGTGAGGCGGATCGTGTAGGGGAACTCGTCCTTCGTCGGCAGCACGGGGTGCAGCGCGCGCCAGGCGAGCTTGCCATGACCGACTTCGCGGCGGCCCGGCGCACCGAAGCGGCCGACTTCACCGACCGAATAGGGCGGGAAGTTATAGTGGAGCATGAAGTTCTGGTACGACAGGCCGTTGAGGCCATCGACCATCTGTTCGCTTTCCTTGGTCCCGAGCGTTGCCGTAGCAATGGTCTGCGTTTCACCGCGGGTGAACAGCGCCGAACCATGCGCGCGGGGCAGGAAGTGCGTTTCGGCGACGATCGGACGGATCTGCGTCGTCGTGCGGCCGTCGATGCGCTTGCCGTCCTTCAGGATGGCGCCGCGAACGATTTCGGCTTCGAGCTTCTTGGTCAGCTTGATGCCGGCCATGACTTCCTGCGGGCTGAGGCCATCGGCAGCGAAGCTTTCCTTCGCCTTCGCGCGCGCTTCGTTGAGCGCGTTCGAACGGGCCGACTTGTCGGTCAGCTTGTAGGCGGCGGCGATGTCCTTGCCGATCAGCTTCTTGAGCTTGTCCTTGATCGCGGCATTGTCGTCGCCGGCGGCGACTTCCCACGGATCCTTGGCAGCCTGTTCGGCGAGCTTGACGATCGCCTTGACGACTTCCTTGCACGCGTCATGCGCGAACAGGACGGCGCCGAGCATGATTTCTTCCGACAGCTCGTTCGCTTCGGATTCGACCATCATCACCGCGTCGTAGGTGGCGGCGACGACGAGGTCGAGGTCGCCTTCGGCAACCTGTTCGTCGGTCGGGTTCAGGATATATTCGCCATCGACATAACCGACGCGCGCGGCGCCGATCGGGCCCATGAAGGGCACGCCCGAAATGGTGAGCGCGGCCGAAGCGGCGACCATCGCGAGGATGTCGGGTTCGTTGTGGCCGTCATAGCTCAGAACCTGAGCGATGGCGTTGATCTCGTTATAGAAGCCTTCGGGGAAGAGCGGGCGGATCGGACGGTCGATCAGGCGGCTGACGAGCGTTTCCTTTTCGGTCGCTCCGCGTTCACGCTTGAAGAAGCCGCCCGGGATGCGGCCGGCGGCCGAATATTTTTCCTGATAGTGGACGGTGAGCGGGAAGAAATCCTGCCCGTCCTTCACCGACTTCGCGGCGGTCACGGCGCACAAAACGACCGTTTCGCCCAGCGTCGCCATCACGGCGCCGTCGGCCTGGCGGGCAACCTTGCCCGTTTCGAGCGTCAGCGTTTCACCGCCCCACTCGATCGATACTTTTTTCACGTCAAACATGTGGTTTCCTTCGCCCGCCGGGCCCTATGCCGGGCGGGGCCTCTGATTCCGGGCAATCCGGCCCGGGGCGGTCTAGGGCGTCCGTCTGCCCCGATGGCGGTCCCGCCGGATGCGGGAGCGGCCCTGCGGTCCCGCACTTTGCACGGGACCAATATGACAGCGGCCCCGGAAATCCGGGGCCGCCAGAAATTCTTATTTGCGGAGACCCAGCTTCGCGATGAGAGCCTGATAGCGACCCTCGTCCTTCTTCTTCAGATAGTCGAGGAGGCTGCGGCGCTTGTTGACCATCATCAGAAGGCCGCGGCGGCTGTGGTTGTCCTTGTGATTCGCCTTGAAGTGATCGGTCAGGTTGTTGATGCGGTCGGTGAGGATCGCAACCTGGACTTCCGGCGAACCGGTATCGCCCTTTTCGCGGGCATTGTCCTTGATGACTTCGGCTTTGCGCTCGGCGGTAATCGACATATTCAAAACTTCCTTCGAACATCCTTGCTTAAACGTTGAAGCCCCGGATGACTTTCAGCGTTCCCGCCAAAGCCTCGATCAGGGCGACGGGACGCATATCGCTGTCCCTTCCCCAATAGAGCCCGTCATCCGTGCACCCCCCGGTCCAGACGCGACCCTGACGGATCGCCCCTGCCGCTTCCGGGGAAAGGTTCAGAGCCGGGATGTCGACCAGCCCTGCCTCGAGCGGCAGAATTACTTCTGATTGCGCGGCCCCTTGGCCGAATGCGTTCAATTTGTCCAGCGAAATCGCCTGTTCGAGCGCGAACGGCCCGGCCCTGGTGCGGCGGAGCATCGTGACATGCCCGACGCTGCCGACGGCGTGCGCGATGTCGCGCGCGAGGGAGCGGATATAGGTGCCCTTCGAGACATGGGCGGTGAGGGTGATTGCATCGAGCCCCTCCCCCGCCCCACCGTCGTCACCCCGGCGAAGGCCGGGGTCTCCCCGGCTCGGGTTTGCGCCGTCAATGGTGAGATCCCGGCCTTCGCCGGGATGACGAATGGAGAGCGAATGCACAGTGACGCTGCGCGCCTTCATCTCGACCGCTTCGCCCTTGCGCGCGCGGTCATAGGCGCGCTGGCCGTCGATCTTGATCGCCGAGTAGGCGGGCGGAATTTGCTCGATCGGTCCGGTGAAGCGCGGCAGCACCGCCTCGATCTCGGCCAGTGTCGGACGGACGTCGTTCGTCGCGACGATCTCGCCCTCGGCGTCGAGCCCCGCCGTTTCGGTCCCGAACGCGATAGTGAAATCGTAAATCTTGCTCGCGTCGAGCATCCGGCCGCAAAGCTTGGTCGCCTCGCCGAGCGCGATCGGGAGCACCCCCGACGCCAGCGGATCGAGCGTGCCACCATGACCGACCTTGACCTTGCCCAGCCCCGCCTCGCGGCACACGCGCTTCACCGCGCCGACCGCCTGTGTCGAACCGAGGCCCACGGGTTTGTCGAGAATGATCCAGCCGTTCATCCCGCGCCGCTACGGCGCGGGCCAATGCCTGTCAATTTTGCGTGGCCTTTTCAGCCTTGCGCTCGGCCTTCGAGGGCGGCGGCGGCGAGGTCACGAAGGAGGAGAGCTGGCAGCGTTCGCCGCGGACGACGATCGACGAAAATTTGTCGAGCCGTCCGGCACCACGCGTTTCAAAGCCGATCGCCTGCGCGAAATCGAGATCGCGGCAGAAGCCGGCGAAGGTGCCATAATACCAGTCGTTACCGCGGCCCCGAATCCAGATGCCGCGGTCGCGGTCGGCCTGCCAGTTGCGGATCGTGCTGTCGCTCGGAAAAACGATGCTCGATTCGACGCCGAGCGCGCGCGGTTCGGCTGCCGGCTCGGTGGCCGCCGCTGCCGAAAGGGGGAGCAGCATGGCAGCCAGGGAGAGTGCGAGATTCGGTTTCATATTCTGTCTTTCGGTCGGTGTAACCCTTCCCGATGCGCGGGATAGCAACGCCAACCTGAACCGGCACTGACCCGAAGGCACCCGCTCGACAAACCCGGCCCAGCTCGACCGAGCTCTCGCGCACCAATCGGACGTCAGGAGAAAATATCCCGTATCGCGTCGGCCCGGGGCTCGGCGGGCCGCGCTCGCCGCCGGCGATACTGGATGATGGCAGCCAGCATCGCGATCGCGCCACCGCTACCGCCCATTACCACGGTGCCGTAGAGATTGATCCGGTCGTCAAAGGCGAGAAGGCCGAAAAACCACAACCCCGTCGCCAGGATCGAAGCGATAATCGTCGCTCGAATGATCCCGTCGTCCGATCCCCCAAAACTCGCGCGCCGGCGATCGATAAGCCATCCAATCGCAAAAATGGCGAGGCCGTTCGCTGCCGTGACTGCAATGTTGAGCAGGATCTGGATGCCGGTCACATCTTCCCCTGCGTCCATTCGCTGGCGAGCAGCGACCAGAGGCCGGTGTCGCGGATATAGCCGGTCCAGGTGATCCGTTCCGACCGCAGCACGCCTTCCTTGGTAGCGCCGAGCTTGGCGACCGCAGCCTGCGACCTTTTGTTGCGCTCGTCGATGCGGAATTCGATGCGGCGGATGCCGACCGCGAACGCATGATCGAGCATCAGGCGCTTGACCCGACCGTTGAGGCCGGTGCCGCGTACCGCAGGGTGGATGAAGCTGTTGCCGACCTCGACTGTCTGTGCCGTCATATCGGGGCGCAGCCAGGCGGTCATCCCGACGAGCGTGTCGCCGTCCATGATCGCATAAGGCATGCGACCGACGCCGCCCGTCAGCACGTCGAAGCTCTTGTCGAAATGGTCGGGATCGAAGCTCGATGAATAGATCGGCCAGATGTCGGCATCGGCGGCGCAAGCGATACGCAGCGCCTCACGATGCGCTTCCGTCAGCTTGACCAGCCTGAGATCGCCATCGGCGAGGTCGACGTAGAGCCCGTCAAGCATCGGCGAGCACCGCGGCGGCTTCGCGCCGCTTCGCCATGAAATGCCGCCGGCACATTGCGACATAGCGGTCGTTGCCACCGATCTCGGTCTGCGCGCCCTCGACCACCGCGCGGCCGCTTTCGTCGACGCGCAGGTTCATCGTCGCCTTGCGCCCGCACTCGCACACCGCCTTCAATTCGACGAGCGCGTCGGCGATCCCGAGCAGCGTCGCCGAGCCGGGGAAGAGCTCGGCCGAAAAATCGGTGCGGAGGCCATAGCAGAGCACGGGAATATTCATCTCGTCGGCGAGCCTTGCGAGCTGCAGCACCTGCTCGCGCGACAGGAATTGCGCCTCGTCGACAAGCAGGCAAGCGAGCGGGCGTTCGGCGTTTTCGGCGTTCACAGCGGCCCAGAGGTCGCTGTCAGGATCGAATTTATGCGCCTCAGCCATCAGCCCGATCCGGCTCGTCACCTGCCCCACCCCGTAACGGTCGTCGAGTGCCGCGGTCCACAGCATGGTTTCCATCCCGCGCTCGCGATAGTTGAAATCCGCCTGCAACAGCGTCGTCGATTTGCCGGCATTCATGCTGGCATAATAGAAATAGAGCTTGGCCATGGACGCCGCGATACCGCGCCGATGCGTCGCCGTCATCCGAAGAGTCGGCGCATCGCTTGACTCCCCCCTCGCCGCTGTCATGCTGCGCACAATAATGCAGCACAATCAGTGGGGGAGAGCTGCCGATGCGCCTGATGCCGATCAGCGATGCGATGTTCCTGGTGGGCGAAAGCCGCGAGATGCCGATGCACATCGGCGGGATCAATCTCTACACCCTGCCCGACGACGTCGACGAGACCGACTGGCTCAACGAACAGCTCACGCTGCTGCGCCAGTCGGAAGGACTCCGGCGCCCGTTCAGCGAGGTGCTGAAGCTGACTCCGCTCGGCCAGTACGGGCCGATCCGGCTCGAACCCGACCGCGACATCGACATGCATTACCATGTCCGCGCGTCGGCGCTGCCGAAGCCCGGGCGCTACCGCGAGATGTTCGAGCTCGCGTCGCGGCTCCATTCGGGGCTACTCGACCGGACGCGCCCCTTGTGGGAAATCACCCTGATCTCGGGCCTGCCGAACCGCCAGATCGCGACCTTCAAGAAAATCCACCACGCGCTGATGGACGGCGCCGCCAGCATCCATTTCTATAATTCGATGCTGTCGCCCGATCCGAAGGAGCGCCGCAGCGCCTCGCCGCTCTCGGTCGAGGCCTATGAGGCGTACAAGCGCAAATTCCCGGCACCCAAAAAAGCGCCGCGGCCGAGCCTGACCGATATCGCGGCGATCGGCGAGTTTCTGAAGGAGCAATGGGGCAACAGCGTCGGGGTGACCAAGGCGCTCAACCAATATGTCGCGGCAATGTTCGGTCTCGGCGGCGAAGGGCTCGTTACCCCTTTCGCGGGCGTGCCGCGCACCAGCTTCAACCGCAACATCACCGGCGCGCGGCGCTTCGTCGCGCAAAGCTGGTCGCTGGAACGCGTGCGCCGCGTCGGAAAAGCCTATGACGGGACGATCAACGACGCGGTGCTCGGTATGTGCGCGGGGGCGATGCGCAAATATCTGCAGTCGCTGAACGAGCTGCCCGACAAGCCATTGAAAGCCATGGCGCCGGTGTCGATCCGGCCCAAGGACGATATCGATTCGGGCAATTCGGTCGCGTCGGTGACCGCCAATCTCGCGACGCATATCGACGATCCGGCGACGCGCATGGCGGCGATCCAGGAATCGATGAATTCGGCGAAGGCGCAGCTGCGCGCGATGACCGCGGCGCAGATCCAGCTTTATACCGCGATCACCAGCTTTCCGATGATGCTCACCGCGCTGACGCGCACCGCCGACAAATTCCCGGCCTATTCGGTGACGATCTCGAACGTCCCCGGCCCGCGCGAACAGATGTACTGGAACGGCGCGCGATTGGACGGCATGTATCCCGCGAGCATCCCCGTCGACGGCATGGCGATGAACATCACCCAGGTATCGAACTTCGAGAATATCGACTTCGGCATCACCGCCTGCCGCCGCAGCGTACCGCATGCGCAGCGAATGATCGACTATCTGGAAGAAGCGCTGGTCGAACTGGAGGCCGCGGCGGGGATCAAGAAGGGAAAATAGGGCGCCGACCTTCCGAAACCGTGGGTCCGGACGATATCAAGCCTCGTCGCCCTCACCGCTCGCCAGGTCGCGCGCCACCTTCGGATCGCGCAGCAATTTTTCGATGTGGCTCGCCTCATCGAAGCTTTCGTCCGCGAGGAATTTCAGCTTCGCGGCGTATTTCATCCGCACCTTCGACGCGACGGTCTTTTGCAGATAGGCGGTGTTGGTGCGCAGCGCCTTGAGCACCGCGTCCTCATCCTTGCCGAGCAGCGGCTTCACGAACACGGTCGCGTGGCGCAGGTCGGGCGACATGCGGACTTCGGTGATGCTGACCGGATGGGTCGCGAGAACATCGTCATGGACGTCGCCGCGCGCGAGGATTTCGGAGAGAAGGTGGCGCACCTGTTCGCCGACGCGCAGTACGCGAACCGACGGGCCGCTATCGTTTTTCCGGTCCTTTTCGCTTTTCATCGCCTAACCCCTTGCCTCTTCATCCAGTTTCGCGATGATCCGCGCGATCGAGCGCATATTGCGCGCAGTGCCCTTGTGGCCAAGCCGGCGTTCGATCAGGCGCGGATGCAGTTTGCTGTCCGCCGCCCCGTCGCCGAAATCGATGTGGAGTGCCCGGTCGCCGAGCGCGAGACGCTCGTTCGGCCGGACGCGGTGGTCGGTCGCCAACGACTCGAACTGCTCGCCCGTCGGCTGCCCATCGAGGAACATCGTGTGGACGATCCTGTCCTCGTTGGTGCCCGCGAACGGGTTGTCGGCAATGGCCGCCGCCAGCTCGTCGCGGCTGCGGACCAGCGCCGCGCTCGTCATGTCGAAGCGATCCTCGACCATCATCGACAATTTCTCCTCGAGCCCGCGCGTCGGCCGCGCGTCATGGTCGAACAGCACATTGCCGCTCGCCACGACGGTCTCGACATTGCGAAAGCCCTCGGCCTCGAACGCCGCGCGCAGGTCGGCCATCGTTAGCCGGTTGCCACCGACGTTGATGCTGCCGAACAGGGCGACGTAGCGCGCCATGGTGCCGCCCTTCCCGCTATGCGGAGCGGAAGCCCGTCAGAGCGTCCGGTCGCGCAGCTCGACTTCGAAGACTTCGAGATTGTCGCCCGCCTTGATGTCGTTGGTATCCGACAGCACGACACCGCATTCGAGGCCGGCGCGCACTTCGGCGACGTCGTCCTTGAAACGGCGGAGCGACGCGATGGTCGTCGCCGACACGATGACGTCGTCGCGCGTGAGGCGTGCATGGAGCCCCTTGCGAATGACACCTTCGAGCACGAGCAGGCCCGCGGCCTTGTCGCGCTTGCCGGCGGGGAAGACTTCCTTGACCTCGGCACGCCCGACGACGGTTTCGATCCGCTCCGGACCCAGCTCGCCCGCCATCTCTTTGCGGACCTCGTCGGTCAGGTGATAGATGACGTCATGATACATGAAGCGTACCTTTTCGCGCTTCGCGATATCGCGCGCCTTGGCGTTCGGGCGGACGTTGAAGCCGATGATCGGCGCCCCCGTTGCCGCCGCCAACGTCACATCGCCTTCGGTGATCGCCCCGGCGCCCGACTGGAGCACACGGACCTTGATCTCGTCGGTCGATATCTTGTTCAGCGCGTTGACGATCGCCTCGACGCTGCCCTGCACATCGCCCTTGATGACCACCGGATACTGAATGACGTTCGCCTTGTCGGCGAGTGCCTCGAACATGCCTTCGAGGCTGACCGGCGCCTGGACGGTGCGCTTGCGCGTCGCCTGTTCCTGACGATAGGCAGCCACTTCACGGGCGCGCGCCTCATTTTCGACGACGGTCAGCGTGTCGCCCGCCATCGGCACACCGCCGAGACCGAGGACTTCGACCGGCATCGACGGCGTCGCTTCCTTGATTTGCTTGCCATGATCGTCGACGAGCGCACGAACGCGGCCGCTTTCGGCGCCGCAGACGAAGATGTCGCCGACCTTCAGCGTGCCGCGGCGGACGAGGATCGTCGCGACCGGGCCGCGGCCCTTGTCGAGCTTGGCCTCGATCACCGTGCCTTCGGCGGCGCGGTCCGGGTTCGCCTTCAGTTCCATGATCTCGGCCTGCACCGCGATCGCGTCGAGCAGCTTGTCGAGACCGGTCTTCTTGAGCGCCGAGACTTCGACATTCTGGACGTCGCCGCCCATTTCCTCGACCACCAGCTCATGTTCGAGCAGGCGTTCGCGGACGCGCTGCGGGTTCGCGCCTTCCTTGTCGACCTTGTTGATCGCGACGATGATCGGCACGCCGGCCGCCTTCGCATGGTTGATCGCCTCGATCGACTGCGGCTTCAGCCCGTCGTCGGCGGCGACCACGAGGATGACGATGTCGGTGACATTCGCACCGCGCTGGCGCATCTCGGTAAAGGCTTCGTGGCCCGGCGTATCGAGGAAGGTGATGACGCTGCCGTCCTTTGCCTTCACCTGATAGGCGCCGATATGCTGCGTAATGCCGCCGGCTTCGCCCGCCTGCACATTCGCGCCGCGCAGCGCGTCGAGCAGCGACGTCTTACCGTGATCGACATGACCCATGATCGTGACGACCGGCGCGCGCGGCTTCAGATGCGCGGCATCGTCGACATCTTCATCGTGACGGATGTCGATGTCGCCTTCGCTGACGCGCTTGATCTCGTGCCCGAATTCGGTGACGAGCAGTTCAGCCGTATCCTGGTCGATTACCTGGTTGATCGTGACGGGCATGCCCATCTTGAACAGCGCCTTCACCAGGTCGCTGCCCTTTTCGGCCATGCGGTTCGCCAGTTCCTGCACCGTGATGCTTTCAGGCACGACGACTTCGCGGACCTGCTTTTCGCGCGGACCCGACGAGGTCATGTGCGAACGCTTTTCCTTTTCGCGGGCGCGCTTCAGCGCCGCGAGGCTGCGCGCCCGTGCGCCCTCGTCATCGTTGAGCGCGCGCGTGACGGTCAGCTTGCCAGACTGGCGGCGGTTGTCGGTGCCGCGGTTCGCTTTCGGTTCGGGACGCTTGGGTTCGGGGCGCTTCGGCGCTTCGACCGGCGTAAAGCGGCGCGGCGCCGGAGCGGCGCTGGTCGTCGCCGGTCGCGGCGCAGCCGGAGCCGCTTCGCCCTGCGGCTCGGCAGCGGCGGCTGCAGCGGGTGCTTCGACGGCAGCCGGTTCAGCGGCAACGGGCGCCGCGGGGGCCGGCTCGGCCGCCTTGGCGGCAGCCTGCTCGACGCGCGCTTCGGCGCGGGCCTTTTCTTCTTCGGCAGCGCGCGCACGCGCGGCTTCGTCGCGGCGGCGATTTTCCTCGAGCGCCGCCATGCGCGCTTCTTCGGCTTCGCGCAGAAGCTGCGCCTGACGTTCCTGACGCGACATCAGGCTGTCATTCTCGCTGGCGCGGGGCGCGGCAGGCTTCGGCGCGGGCGCAGGTGCCGGAGCAGGTGCGGGCGCCGGGGCGGCCTCGACCTCTTCGACCTCGGGGGCCGGGGCGGCTTCGCCCGGACGACCGAGCACGCGGCGGCGCTTCACCTCGACCACCACCGTATTGCGGCGGCCGTGGCTGAATTGCTGCTGCACCTGTCCGGCCTCGACCGTCCGCTTCAGCCCCAGCGGCTTGCGGGTAAGGGTCGGCTTGTCCTGTTCGTCGCTCATCTAAACTCTATTTTCCTTCAATACGCGCCCGACGCGTCGGAAACCGTATCGGAATCCGTGGACGCCATCTCCTCACCCACTTTGCGGGGATCCGTGTCCCCCGCGGAGCGGGAATCCTCAGGTGAAACGCGGTTGGCCGCGTCCCTACTCCATCCGGTGAAAAACTGCCAGCGGCTCAAATGCGCCAGCACCCGGTCGGCGGCGCGGGCGTCTACAATCGCCAGATGCACCGCATTCTCTCGCCCCAATGCCATAGATAGGGATTGCCGGTCCACCGGCAAGATCATCCCTTCGCGGCCGGAGCCTTCGTCCTCTTCGCCGACCCGCCACGCCTGCGCCAGTTTCTTGCGGCCGTCCTCGCCCGCGTCGCTGGCATGCAGCAGCAGGCGAACTTGCCCGCGGCGCGCCGCCTGCTCGATCTTTTCATTGCCGCTGATCAGCGTGCCCGAACGCGATTCAAGTCCCAACCGGTCAAGCGTCGCACGCATCAACTGCGCCTCGATCCGTTCGCCGAGGTCGTCGGGGATGGAAATATTGCCTTCGTGAAGCGCGCGGGCAAGCCCGCCCTTCAGCTTGCCCTTGGCCTGCGCGGCTTCGAGCGCGACGCGGTCGACGCCGATCCACGCGCCGCGTCCCGGCGCCTTGGCATGGACGTCGGGGGCAATGCTGTTGTCGGGGCCAAGCGCCAGGCGCACGAGCTGCTCCGCCGGCGAAACCTCACCGGTTACGACACAGCGCCGCTCGGGCACATGCTGGCCGCGCCCCTTTGCGCGGTCGGTTTCGGTCAGCTGATCATTGCGCGGGGTCCGCATCGGCGGCCTCCCCGTTTTGCGGCTCCGCCGCAGTTTCCGGTTCATCGTCGAACCAGTGCGCACGCGCCGCCATGATGATCTCGTTGCCCTGCTCTTCGCTCAGGCCATATTCGCCGAGCACGCCGCCCTTGTCCTCGGCGCGCTCGCTGCGCGCCGGGCCACGACGGTTGTCGGTGCGCTTCTTGGCGATCAGTTCGTCGGTCGCGAGGTCGGCGAGATCGTCGAGCGTCTTGATCCCCGCCTTGCCGAGGATGACGAGCATCGCTTCGGTCAGGTGCGGGATGTCGGCGAGCGCATCTTCGACGCCAAGTTCACGGCGCTGGGCGCGCGAGGCCTCCTCGCGGCGCTCAAGCCCTTCGGCGGCGCGGCTCTGCAGTTCCTGTGCGAGTTCGTCGTCGAAGCCTTCGATGCTAGCCAGTTCGTCGATCGAGACATAGGCGACTTCTTCGAGTTCGCCGAAACCTTCGGCGACGAGCAGCTGTGCGAGCGTTTCGTCGACATCGAGCTCTTCCTGGAACATCGTCGAACGCTCGACGAATTCGCGCTGGCGCTTCTCGCTGGCGTCGGCCTCGGTCATGATGTCGATCTGGCTGCCGGTGAGCTGGCTGGCGAGACGAACATTCTGGCCGCGGCGGCCGATGGCAAGGCTGAGCTGGTCATCGGGAACGACGACTTCGATACGGCTGTCATCCTCGTCGATGACGACGCGCTGCACCGTTGCAGGCTGGAGCGCGTTGACGACGAAGGTCGCGGTGTCTTCGGACCAGGGAATGATGTCGATCTTTTCGCCCTGCATTTCCTGGACGACCGCCTGGACGCGGCTGCCCTTCATGCCGACGCATGCGCCGACGGGGTCGATCGAACCGTCATAGCTGATCACGCCGATCTTCGCGCGCGAACCCGGATCACGGGCGGCGGCCTTGATCTCGATGATGCCGTCGTAGATTTCGGGGACTTCCTGCGCGAACAGCTTCTTCATGAAGTCGGGGTGCGCGCGGCTGAGGAAAATCTGCGGGCCGCGCGTTTCGCTGCGCACCGACAGGATCAGCGCGCGGACGCGGTCGCCGACGCGCATCAGTTCGCGCGGGATCTGCTGGTCGCGGCGGATGACGCCTTCGGCGCGGCCGAGGTTGACGACGATGTGGCCGAATTCGACCGACTTCACGACGCCGGTGATGATCTCACCCGCGCGGTCCTTGAATTCGGCGTACTGGCGCTCGCGATCGGCTTCGCGGACCTTCTGGAAGATCACCTGCTTCGCCGACTGGGCGTCGATGCGGCCAAGGTCGACCGCCGGCAGCGGGTCGACGATGAAGTCGCCGATCTTGGCGTCCTTCTGCAGCTTCTGGCCGGCAGCCAGATCGACCTGCTTGAAATAATCCTCGACCTGTTCGACCACTTCCACGACGCGCCACAAGCGAAGGTCGCCGGTCTGCGCATCGAGCTTCGCACGAATGTCGTTCTCGGCGCCGTAACGGGCGCGCGCGGCGCGCTGGATCGCTTCCTCGATGGCCTCGATGACGATGCCCTTGTCGATCATCTTCTCGCTGGCGACGCTGTTGGCAATCGCGAGGAGTTCGGCCTTGTTGGCGGAAATGGCAGTGGCCATCAGTCCTGTCCTTCTTCTTCCATTTCGTCGGCGCCCTCGATCGAGAGCGGGACGGTTGCGGCAATCAATTTGTCGGTGAGAACCAGCTTTGCGGTGTCGATCGCGTCGAACGGCAGCTTGTGCTCCACACCTTCCTTATCCGAAATCGTGACGACATCGCCGTCGATACCGATCAGCTCGCCGTTGAAGCGCTGGCGACCGTCGCGCTTTTCCTTGAGCGCGATCTTCGCCTCGTGCCCCGCCCAGTCTGCGAAGTCGGCGCGGCGCGTCAGCGGCCGGTCGATGCCGGGCGACGAGACTTCGAGCCGGTAGGCGGCATCGATCGGATCCTTGCCCGCTTCCTCAAGCGCGTCGAGCCGATCCGAGATGCGGCGCGACAGGTCGGCGCAATCGTCGATCGTCAGCTGGCGCGTTTCGGGCCGCTCGGCCATCACCTGCAGCGTCGGGTCGCTCTCGCCGCCAAAAAAGGCGACGCGCACGAGCGCAAGGCCCATCGCCTCGGCTTCGGGCGCGATGATCGCATTGAGGGTGTCGAAATCGACCAAGCTATGTTTCCAATCCGGATGACCGGAAAGCATGTGGGTATAGCCGTCGCGGCCCGCGGCCCCGACGTCCCAACTGGCTAACCATGTCAAGAAGTAGGGCGCATATAGGCTTTGGCTCGTGAGTCGGCAAGGGGAGAATGGAAGATCGGGAACGACGCCGGCGCTTGCCCCGCGCCGCGAGCTGGGCAAAAGGGCGGGCATGACGGAAACCACCACGCCGCCGCAGCCGCCCGCCGCGGCATCTCCTGCCGAAGCCTTGCTTTCGATCGCCAATGTTCGCGTCATGGCGGACGACGCATGTATCCTGGACCTTCCGGCGCTGACCATCGGCGCGGGCGAAAGTGCCGCCATCCTGGGCGCCAACGGATCGGGCAAGTCGACGCTGGTCAAGCTGATCACGCGCCAGCTCTATCCGGCCTATGGCGCCGACGTCCGGATTTTCGGGCAGGATAGCTGGAATGTTTTCGACCTTCGCAAACTGCTCGGGATCGTATCCACGACCGAACAGCTCGATTTCGATGCCGACCCGCCGCTCGAAGCGCTCGACTGCGTCGTCTCCGGCTTTTTCGCCTCGCGCGGCCTCTGGGCGCATCAGCATTATACGCGCGAGATGGTCGACGCATCGCTCGCCGCGTTGGAGGATGCCGGTGCCAGCCACCTGATCGGACGCAGCATGGCGAGCCTTTCAACGGGCGAAGCCCGCCGCGTCCTCATCGCCCGCGCGCTTGCGCACCGGCCGCACGCGCTGCTGCTCGACGAGCCATGCGCCGGACTCGACCCCGCAGCGCGGCATCACTTCCTCGACATGCTGCGCGGGATCGCACGCACGGGCATCACGCTGCTGCTCATCACGCACCATATCGAGGAAATCCTGCCGGAGATCGACCGCATCATCATGCTGCGCGGCGGGCGGCTCGACCGCGACGGCGCGAAAGGAGAGCTCTTGACGAGCGAAACGCTGACCGGCCTTTTCGGCCTGCCGATCGAGGTCACGTCGCGAGGCGACTGGTACGACGCCGCCATCCGTCACTTGCCATAATTTTTCCATCGGATAGGCAGGCGTCCATGTCGTTCGATAGCGAAATAGAGGCGCTGGCCCACGACCATGTCTTCCTTGGCAAACGCCATGACGAAAATGCCCGCCGCACTTTGTGGGTGGTTGCGCTTACTGCGGTGATGATGGTCGGCGAGATCGCCGCGGGCCTTGCATTCAACTCGATGGCGCTGCTTGCCGACGGCTTCCATATGGCGACACACGCGGGCGCGCTCGGTATTGCCGCGATCGCCTATGCCTATGCGAAGCGCCACGCCCACGGCCGCCGCTACAGCTTTGGCACCGGCAAGGTCGGCGACCTCGCGGGCTTTGCCTCGGCGCTCGTGCTCGGCATCGTCGCACTCGGCATCGCGTATGAATCGGCCATCCGTCTCGTCAATCCCAGCCCGGTCGAGTTCGGCGAGGCAACGGTCATCGCGGTGATCGGCCTCGGCGTGAATATCGTCAGCGCCTTGCTGCTCGGCCATGGTCACGATCACGGGCACGGACATGCGCACAGCCATGAGCACGACCATCATGGTCATGCGCACGATCACGCCCATGAGAAGGACAATAATCTCCGCTCGGCCTATCTGCACGTCGTCGCCGACGCGCTGACCTCGGTGCTCGCGATCGCCGCATTGCTCGGCGGGCGCTATCTTGGGTGGGTTTGGCTCGATCCTGCGATGGGCGTCGTGGGGGCGATCGTGATCGCGGTCTGGTCCTGGTCGCTGATACGCGACACCGGCGCGGTGCTCCTCGACGCGACCGACACAAAGCTGGAGGACGAAATCCGCGCGCTTGTCGAAGCACCCGGCGACGTGAAGATCATCGACCTGCATGTCTGGCGGGTTGGCCCCGGTGCGCATTCGGCGATCATCAGCGTCGTCGGCGCGACGCGCGATGCGATCTGTGCCCGGGTCAAACAGGTCCATGAAATCGAACATCTGACGGTCGAGATCCGCTGACGCGGCGCCGGCCGCCGACGCCTAATCGACCCGCTCGACCTCGATATGCGGCCAGCGTGCCGCGAGGCGTTCCGCCCAGCGCTCGTAAGGCCACGGGATCACTTCCTGATCGAACCAGAAGAGCCGCGCCCCTTCCAGATCATAGAGATGAACCTCGTCGTCGCTTTCGTCCTGCCGGACGATACGAAGCTTGCCGATACGCGACGGGTGAATACGCCCCTCGTCGCCGCCGCTCGCGCCGATGCGTCCCTGCCACCAGACAAGGTCGCCCGTCGCAGGGTCGATGAAACTGCCGCGGTTCGGGTTGGCGAGCATCTTGAGACCCGCGCCGAGCGCGACCAGCGCCCCGATGGCCTGCGCCAGCGGCACCAGCCAAGGCGCGCACTCGCGCCCGTCGTCGCTGCAATTGTCGGCCGGATCGATCGTCGAACCCGCCCAGAAAAAGAAAAGACCGAAGGTGAGCAGCAGCCACATCCGAAAATCGGTCCGCGCGCTGCGCCGATAGGATGGAACGGTGTCGGTCATCACCGCCGATTTAACGCGAGAACCTCAACGCTTGGCTAATGGGCCCATGCCTTGTCGATGCGGCGGACGAGGATGAAACATTTTGTTGGCGTTTCAGCGTATAAGGCAAATCGACCCCGCGACCGCGAATCGCGCGCGACGGGGATGGAATTTGACACACGCATGAAGCCCGAACTGTCCTTGACCGCCCGCTCGACGTGGCGTGACCCCGTGCCGGAAAAGCCGGCGGGGCCGGGGCGCGCCTTTTGGGCGGCGATCATCGCGGTGGTTTCGGTCGCCTGTCTCGCCTTCGTGCTGACGAGCGGACCGTTTCGCGCTCCCCGATTCTTCGGTCCCTACAGCGTATCGGTGCCGTTGAGCTTCAAAGCCTATGATCCCGAACGCTGGGCGATCATGAATGCCGAGGATTACGCCGAAGCGCTGAAGATCGACCCGACTTTGCCTAACCCCGACAGCGTCGGTTATGGCGACGCTGCGGCGATGCCGCCGACCGACCCCGCCATGCTGCGCGACGAGGCTTTCGTGGGGCCGCCCGCGAAACCCTATGTTTTCCAAGGGGTCACCGCGCTCGACCGCGAGCGTGCGCATTACTGCCTGACCGCCGCCATATATTATGAAGCGGCGTCGGAAACCGACGACGGGATGCGCGGGGTCGCGCAGACGGTGATCAACCGCGTGCGCCACCCGAGTTTCCCGAACACCGTGTGCGGGGTCGTTTTCCAGGGCTCGCAGCGCGCGGGCGTGTGCCAGTTCACTTTCAGCTGCGACGGCGCGATGGCGCGCACGCCCGAACGGCGCAACTGGCTGCGCGCCAGCCGCATCGCCTCGGCGGCGCTCGGCGGCTATGTCTTCCCCAAGGTCGGGCTCGCGACCCATTATCATACGCAGGCGATCTGGCCGCGCTGGGGCAAGAGCCTGGTGATGACCAATATCGTCGGCGCGCATATCTTCCACCGCTGGCGCGGCCGCTGGGGCATGCCCGACGCATTTCGCGCGCTCTATCTGGGCCGCGAGCCCGTTCCCGGCCCCTATCTGCCGCTCGCGCAGCAGCTCGCGATCCTCAAGGGTCAGGGCCTTCCACCCGGAGCAGGCCCCGCGCCGATGCTCACGGGCACCGGCGCGCCGCTTCCCGACGTCGCGCCGGCGCCGTTACCCGGTACGCTCACGCCCGCCGCACCAACCACCACCCCATCGGCCGCCCCGCCCGTGGCAGCGCCGTCTTACACCGATCCGCGGCTCAACCAGTCGGGGCAGATCCGCGAGGAATTCAGCAAAAGCGGGGAGTGGAAAGGCTGAGCCTTTCGGCTTAGGCTGTCCCAATCATAACGGGAGGCCAGCATGGGACATGTCAAAGGCATCGGCGGATTGTTTTTCCGGGCGCGCGATCCCGAGGCGCTCAGCGCCTGGTACCGCGAACGGCTGGGTGTCGGCGGCGGATGCAGCGCCGACGACAGCGTGCCGCCTAACCAATGGGTCTGGAATGTCACGGCGGGACCGCTGGTTTTCGCGCCCTTCAAGGCCGACACCGATTATTTCCCTGCCGACAGACAGCATATGCTGAACCTGCGCGTCGACGATCTCGACGCCGCGCTGGCGCCGTTCCGCGAGGCGGGTGACGAGATCATCACCAAGGACGAATGGGACGATCCGGCGACCGGGCGATTTGCGCGCGTCCACGACCCCGAAGGCAATCCGATCGAGCTTTGGGAGCCGCCGACGAGTTGAATCCTCTATCCGCTGAGGCGGACGCGGCACCGGCCCGCTCCCCCACCCGGCCCCCCACAGAGTATCCTGTAATGGGAGGCCGGGTGGGGGAGCGGGCCGGTGCCGCGTCCGCCGTCAGGCGAAGATAATCAACGTCCCTGGCTGCGCCAGCGCTTGACGACGCGTTCGAGGATTTCGGCTTCGCCGCCGGTTTCGCGCCACAGCTTCGAGAAGAGCGGATCGCTTGACGCGGGCCGCTTTTCTTCCTCGAGCGTGTCGAGATAGACGCGGATCGGGATCGACACGCCTTCGCCGCAGACGATGCATTCGCGGTTGCGCAGCGCCGGGATCGAATCGATGAAGCCGCGCGCGCCTTCGGGCATCGCAGCCTTCACGAAATGCTGGTCGCGTTCGTTGTTGAGACGCATCGAGATGATCGTGCCGCACTGCGAAAGCACACCTTCGGCAAGATCCGACGGACGCTGGGTGATGAGGCCCAGCGACACGCCATATTTACGGCCTTCCTTCGCGATCCGCTCAAGGATCTTGCGAACCGCCTGTCCCTGCCCGGTGTCCTTCGACGGAATATAGCGATGCGCCTCTTCGCAGACGAGCAGGATCGGGCGCTGCGGCTCGCCGCGCGACCAGATCGCATAGTCGAAGATCAGGCGCGACAGCACCGCGACGACCACGCCGGTAATATCGGACGGAACGCCCGACACGTCGATGATCGAGATCGGCCGGCCGTCCGACGGCAGGCGGAAGATCTTGCCGAGAAAACCCGCCATCGTGTCGGCGACGAGCATGCCCGAGAACATGAAATTATAGCGCGGATCGGCGCGCATTTCCTCGATCTTGCCCTTGATGCGCATGAACGGCGCGGACGAGGTCGCCTTGTCGAGCTTGCCCATCTCGTTCTGCAGGATGTTGAGCAGGTCCGAAAGCAGATAGGGGATCGGCGAATCGACCGTGATCTTCGTCATGCCCTCGGCGAGCCGGTTCTTCGTTCGCGCCTGGAGCAGGCAGCGCGCGAGAACATCGCAGTCGGCCTGACGGTCGCGGCCTTCGGCGGTGACGAACACTTCGCAATGTTCTTCGAAATTCATCAGCCAATAGGGCATGGCGAGATTGTCGACGTCGAACAGCGCGCCGGTGCCCTTGAAAGCAGCCGAATATTCGCCGTGCGGGTCGACCATCACGATATGGCCCTGCGGCGCGAGTTCGCAAATCTTGTGCAGGATCAGCGCGGCGCTGGTCGATTTACCCGTACCGGTCGAGCCGAGCAGCGCGAAATGCTTGCCGAGCATCGCATCGACATAGAGCGATCCGCGAATATCCTTGGTCGGGTAGACGGTACCGATTTCGACATGCGCGCGCTCGTCGGCGGCGTATATCTGCTTGAGATCGGCGCTGGTCGCGGCAAAGACCTGGCTACCCGGGATCGGGTAGCGCGTCACACCGCGCCGGAAATTGTGGATGCGACCCGTAATCTTTTCTTCTTCGCCTTCGCCGAGGAAGTCGATCGTCGCAACGATCAGCCCTTCGCCGCGCTCGTGCAGTTGCTGGTCGCGGATGCTGGCGATCAGCCAGATATTGCCGACACGCACCTTGACCTGTGCCCCGACCTGCCCCGCCATTGCGACCGCGGCATCGCTGGACGACGACAATTTGCCGATCACCGTTGCATCGAGAAGGATGCGCGACGCCGACCCCGAAATATCGACGACTTCGCCGATCATCAGATCGTCGCGATGATGGTTTGCGACTGGCGCCACCGGCGCTGCCACACCGCCGCCCGCGAGCCTGACGTGCTGCGCCGCCGTCAAATCACCGGCGCTGAATCCGCCGCCCTGCATATCCATGTATCCGCCCCGCCTGTTATGATCCCGGGCCGGGTATCGCAGCAGAGGGTAAATAGGCCGTGAATGATGGCTAGCGGCGACGGAAAATAGCCGACGCGCCGTAACCGAGCACCAGCGACAGGAACACCGCGGAAAGGCCGTAGAGAAAGCCGTGCTGCTGCGCCGCGAGAGCGACGAAGCGTTCGAAACCAGCCTTGCGGATCTGGACGTCGCGCGATGCGACGGCGAGCACCCGCCCGCGGCTGATCAGATAGGTTTCGGCGCGATAGGTCCCCACCGGGACGCGGGCAGGCACAGGGATGCGCGCACGATAGAGTACGCCTTCGGTGATTTCGACCGCCGAGGGGTTTTCGACGAACAGACCCGAGCGGCGATAGAGGTCGGTCAGGCCCGCCTCGAAGCGTTCAAGCTTCTTTGCCTCCGAAAATCCGCTGGGCGACATCGACAGATTGGCGAGGCCGAGTTCGAAGATCGCCGCGGTGCGCTCGTCGACCAGCTTGTCGATCGGGCGCGACGATCCGATCGCGTAGAACCCCGGTGAGGTCCGCAGTCGAATGCTGCTGGCGTTGACCCAGATCCCCGCAACACGCCGCTTTTCGCGCAACACGATCGGCCGCACGGGTCCTTTCAGCACGACGACGATGTCGGCGCGGTCGTCGGGCAGCCGCTGACCCGGATAGAGAATCGCACCGAACAACAGCAATTCCTCACCGGTGAAGCTGTACTGGATATCGATCGCGCGGCTCGACACGTCGGGCACCAGCCGCGGATCGGCGGCATGCGCGTGCGCTGGCAGCAACAGAGCTGCGAGAGCGACGAGCAAGGCGCGCAGCGCGATCATTGCACCGTGTAGATTTCTTCGGGGCGGATGAAGAGGTCGACCCCCATGCGCAGCGCGACGAGCAGCACGATCGCCGCGAGCGCCATACGCAGATATTCGGGCTTCACCTTTTGCGCGAAACGCGCACCGATCTGTGCGCCGACGACGCTTCCGAGCAGCAGCAACCCCGCCAGCACGATGTCGACCGCGCCGGTCGTCATGGCGTGGACCATTGTCGTCGCGATCGTCACGAACAAGATCTGGTACAGCGACGTGCCAACGACGACCTGCGTGCCCATGCCGAGAAGATAGAGCATCGCGGGCACCATGATGAATCCGCCGCCGACGCCGAGCAGCATCGTCAGCACCCCCCCGATGATGCCGAGCAGAAGCGGCGCAAGCGGCGAGATATAAAGGCCCGAGCGATAGAAGCGCCAGCGGAGCGGCAGGTTCGCGACCATCGGATGATGGCGCCGCTTGCGCGCCGGCGCAGGCAGCCCGTCCTGCGCGGCGCGAAAGCTGCCCCAGGCTTCGCGCCCCATGAACGTACCCACGGTCCCGAGCAGCGCGACATACAGGATGTTGATCACCGTATCGATCTGGCCCCAGGAGGTGAGCAGTTCGAACAGCCCGGCACCGATCAGCGAGCCGATAAGGCCGCCCGCGACAAGCACGCCGCCCATCCTCAGATCGACCCCGCCGCGCTCGAGATGCGCCATCACCCCCGACACGCTTGCGCCGGTCACCTGCGTCGCCGCCGATGCCGCCGCGACCGTCGGCGGGATGCCGTAAAAGATCAGCAGCGGCGTTGTCAGGAACCCGCCGCCAACGCCGAACATGCCCGACAGGAAACCCACCCCGCCACCCAGCAGGATGATCACCAGCGCATTGACCGAAAGATTGGCGACTGGGAGGTAAAGATCCATGGGCCCCGAAAGCGTATCAGCGGCGTAAAACTGCGCCGAGTCCCGCGACCCTAGAGCATTTTATCGCGGCGGGGAATCGGCTGGGGCGGCTATTTTTACCTGCGATCAGAAGTCGCTCGCCAGCGTCAGCGCCAGACCGCTTTCCGGACGCGCATCGCCCGCGACGCGCTGGCGCCAGTCGAGCGCAATCCGGCTGCCTTCGCCGACCTCGGGCAGGCGCAGCGTCAGCCGCGGTCCGACATCGACCCGCGCCGCGCCCGGCTGCACGGCACCAGCCGCAAGTGCGCCGAGGCGAAGCGGAGATGTGTCATCGGGACCAAGGCGGCGATCGACGACGATGGCGCCGTCGGCAAAACCGTCGCGCCGCCGCGCCCCGACGATGCCCGCCTGCGCATAGGCGTCGAGCCGGAAACCGGCGGGAAGCGCAATCTCCGATACGCCGCCGCTCGCCATCATGGCCAACGCGGTGCGCCCCTCTTTTCCTGCGGCAATTCGCTGCTCGATCGCGACATCGACCGGCACATGCGCAAGCGGAGCCAGAGCAAGGCCAAATGCGATCTCGCGCTGCTGCGGCCGCTGGATAGCCATCGTCGCGCGGCCATAGGCGCGAACGCGCCCGCCATCGCCAAAGCCATAGCCCAGCCGAAGGCCCGCCTGACTTCCGCCAAGCTGGCTTGCCGCGCCGAGGGGGCCGGGGGCGGACCCGGACCCCTCGCGCAAATAGACCCAGCCGGCGAGCGCCCAGCCCCCGAGCTGCCGCTGGATCCAGAAAGGCTTGCCCTGCCCCGGATCGGAATGTTCGGCGCGCGCGAGGGGAAACCATAGCGCGCTGCGCACCGGGGCGGCGGAGCGGGTGGAATCGACCGGCAAAGATGGCAGCAGCCGTGCGATCAGCGAAAGGCGAAGAGCATGACGGTCGGCGCCTGTGCTACCGCCAACGGGCCCGCCTTCGGCCAGCGCCGGCATTGGTGTCCGCCGCGCGGGGACCGCCGCGACGACGGGTGACACGCTCACTCGCCGATATGTCGAGGCCTGCTGCCCATCGGGGCGCGCCACGAGCGGGCTCCCCAGTGTCGCGTCATTCGCCGCAAAAGGCGACGGCGGCGACCACGGCGCCTCGGCGTTGTCGAGCGCAAAGGAGGTGGCGGGGTTCCACAGCATCATGATCCGCAACACAATCCAGCCCCCGACGCACAGGAGCAGGAAGCGCAGCGCCGGCGCGTCGCGGCGCACATCGGGGGATCTCGCGCTCATCGCGCCGGCATCTTTGCAAAGCCGTCTTCGTGCGCGGCTTCGTAATCGGGATGTTCAGTCTTGTCCCAGACGACTTCGCCCGACCGTAACATCCGCCAGTAGAGGCCGACCGCGCGGCGCGCGGCGAGCATCGCGACCACATTCGCGAAAAAGGCACGCGGCAGCGAAACCATCGCCTCGCGCAGACCGTACCAACCGGCCGTAAAATGCCCGCGCATGCCGATCCGCCAGCATAGCATCACGGCATTGAACGCCAGCAACAGCCGCATGCCGTCACTCAGCTCGACCGCCTGCCACCCCATCAGAAACTGCCCTGCCCAGCCCGCGACCGTCAGAACCAGTCCCGCATAAGCGGCAAGCAGGACAAGCGCGGAAAGCGGGGCGCGGCGGTCGCGCCACAGCATCCAGCGCGCGATCCACGCGCGGCCGGGACCGGAGCCGGCATCGGTGGCGGGGCGCCCTGGTCCGAGCCAGCCAAGATGGTCCCATCCCGCAAGCGCGATCCCCGCGATCCAGCGCGATTTCTGCCGCACGGCCTTTTCGATTTCTCCCGGAAATGCGCCGCGCGAGACGATCCGGTCACCCGCGGGTCCGACCGCGTCGACAAAGCGCGTTGAAAGGCCATAGGCACCGATAAGCATGCCGATCTCATAATCTTCGGTCAGGCTGTCGCGGCGGAAAGGATCGCCGCCGCGTTCGAGCGCAAGCAACGCCAGTGCGGTACGGGTCAGCGCGCAGCCGACTCCCGCCGATGGTAGCGGCAGGCCGAGGCGCGAACGAACGACCAGTTCCTTCCCGTGCGCTTCGGCAAACTCATCGCCATAATGCCCGCCGATCCAGCGTTCGCTTCGCGTGATCAGGGGCACGACGGGAATCTGCACCATCGCATTTTCCCCGAGATAGCGGCGATAGAGCGCGAGCTCGCCCGGATGAACATGATCTTCGCAATCATGCAGGACGATGGCGGCGAAACGCATGCCGTCGGCACGTTCATCTTCGCCGAGCGCCGCCCACAAGCAATTGAGATTGTCGCCCTTGGTCGTTGGCCCTTCGCGGCCGCCGACGACAAGCCGAAGCCGACGGTCGCGGGCGATGATCGGCGATATCGCAAAAAGCGTCGCGGCATCGTTGGGATAGCAGCCGACGTAGATCCGGAAATCCTCGCCTTCCCATGCTGCGAGCGTGCGATGCAGCATCGCGGGCAGCGCCTTGGCTTCATCCCACGCGGGCACGAAGACTGCGAAGCGCCCCTCGATCGGCGGCGCGGCCGGGACGAGCGACGATCTGCGGCGGCGGGTAGCCATCCACAATGCATCGAACAGCAGGTCGTCGAGCCCGAACAACAGGATTCCGACCGACGCGAAAAGCATCAGTTCGTAGCCAGTGCCCAGCACCAGCCATTCCAGCCATGCGGTCGACAGCTCCAATGTGCTAGCCCCGCCCCCACCGATGGCCTAATGCCATCAATATCCATAGTGCTAGTGAAGAGAGCAGATTTGTAAAGGCGCGCCGCTGCCCGCCTCTAATCGTCAATTTTTCTGACAAAATAAGGAAATAGCTTACCGATGACCCGCAGTTTTCCGCCACGTTCAGCATTGCGTGAGTTCCTCGCGAGTGAAAGCGCGGGCGGAATGCTTCTTATTTTCGCAGCCATTTTGGCGATGATTATAGCCAATTCACCGCTGGCAACACTTTATCACGGTGCGATTCACATGGTGACCGGGCCGGTACTGACCGACAAGCTCGGGCCGATGACGGTCCATCTGTGGATCAACGACGGACTGATGGCGATCTTCTTCCTGCTCGTCGGGCTGGAGATAAAGCGCGAATTCGTCGACGGACGACTAGCCAGCTGGGATCGGCGGCGGTTGCCGTTCATCGCGGCAGCGGCCGGAATGGCCGTGCCGGCGGTCATTTATATCCTCTTTGCGGGAGGCACGCCGGGGCTCGCACAAGGCTGGGCGATCCCGGCCGCGACCGACATCGCATTTGCGATGGGCGTGCTCGCCCTGCTAGGCAAGCGCGCGCCGACCTCGCTCAAGCTGTTCCTCGTCACCGTCGCGATCGTCGACGACATGGGCGCGGTGGCGATCATCGCGCTTTTCTATACCGCGAAGATCAACCTGCTCGCGCTCGGCGCGGCGGCGGTCATCCTCGGCCTCATGTTCGCGATGGGGCGCCTGCGCGTAAAAAGCCTGCCGCTCTACCTGCTGATGTTCGCTTTCCTCTGGTACGCGATGTTGCTTTCGGGTGTCCACGCCACGATCGCGGGAGTGCTGGCGGCCATGGCGATCCCGTTCGAGCACACCCCGGGCGCCCCCGACAGCGCGCATTCGCCGCTTCACAAGCTCGAACACGCTTTGCACCCGTGGGTCGCCTTTGCGATCGTGCCGCTTTTCGGTTTTGCCAACGCGGGGGTCGATGTCCGCGGGCTGGGTGTCGATCAGCTATTCGCGCCGCTGCCGCTCGGGATCGCGGCGGGGCTGTTCCTTGGAAAACAGATCGGCATCTTCGGCAGCGTCTGGCTGGCGGTGAAATTGGGGATCGCGGGCCGGCTACGCGGCGCGACCTGGCTTCAGGTCTATGGCGTCGCGATGCTGTGCGGCATCGGCTTTACGATGAGCCTGTTCATCGGCGGGCTCGCCTTTCCGGGCGATGCGTTGCTGGTCGAGGAAGCGAAGATCGGCATATTGATGGGGTCGCTGTTCGCGGCACTCGCGGGTTACGCCGTCTTGCGCTTCGCACCGCTCCATCCCGATCATGACGCGACCGAAAGCCGGTCGGACGCCGAAATCGCCGCCGACGGCGATGTGCGTGACACGAGCGAAAGCAGCGGTATAGCCGCGTAATGCGTAAATTCATCGCCCTGTCGCTGGTCGCCCTCCTGTCGGGTTGTGCCGCGAACGAGACCCGCCCCTCCGCGACCAAGCCCGATCTAGCATCGCTCGACGTCCGCCGCACACCGGCTTCGACCAAGGCGCTCGACGAGATCGCATCCGCCTATCTGCGGCTCAGCCTCGAAATCGGAACGCACGAGCCCGGCTATATCGACGCCTATTATGGCCCGCCGGAGCTTCAGAAGGCGGCCGAGGCGGCCCCGCGCGACAAGCCGACGTTGCTCGCCGCGACGCGCGACCTGATGGCTGAGGTTGACGTTGCGGCACGGCGGCTGTCCGATCCGCTCGCCAAGCGCCGTGCCCATTTTCTACGCGCGCAGCTTCGCGCCGCCGAAACGCGATTGCAGATGATGCAGGGCACGCGCTTTACCTTCGCCGAGGAGGCCGAACGGTTGTTCGGGGTGCGGCCGCGGTTGAAGCCCCTCGCCAGCTACGACGCCGAGCTCGCGAAGATCGAAGCCCTCGTCCCTGGCGAAGGCGCGCTCGCCGACCGCGTCGAAGCCTATCTCGATGCCTTCACCATCCCGAAGGAACGGCTGCAAAAGACCTTCGACGCCGCGATCGCGCGTTGCCGCGGACGCAGCATGGCGCATATCCCGATGCCCGAAGGCGAAAGCTTTCGCCTCGAATTCGTCACCGGCAAGAGCTGGAGCGGCTACAATTATTATCAGGGCGGCTACCACAGCCTGATCCAGGTCAACACCGACCTGCCGATCCGCCTGTCGCGCGCGCTCGACCTCGGCTGCCACGAGGGGTATCCGGGGCATCACCTGCTCAACATGAAGCTTGAAGAGAAATTGGTGAAGGAGCGCGGCTGGGCCGAGTTCAGCGTTTACCCCCTCTACAGCCCGCAAAGCCTGATCGCCGAGGGCAGCGCCAATTACGGCATCGACCTCGCCTTCCCCGAAAGCAGCAAGGCCGACACCGAGCGCGACGTCCTGATGCCGATTGCCGAAATCGCGGTGCCGTCCGATGATCGTTACTGGCAGCTTTTGGCCGCGATCAAACGCGCGTCGGGCGCGCGGCTGACGATCGCGCAGCAATATCTCGATGGCGTGATCGACCGACCGACGGCTGTGGCGCTAACCCAGAAATATCTGCTCGTCTCCCCTAAGCGCGCCGAGCAGTCGGTGAGCTTCACCGATCAGTATCGCAGCTATGTGATCAACTACGGTCTCGGCGAGACGATGGTGCGCGCCTATGTCGAACGCGGCAGACCCAGCCGCGACGAGATGTGGCGGCGCATGGCAAAGATCGTCAGCGAACCGACCTTGCCTTCGGATCTGCTCGCACGCTGAGCCGCTAGATATCGAGGATAATCTTGCCGAAATGCGCGTTCGACACTTGATGGCGAAATGCGTCGGCAAGATTTTCGAGCGGAAAGTGCCGGTCGAGGACCGGACGAATGCCGTTCGCCTCGACCCCCGCGATCATCGCGAGTTGCTGTGCGCGGCTGCCGACGGTCAGCCCCTGCACGCGCAAATTCTTGCTCATCAGCAGCGCGGTCTTCACCGGCCCGACAATCCCCGCCAGCACCCCGATCAGTGCAACATGCCCGCCAACACGCGCCGCGAGCATCGACTGGTCGAGAGTGCCCGCCCCGCCGATCTCGACCACCGTATCGACCCCGCGCCCGCCCGTCAGTTCGAGCGCCCGGGCGCCCCACGTCGGCACCTCCTTGTAATTGATCAGCTCGTCGGCGCCGAGCGCCTTCAATCGTTCGAGCTTCGCGTCGGACGAACTTGTCGCGATCACGCGCGCGCCCGCTGCCTTGGCAAATTGCAGCGCGAAGACCGATACCCCGCCGCTGCCCTGAATCAGCACGGTCGAGCCCGGCTGGGTGACGCCGTCGACGAACAGCGCGCGCCATGCGGTCAGCCCGGCGCAGGTGAGCGTCGCCGCCTCGGCCGCCGACCAGCCCTCGGGAGCACGCGTGAACCAATGCCCGGGCGTCACCACCACTTCGCGCGCATAGCCGTCGATGCCATCGCCGGGAACTTGCGTGAAGGCGCTCGCCGGCGGCGCGCCGTCGGCCCAATAGGGAAAGAAGAGCGACACGACGCTGTCACCGACTTTATGGTCGGTCACGCCCTCACCCACCGCCTCGACCGTCCCTGCGCCATCGGACATCGGGATACGGTTTTCGGCGGTCGGGATCATCCCGGCGACGACCGCAAAATCATGGAAATTGAGCGACGATGCGGCCAGCCGCACCCGAATCTCGCCCGGCCCCGGATCACCGGGGTCGGGAAGATCGGCCAGCGTCAGATTATCGAGGGAAGCGGGGGCGCGAAGCTGGACCGCCCGCATCACTCGGCCGCCATCGCCATTTCGACGCGCTGCGGGCCGCGGATCACGCCGCCGGGGGTCGGGCCCTGCATTGCGCCATCCTTGAACGTGACGACGCCGGACTTGATCGTCGCGACATAGCCGTCGGCCTTTTGCAGCAGGCGCTTGCCCCCTGCAGGCAGGTCGAAGGCGAGCCAGGGTTTGCCGAGCTTGATCGCGTCCATGTCGATGACGTTGAGATCGGCGAGATAGCCCGGCGCAAGCACGCCGCGATCTTCGAGCCCATAGAGCATTGCGGTATCGCGGCACTGGCGCTTCACGGCCTGTTCGAGCGCGATGCGATGGCCTTTGCGATCGCGCACCCAATGCTGGAGCATGAAGGTCGGCGAAGCGGCGTCGCAGATCGTCCCGCAATGCGCGCCGCCGTCGGACAGGCTGTTCACCGTGTCGTCCGACGCCTGCAGATCCTCGAGGAAATTGAGGTTGCCGTCGCGATAGTTGAGGATGGGGAAATAGATGAAGCCCTTGCCGTCATCCTTCATCAGCAGATCATAGGCATATTCGGAGGCACTGACACCCGCCCCCGCAGCGCGATGGGCGATGCTCTCATCCATCCGCGGTTCGTAGTTGAAATCGGGGTCCATTTCGAATTGGACCGGCCAGCCTTCGGCGACGACCTTCAGGAAGTCGAGAATGTCACTTTCGGGCCAGATATTGGGCTCGTCGATCATCCGCTTCCTGAACCCTGGATCTTTCAGATGCGCGAGTTGCTGGTCCCACGGCAGGTCGATGATCTCGTTCCATGCCGGCTTGAAGCGGAACGGATGCACCGTCCCCTGCCACGCCATGATCACCCCGTTGCCGCGCAGCGCGATCTGCGCGACGATGTTCGCGCCGGTCGCGTTCTGTTTGCGCATTTCCGAAATCTGCTCTTCGAGCGGCAATTCCTTGGCGATCGACTGGAGCGCGGCGAAAGTCACCGGCAGGCCCGTTTCGCGGCTGAGATCCCCCATCCACTGAAACTCGTTCCACTCGCGTTTCATGTCGCTCGCCATTTCGAACACGCCGTAACCGACGCGGCCCATTGCGCGACCGATCGCGACCAGTTCTTCAGCCGTAGCCGTGGTGCCGGGGACGAGTTCGCCGTCGATCGATTTATGCAGCACCGTGCGGCTGGTCGAGAAGCCGAGCGCCCCTGCCCGCACGCCTTCCTCGACGATGCGCGACATTTCGGCGATGTCCGCGTCGGTCGGGATCGCGCCGGGCTTTTCGCGGTCGCCAAGCACATAGGCGCGGACGGCGCCGTGCGGCACATGGCACGCGACGTCGACGGTGCGCGGCAGCTTTTCGAGCGCATCCATATATTCGGGGAAGGTTTCCCAGTCCCACGACATGCCTTCGGCGAGCGCGGTGCCGGGGATATCCTCGACGCCTTCCATCAGCGAAATCAGCCATTCGTGGCGGTCGGGCTTGGCGGGGGCGAAGCCGACGCCGCAATTGCCCATGACAACAGTGGTGACGCCGTGCCAGCTCGACGGCGCCATTTCGGCATCCCACGTCGCCTGTCCGTCATAATGGGTGTGGACATCGACAAAGCCGGGGGTGACGATCTTGCCGCTGGCGTCGATCTCCTCACGCCCCGCGCCGAGCTTTTCGCCGACCGCGACAATGCGGTCGCCGTCGATCGCGACATCCGCGACAAAGGGCACTCCGCCCGAACCATCGACGACGGTGCCGCCACGAATCACCAGATCATGCATGTCCGCTCTCCCAAGCTTTTTGGCCATATTTTTTAGTTTCACCAAGAAACCTATCATCAAAATCGGGATATGCAAATAAGTGCGCGGACGGCGCAGGGAAGCGCTATGGTGGCGCAACAAAATCATTGGGAGTCGATGCCATGATCCGCCCGCTTACCCTTGCTATCCTGCTCGCCGTTTCAGCAACTCCGCTCGCCGCCAAAGACGCCGGCCCAAACTATAAGAGCGCCCTCGCCGATCCGGCGCGTCCCGCGGCCGACCGCGAACGCGACACCGCGCGCAAGCCCGCCGAACTGCTCGCGTTCGCCCAGATCGCACCGGGCGAGAAGGTCGGCGACTATGTGATGGGCGGCGGTTATGTTACCCGCCTGCTCGCAGCCGCGGTCGGCCCGACCGGCAAGGTCTATGCCTTCCAGCCTTCCGAATTCATCGCCTTCAAGAAACAATATGGCGACGATCAGGCGGCGGTCGATGCCGCCTATGACAATGTCGATGCCGTCGCCGGACCGTTTGCGGCGCCCGCATTTGCCACACCGCTCGACACGATCATCACGGTGCAGAATTTCCACGACCTCTATCTGAAGCCCTTCCCCGCCGGGACGGGCGACAAGGCGAGCGCCGCACTGTTCGCGGCGCTGAAGCCCGGCGGGACGCTGGTCGTCGTCGACCATAGCGCCGCCGAGGGCAGCGGAACGACGCTGTCGGACAGCCTGCACCGCATCGACAAGGCGGCGGTGGTCGCGGTACTGACCAAGGCGGGTTTCAAGCTGGAGGCCGAAAGCGACCTCTATAAACGCACCGACGATCCGCGTACCGCGAACGTCTTCGACAAGGAAATTCGTGGCAAAACCGACCAGTTTGCGCTGCGTTTCCGCAAACCGGGATAACAGAATGACCAGCGACGACGAAGATTATGTCTATGACGAGGCAAGCGGCGAATGGCTGTCCGCCGGCGAAGCTCGCGAGCGGGCGGCGGCGGCATCCGCCGGTCCCGAGGTGCGCGACGCCGTCGGCAACTTGCTGAGCGATGGCGACTCGGTCGTGCTGGTCAAGGATCTGACCGTCAAAGGCGCGGGGCAGACGCTGAAGGTCGGCACGGTGATAAAGTCGATCCGCCTGACCGGCGACGATCAGGAAATCGACTGCCGCCACGATGGCATCAAGGGCCTCGTCCTGCGCGCCGAATTTGTCCGCAAGCGCTAGAGGGTCTCAACGTTGCAATATCTCTATCTCGGCATCGCAATCGTCGCCGAAGTGATCGCTACCTCATTCCTCAAGCAAGCCGACGGTTTCCGGAACCTCGGCCCGTCGCTGATCATGGCGGCGGGCTATATCGTCGCCTTCTATTTCCTGTCGTTGGCGCTGCGCGATATCCCGACGGGCATCGCCTATGCGATCTGGTCAGGGGTCGGCATCGTCCTGATCACCACCGTCGCCTGGATATTTCAGGGCCAGCGCCTCGACGCCCCCGCGATGATCGGCATGGCGCTGATCGTCGCGGGAGTGGCGGTTATGAACATCTGGTCGAAGACGGCCGCCCACTGACGGACGGCCGCTCCGGCGTTCAGGAAAACAGGCCCTTGCGCGGCCCCAGATAGCCGAACAGATAGGCCGCGACCTTGCGCATCTGGATTTCTTCGGCCCCCTCGGTGATGCGATAGCGGCGGTGGTGGCGATAGATATGCTCGAACGGCTTGTGCCGCGAGTAGCCGATGCCGCCATGCACCTGCATCGCGCGGTCGGCGGCTTCGCAGACGAGCCGGTTCGCCCAATAGTTGCACATGCTCACCTTGTCGGAGAGGGTGCGCTCGACCTCCTTGTGCGGGGTGTTGTCCATGTCCCAAGCGGTCTTGCGGATCAGCAGGCGCAGCATCTCTGCCTGTGTCGCGAGCTCGACGAGCGGGAACTGGATCGCCTGATTCTTCGCCAGCGCCTCACCGAAGGGCTTGCGCTCGCGCGCATATTTCACGCTCTCCTCGATGCAGAAGACCGCGGCGCCGAGCGATGACGCCGCCTGCCGGATGCGGTTCTGGTGGACGAAGCTCTGCGCGATCGACAGCCCGCCGCCCTCGGGACCGAGCCGCGCGTCGTCGGGCACCCACACATCGGTGAAGGTCATGCGCGGGTGGTCGGTCGGCATGTTGAAGGTCCACATATATTCGTCGACCGTCATGCCTTCGGTCCCGGTGGGAACGAGCAGGCAGGTGATGCCCTTCGCATCGCCATCCTCGCCGCTGGTGCGGCAGAAGGTCGCGCAATGCGTCGCGACATGCATGCCGGTGATCCACATCTTGCGGCCGTTGATCAGCCATCCGTCGACGCCATCGCGGGTCTCGCGAACGGCACGCGTTTCCATATGTGTCGCGTCGGATCCATGGTCGGGTTCGGTCAGCCCGAATGCGGTGCGGCGCTTGCCCTCGAACCCGCCGAGGATGAATTCCTGCTTCTGCTCGTCGCTCGTGCCGAACTGCTCGAACATCTCGACGAAGGGGAAGTTGCCGACGATGCTATGCTCGTTCTGCAAATCGTTGTGGAGGCCGAGCCCTTTCGCGGCGAAATGTTCGCGGATCACCGCCATCCACAGGTTCGACCCGTCCTTGCCGCCATATTTCTTGGGGGCCGAAAAGCGCCAGTGGCCCGCGGCATCGGCCTTGCGCGTCGCCTTTTTCAGCAGCTCTTCCCAATCGTGGCGCGGCAGACCCTGATTGTCCCAGTCGGTGCGGCTGTGTTCGCGGCGATGATCGAAGAAGCGGATATTGTCGTCGGCCAGCTCGAGCGGCTTGATCTCGGCGTCGATAAACGCGTCAAGCTCGTCCAGATACGCCTGCAGGTCGGCGGGCATTGCAAAATCCATGTCTCTCTCCCTTATCCTATTATCCCCGCCATTCGGCGCGCGCCGCGGCCAGCGCGGCATATTTCGGGCTGTCGATCGCGCATTTGTCGAGCATATCGCGACGCAACCTTGCGAGCAGACCGGGTTCGGCAAGCGTCGAGGCTCCCGACAGCATGGCTTCCGCCAGAATCTTGTCCTCCGCCCGCACGCCGGCATCGAGATCGCGCATCACGATGCCGAGCGCGTTCATGGCGACCACCGCTTCGAATTTCGCATGGCCTTGCGTCTGCGGCTTGATCGATTCCTCGATCCAGTCGCGCACCGCCTGCACGATTTCGCGGTTCGTCGGCTCGCCGTCCGGCGTCGGAGTGGCTGCGGGCGATGGCGGCAGCGCCCTGTCCCGTTCGTTCCCCGGCGCTTCTTCTTCGAGCAGCAGTATCAGATCGAGTTCCTGCTCCGCTGTACGCCGGCCGATGACGACGCGCTCGACCGTCGGGTCGGCGCCACTGCGCCACGCCTGTCCCATCTGCAAACAGCCGAGCGCCCACCACAGGGTCCGGTAGACGAGCCAGAAGCGGAAGCGGGCACGGTCGACCTTACCCCCGCCAGCCGCTTCATAAGCGGTGAAATAATCGTCGAGGCTGCCGACCCCGAACGCCGGCGTGTCGAGCCGCCCGAACCGCCACACGGTCATGCAGCCAAAGGCCAGATCCTCATGCGCGTCGCCGCGGTGTGCAAGTTCCCAGTCGAGTACGGCCGCGAGGCCGTCTGCATCGACCATGACATTGCCCATCCGATAATCGCCATGAACGAGCACGGGGTTCGCGGGTTCGGGCAGATGATCCTCGCACCAGCGGATCGCGAGGGCGATCACGGGCCGATCGCCGCCATAGGACAGGAAGCGCGCCTTCAGTTCCGCGAGCGCCTCCGCCGTGTCCATCAGCGGGATCGCCGCCGGGATCGTAGCGGAAGGAATCGCGTGGATGCGCGCCAGTTCGCGGCCGAGGTCGGCGAGCAGCGACGGCGGCGGGTCGGCGAGAATTTTCGCCGGGTTCACCTCGGCGATCACGCGCCGCATCACATAGCCGGTGCCCATGCCGTCGCCGGCTTCGAGCACGCCGACGACTTCGGGCGCCTTCACCCCAGCATCATGCGCCGCGATGACCAGCGCCGCCTCGTCGGCGTGGCCATAGGGTCGCCCCGCCATATAGTCCGCCGACGGCGCGCGGCGCAGAACATAGCTGCTTCCGGCCCAGTCGAACGCCCAGCTTTCCATATTCGCGCCGCCCGACAGGCGAGCGAGCGCGGAAAGTTCGCCGGGATGGGCGACGCGGGCCATAAAGGCGGACAGCAGTTCGGCGAGGTCGTTCATTACTTCCCCTTGCTAAGTATTTTCGGGTGCTGCAACCCCGTAATCCCGCTAGGGCGAGGCCGCCGCAAGAAAGCGCAATTTTCGCCGCAATGCACGGCGAACCCGAAATGGCCGGCATCAGCCCGCGTGTTCGCGGCCCCGCTCGATCACCGCCAGCCGGCGCGACTCGACCTCTTCGGCGCGAACCCCGCGGTTTGCCGCGGTCGAGCGTTCCTGTTCGAGTGCGAGTCCTTCCGCAAAGGCCAGCGCATAACCGTCATCGATAAGGCGCTTATATCCGCGGACCATGGCCGGGTCGGCGGTTGCGATGTCCCGGGCGAGCGCCTGCGCAGCCGGCAGCAGTGCTTCGGGCGCTACGACGCGGTTCACCAAGCCCCAGTCCCGTGCTGCCTCGGCCCCCAGAAAATTGCCGGTCAGCGACAATTCCTTCGCGCGGCCAATGCCGATCAGGCGCGACAGTTTCTGCGACAGGCCCCATCCCGGCATCACGCCGACGCGGGCATGCGTGTCGGCGAAGCGCGCGTTGGTCGAGGCGATCAAAATGTCGCACGCCAGCGCGACTTCGAACCCGCCAGTGATCGCCACCCCGTTGATCGCACCGATCACCGGCTGCGGACAGAGTTCGATCGCCTTTACCGGATTTTCGTCCGCATCGGTCGCATTGGCGGCGCCAAGGTTGCTTGTGTCGGCGCCCAATTCCTTGAGATCAAGCCCGGCAGTAAAGGCTCGCTCGCCAGCACCGGTCAGGACGATTGCGCGAATGCTTTCATCGGCCGCCAATTCCCGCATTGCCCCGGCCAGCTCGCCACGCAGCGCCCGCGATAATGCATTCATCGCCTCGGGACGGTTAAGCGTAACGGTGGCAACGGCGTCGTCGCGTGCGACAAGAACCAGAGACATCAGGCAATTTCTCCCCAGGATCGATAATCGTCGACATGGGTATTGGACCGGCGAAAGCTTGTGAAGCTCATGCTTGCCGACAGGTCGAGCGCCTCGACCTGATGCCACCAGCCGACGGGAAGGAAAATCGCTTCGCCCGGACCGATGATCGCCTCCAGCACCGGCGGCGTCGCGGCATCGCCCTCGCCTGCCGGCAGCGCCTCATTGCCCCAGCCGGAAAAACAGTGCCGGCTGTTCTTCATGCGATCGAACGCCCACGGCGGCGCCATGCGCACGCGCTTGCGCCCCATGACCTGCACGAGCAGATTGTTGGTGAGGTCGTGATGCCAGGGGGTCAGCGTCCCCTTGGGGCCCAGCCAGAAAAAGCCGTCGCGGTCGCGGGGTTCGAGCAACGCGATCGGCGCCATATCGTCCCACAAGGGTGCCAGCGCTGCCGCGTTGGTGCCGCTGTTATAGGCGGTAAGATAGATGTCGTTGCTGGCTTCGTCCTTGCGAAGCCAGTCGATCAGTTCGGCGAAGCGGACAAGGCGTCGGTGGTCGTCCTTCGCCAGCTCATAATCGGGGCTGCGGTCGCGTTCGACCTGCGCTTCGACGACGGCACCGCCCGCAACCGCCGCAAAATGGTCGAGCGACCAACGGGTTAGCGCCGACCAGTGCCCGATCAGGCCGGTGAGCTTCGCGGGGCGGTTCGCTTCATAATGATGGCGATAGAAAGTGTCGGGATCGGGCGCGTCGAGCGTATCGAGCGCGAAGCCGCCTTCGGCCTCGCGCGCCAGCCGATCCTGATTGGCGAGCAGCCAGCGCTGTTTCGCCATGCGCGCCGCCTGCCGGCGCAGCATCGCCGCCATCGGATCCTTGGCGAGCCGGTCGATTTCATATTTGGCGGCAGCAGGCGACACGCCCCCGGCGACAAGCCGCGCGTGCAGGGCGACATCTTCCTCGCCAGCGGCGAGACCTTCGGCAAGCAGGGTGCGTTTGTCGGGTTGGGACATGCAAAAACTCCTCGGCCCGCTCAAGGACATCGGCATGACAAAAAGATGACAGCCTAATCCCCTGCCGGCCCCTTATAATCGGGCCCATAGACCGCTGCACGGAAATCGCGATGCAGCGTGCCGTCATAGGGCATCTTCTGGACGAAGAAGACCGCGGTAAGCCTGTTCGCCGGGTCGACCCAGAAGAGCGTCGAGGCTGCGCCGTCCCAGAAAAATTCGCCGACTGCGCCGCGATTTTCGGCCGGGATTTGGGGAGGCGATTTGCGGACCGCGAAATCGAAACCGAAACCGACCGCCCCCTTGCCGGGGAGCCATGCGCGTTTGGTGATCGCCGGATCAAGCTGGTCGGTCGCCATCAGCTTTACGGTCGAGGATTTAAGGATGCGCACGCCGTCGAGTTCACCCCGGTTCAGGAGCATGCGCGCGAAACGCTGGTAATCGTCGAGCGTCGACGCGAGGCCGAAGCCGCCGGGGGTTAGCGCATGATCTTCGAAATTGAGCTTGCGGGCGGCGGCAGCGTCCTGCTGAACGAGCTTGCCCTCCTTCATCACATTCATCGCGGCAAAGCGGGGCAACCGCGCGTCGGGCTGGCGCCAGGCGGTTTCGGTCATCTTCAGCGGCAAGAAGATATGCTCACGCACATAGTCGGCGAACGGCTGTCCCGAGAGTTTTTCGACAAGTGCGGCCTGAACGTCGACCGCGATGCTATATTCCCACTGCGTGCCCGGCTGATAAAGCAACGGCACGGCGGCGAGGCGCTTGCTCGCTTCCGACAGCGGGATCGTCAGCGCGAGCGGGTCGGCCGCGACATAGGCATCATGCGCGGGGGTCGGTCCGGCGCCATAGACGAAGCCCGCGGTGTGGCGCAGGATGTCGCGAACGGTTATCGGACGTTCGGCGGGCACGTAGAGCGGTTGGCCCGCCGCATCCTTGCCCGCATAAACGCGCATATCGGCATATTCAGGGAGATATTCGGAAAGCGGATCGTCGAGACGGAACTTGCCCTGTTCCCAAAGCTGCATCAGCGCGACGCCGGTCACCGGCTTAGTCATCGAATAGATTTGCGCGATCGTGTCGCGGCGCATCGGGCGCTTCGCTTCGCGGTCGGCCATGCCGGCGCTACCGAAATAGACCTCGCGCCCATCCTGCCAGATCAGCGCCGATGTCCCCACGGCGCGCTCATCGGCGATCATCGCCTTCAGCGCCGCATCGATTCGCGCCTTGTCGATTTTCAATGTTTCGGCGGGGGCGGCTTGCGCGTGCAACGGAGAGAAGGGCGCCACCGATGCCGCACATGCCAGCATCATCGCCAGTGCCAGTCGCTTGCCGCGCATATCGCCTCCCCTGTCCCGACCCGTCACCGCGAATCCATACACATCACATGAGATCGGGCGCGGCAGGTCAATCCGAATAGGTCTGCGAAAACTATTCGGTCGCGGTTGCTTCTGCCGCTGTCAGGCTGCCGTTCTGGATCAACCATTGTGGATAGTCCACCTGCACCGATGCCATGATCCGGTCGATCGCGGCGGAAACCTGTTCGCCCTCGGCATCGCGGTCGCGCTGGACGATCACGCGGCGCGCCTGTCCATCGATCAATACGCGATCGCGCGGCAGCAATTCTCCGACGGTCAGGCCCGCAAGAATCGCACGGCTTTCCTCTTCGCGCTGTTCGAGCGTCGTAATGCGGCGATTGAGCTGTTCCTCCACCTGCACAGCGGCATTGGTCTGTTGCCGGAGTTGGACGATATTGACGCGCACCTCGCGATCGAGTTCGGTGCCGATTTTCGCCGCGAGCTCTTTGTCGAGTTGCCCGGCATAGCGATCGACGAGCACGACGCCGTCGACGGCAACTGCATCGCTTTCCATGCGGACGTTAAGACTGTCGACCCGGTCGCTTTCGCCTAGGAGCGCCCGCAGTTCAGTCTGCACGACCGACCGGGCGCGCACTTCGCCGGCAAGACTGTTGAGGGTCAGCGCGAGCGGAATCGACAATATGCCAAGCGTCGCGACGATCCCTGCGACCTGCAGCGCGGTATGCTGCGGGGTCAGCGATGGGCCGAAATGGTTGAGCCGAGCGACGATCGTCGCGGCAAAGGCAATCGCCAGCGTATTGGTAAGGAACAGCAGCGCCGCTCCCATGGCAAAGTCGAACCGGCCGGTGACGAGCCCAAAGCCGACCGTCGACAGCGGCGGCACCAGCGCGGTCGCGATGGCTACGCCGACCATCACGCCCGAGAGTTTGCGCATGATCGCGTAAACACCCGCGATCCCGCCGACGACCGCGACGCCGAGGTCGAGCAGCGTGGGCTGCGTCCGCGCGCGCAATTCGGGCGTCACGTCGCGGATCGGCGACAGCCAGATGATCAGCATCGCGACGAGCACGGCAACCGCCATCCCGGCGGCCAGCGTCACCAATGAACGGCGGATCAGATTGCTTTCGAGCGTCGCGAGGCCGAAGCCGACGCCCATGATCGGACCCATCAGCGGCGACACGAGCATTGCACCGATCACGACGGCGGTCGAGCTTTGCAGCAGCCCGAGCGTCGCGATCATCGCCGCGAGGATGATGAGCAGGAGGAATTTCTTGTCGAGCCGCGCGTCGCGCGCGACGCTCGCCAGAATCAACGAGCGGTCGAGGGCGTCGTCGCCCTCGACCGCGTCGTCGTGATGATCGTCGTTCCGGGCTGCCCGCCGGCCGCCCGCATTGAACGGGGCATCGCCGAGACCGGGCACTCCGGGGTGATCGCCGGTCACGGCGGATCAGATCTTCGCCGTCAGGTCCGGAACAGCGCTGAAAAGATCGGCGACGAGGCCGAAGTCGGCGACCTGGAAGATCGGGGCGTCTTCGTCCTTGTTGATCGCGACGATCGTCTTCGAATCCTTCATGCCGGCGAGATGCTGGATCGCGCCCGAGATGCCGATTGCGAAATAGACCTGCGGCGCGACGATCTTGCCGGTCTGGCCGACCTGATAATCGTTGGGGACATAGCCCGCATCGACCGCAGCGCGCGAAGCACCGAGCGCGGCGCCGAGCTTGTCGGCGAGCGGGACGATGACTTCTTCGTACTTCTCGCTCGAACCCAGCGCACGGCCGCCCGACACGATGATCTTGGCCGATGTGAGTTCGGGGCGATCCTGCTTGGCGATTTCGGCACCGACGAAGCTCGAGATGCCGGCGTCGCTGCCGCCGCCGACGGCTTCGATCGTCCCCGAACCGCCCGAGGTCGCGGCCTTGTCGAACGCGGTACCGCGCACGGTCAGGACCAGCTTGGCGTCCGACGATTCGACGGTCGCGATCGCGTTGCCGGCATAGATCGGGCGGGTGAAGGTCTTCGGACCCTCGACCGACAGGATTTCCGAAATCTGCATCACGTCGAGCAAGGCAGCGACGCGCGGCGCGATATTCTTGCCGGTGGTCGTCGCAGGCGCGAGGAACGCATCGTGACTGCCCATCAGGTCGGCGATCAGCGGCGCGATATTTTCGGGAAGGTTGTTCGCAAAGGCGGCGTTGTCGGCGACATGCACCTTGCCGACGCCGGCGATGCCAGCGGCTTCCTTGGCGACGGCATCGACGCCAGCACCTGCGACGAGCAGATGGACTTCGCCGAGCTTCGATGCGGCGGTGACCACAGCAAGCGTGGCGTCCTTGACGGCCTTGCCGTCATGTTCGACCCAAACCAGAGTTTTCATGAGTGCACTCCCAGCGCTTTCAGCTTGGCAACCAGTTCATCGACATCGGCGACCTTGATGCCGGCCGAGCGGGCGGCGGGTTCGCTGACCTTGACCACCGTCACGCGCGGAGCGGTATCGACGCCGTAATCGGCGGGGGCCTTGGTATCGAGCGGCTTCGATTTCGCCTTCATAATGTTCGGCAGCGAAGCATAGCGCGGCTCGTTCAGGCGAAGGTCGGTGGTGACGATCGCGGGAAGCTTCAGCTTCACCGTTTCGAGGCCGCCGTCCACTTCGCGCGTCACATTGACGCTGTCGCCATCGACAGCGACCGCGCTGGCGAAGGTGCCCTGCGCCCAGCCGGTCAGCGCTGCGAGCATCTGGCCGGTCTGGTTGTTGTCATCGTCGATCGCCTGCTTGCCGAGGATGACAAGGCCGGGCTGTTCGGCGTCGGCGATGGCTTTCAGAATCTTGGCGATCGCGAGCGGCTCGACGGCGTCGTCGGTCTGCACGAGGATCGCGCGGTCGGCGCCCATGGCAAGCGCGGTGCGCAGCGTTTCCTGTGCCTTTGCCGGGCCGACGGAGACCGCGACGATCTCGGTCGCGACGCCCTTTTCCTTGAGGCGGATCGCCTCTTCGACGCCGATCTCGTCGAACGGATTCATCGACATTTTGACATTGGCCAGATCAACGCCCGTGCCGTCGGCTTTGACCCGCGGCTTCACGTTGTAATCGAGTACCCGCTTCACGGGGACGAGGATTTTCATAGCTTCAAAAGCTCCTCTCGAAAAATTGTGCACTGCGCCATAATTGGCGTTTACGTAAACGTCAACTAGCAGTCCCCGAAACCCCTTCTCCCTTGAGGGGAGAAGGATAGGGAGCCTTATCGCCGCAGGCGATTAGGCAGACTTGGATGAGGGTGGCCGGCGCCTTGCGCCGCGCGAGCTTGCGGCTCGCAACCCCTCACCCAGCTTCGACTAGGCGGCAAGCCGCCAAGTCTCCGCATCCCTCTCCCACAAGGGGAGAGGGGGGAATCTTATCACGCGACCGCGCGAACTTCCGCGACGATCTTCTTTGCCGCGTCGCCGAGATCGTTGGCCGCAACGATCGGCAGACCCGAGTTGGCGAGGATATCCTTGCCCTCCTGGACGTTCGTGCCTTCGAGGCGGACGACGAGCGGAACCGAGAGGTTCACTTCCTTCGCGGCGGCGACGATGCCGTCGGCGATGATGTCGCACTTCATGATGCCGCCGAAGATGTTGACGAGGATGCCCTTCACGGCGGGGTCCTTGAGGATGATCTTGAACGCCGCAGTGACCTTTTCCTTCGAAGCGCCGCCGCCGACGTCGAGGAAGTTGGCGGGGAATTCGCCGTTCAGCTTGATGATGTCCATCGTCGACATCGCGAGGCCGGCGCCATTGACCATGCAGCCGATGTTGCCGTCGAGCTTGATGTAGGCGAGGTCATATTCCGACGCCTCGACCTCGGCCGGGTCTTCTTCGGTCAGGTCGCGCAGCTCGGCGAGATCCTTGTGACGGAACATGGCATTGCCGTCGAACGCCACCTTGGCATCGAGCACGAGCAGCTCGTCGCCGTTCGCGCCTTCGCAGACGGCAAGCGGGTTGATTTCGATCTGTTCGGCATCGGTGCCGAGGAACGCGGCGTAAAGACCGCCGAGGACCTTCGCGGCCTGCTTCGCAAGATCGCCTTCCAGCCCGAGCGCTGCGGCGACGCTGCGGCCGTGGTGCGGCTGGATGCCCGTTGCGGGGTCGATGGTGATGGTGTGGATCTTTTCCGGCGTGTCGTGCGCGACGGTTTCGATGTCCATGCCGCCCTCGGTCGAGGCGACGACCGCGATGCGGCTGGTGGCGCGGTCGACGAGCAGCGCGAGGTAGAATTCCTGCTTAATGTCGGCGCCGTCGGTGATGTAGAGGCGGTTGACCTGCTTGCCAGCTTCGCCGGTCTGGATCGTCACCAGCGTGTTACCGAGCATGTCCTTGGCATGCGCTTCGACTTCCTCGATGCTCTTGGCAAGGCGAACGCCGCCCTTCGCATCGGGGCCCAGTTCCTTGAACTTGCCCTTGCCGCGGCCACCCGCGTGGATCTGCGACTTCACGACATAGAGCGGCCCGGGGAGCTGCTTCGCCGCGGCGACTGCTTCCTCGACGCTCATCGCGGCGATGCCCTTGGGGACAGCGACGCCAAATTTCGCGAGCAGTTCTTTTGCCTGATATTCGTGGATGTTCATGAGGTCTGCCGGGCCTTTCGACTCTGGAGCGGGGAGAAGTTTGGCGCCGCATAAGCACAAGTTCGCCCGTAACGCTACCCCCGCGCCCCCCAGATATTCTTGTGCGCCGCAAAGGCTGTCGACGAGCCGGTCCGTCTTCGGGATAACGGCGCGCGCACGAGTCGATGATGGCCCGAGCTGACAATCGGGCGGCGCTGCCGATCGGGATGAGGGAGCCGAAGATGCAGATAAAACTTCCGCTTTTGGCGTTTCTGGCATTCGGCGGCCCCGGTGCGGCATCGGCGCAGACCAGTCAGGCGCTCGATATTCGGGTCACCGAGGCGCCGGATATCGTCCGCGTCGGCGCCGCCGATCAACTCGTCTACGAACTGCATCTTACCAATTTTGCCAGCCTGCCGCTGCGGCTCGACCGGCTTGTCGTGAAAAGCGGTGAGAAGGGAATACCGCTCAAGACCTATGCCGACGACGAACTGGCGAAGGCAATCGGGCTCGTCGGCCCCGCCGAGGCCGATGCGCGAGTCCTTCCGCCCGGCCGCCGCGCGGTTCTCTATATCAATGCGCCCGTCGCGGCCGGACTGACGCGCGGCAGCATTTCGCACGAACTGACGCTGGGCAAGGTCGGGGCCGACAGCGCCAGTTTCACGATTTCGGGCGGCACGGCATCGCCAGCCACCGCGCCCCTCCCCTGCCTGTCGTCGCCGCTGCGCGGCGGGCCATGGGTCGCGGTGTATGACCCGGGGATGGAGCGCGGCCACCGCCGTGTCTTCTACGCCACCGAAGGAACCGCCACCCTGCCCGGCCGCTTCGCGATCGATTTCATGAAGGTCGACAGCGGCGGAAAATTATCGTCGGGCGACGCCAATATCCCGGCGAACCATCATGGCTTCGGCGCCGAGGTGCTCGCGGTCGCCGATGGACGGGTCGTTGCGGTGCGCGACGATGTGCCCGATCCTCCGTCGGTCAAGGGCCGCGAGAACCCGGCGATCGCCGACGCGAGCGGCAATTATCTCATGCTCGATATCGGTGGCGGGCGCATCGCGACCTATGAGCATCTGAAGCAAGGCGCGCCGGTCAAGGCGGGAGATCGGGTTAAGGCGGGTCAGGTCGTCGGCTTCCTCGGCTTCACCGGACAGGCGAGCGCGCCGCACCTGCATTTCCATCTCGCCGACCGGGCATCGATCCTGGGCGCCGAAGGCCAGCCTTATGTCTTCGCATCTCTGACGCGTCTGGGACAATATGCGGCGATCGACGATTTGTTCCGCGGCGAGGCATGGCCGCCCGCCGAGCCCCCGGAGACGGTACGAAACAGCTTCCCGCCGCCGAACCTCGTCGTCCGCTTTCCGGGCGACTGATCGCCTAGCGCAGCGCGCAGAGCGCCGCCGAGCTGGTCGAGACGGTCAGGATTTCGGGATCCTTGAGCGCGCGGACCTTGCGGAAGAACTGGTCGAGCGTCAGGTCGGTGACATGCTTGTCCTTGAGGCTGCCGAGCGCCGACAGACGGCGGAGCTGGAGCAAGGACAGCCGGTCGACCATGCGTTCGGCCATGCACGCTGACATCGCTTTCGACAGGCCGGCGTTATTGAGGCCGGTGCGCAGCCGTGTCTCGGGCGTCGCACAGCCTGCGAGCGCGAGCGAAAGCAGGACCAGCGGCAGGACAGCAAGTTTCATCGGCGATTACTTTCCGTGATATTCGGCGACGGCGGACGAGACCGACTGCATCAGCGCCATGCGCGCAGGGATGCTTGCAGTGGTGCTGCCCATCATCACGACGATCGCATAGCGGGTGCCATCGGGCGCGGTCGCGATGCCGATATCATTATAGCCCGCGGTCATCCCGCCGAGATTCTGGCCGGTCCCGGTCTTGTGCATGAATTGCCAGCCCGGCGGCAGCCCGGCCTTCAGGCGCCTCGGCCCGCTCTTCGTGCGGCCGAGCACGCCTTGCAGATATTCGGTGGACTTCGGCGACAGCAGGGTTCCCCGCGCCAGCCGCGTCAGCGCGCTCGCGATCGCGGACGGGCTCGCACCGTCGACCGGGTTCGCGAGATAATTGTTCATCGCCGCCTGGCGCGTCGCGGCGGGCAGTGCGGCGCGCGCGCCTTCGAAATTGCGGCCGACCGAATAGCTTTGCTGCCAGGTCAGCCCTGCGGTGCCAGCCTGCAACAGGCGCTCGCCGGGACCGAAACGGATCGATCCGAGATCCTTTTTCGTAATGAAGGCGCGCACCGCATTGGGGCCGCCGACGGTGCGCAGCAGGCTGTCGTTCGCAAGATTGTCGCTGTGCGTGATCGCGGTTTCGATCAGATCGCGGACGCTCATCGTGACCGAACCCTCGGACCGCACACGCGCCGCGAGCGGCTGATGAAAGACCACCAGATCCTCGGGACCGATGCGGACGCGCTGATCCAGCGTCATCCGGCCCTGATCGACTGCATCGAGCACCGACAAGGTGACCCAGAGTTTCGAAACGCTCTGCTGGGGAAAAAGCTCGGCGCCGCGCTGCGAGAGCGACCATTCGCCATCGATGCGCTGCACCGCGATACCCGTCTTGCCCGGAAAGGCGCGCCACAGTTCGAAAATGCGATCGTTGAGACCAGCGGGAGCACGGCCAAACCCGGGATCGACAGGCCCCGAGGGACGCGGCATCTGCGACCGCACCGGCTGTCCGATCGGAACGGTGACCGCCCCCGCGGGGCCGCGCACCGCTTGTTGCTGTTGTTGCTGCGCGCGCGGCTGCGGAACGATCGCGGCGCTACTGACGCAGCCCGCGAGTACCGTGGCTCCCATCGACACGGCGAGGAGCGGCCTGCCGGAAAAGCTGAACTTCATTCTAACCCCGCACCTGCGACTTTATATATCCGTTGCCCGACCCCTCTCGGGCCCCTTCCTCGTCTCGCAGGCGCCCGGGGCGGGCCAGCGATTTGCGGTGAATGATTCTTCTGCCGCGACCAATGGCGGGAACCGGACCAAGTTCAGGGCGCGGGCCGCGCCCGCACCATGTCGGGATAAAGCCGCTTCAGCGCCGCCAGTTTCGGCGCGTCCCAGCGGAGGATATAGCCGTTCGACGGGTTGCGGCGCATGAAATCCTGGTGATTGGGCTCGGCGGGATAGAAGCGCTTATACGCCTCGACCGGCACGACGATCGGCTTGGCGAAATATTTGCCGCGGCCGATTTGCGAGAGATAGGCGGTCGCGACCTGCCGCTGGCCGGCGTCGAGCGGGACGATTGCAGCGCGATATTGCGTGCCGCTGTCGGGGCCCTGACGATTTTTCAGCGTGGGATCGGCAACGACCGAAAAGAGAATACGAAGCAGGCTGCCATAGCTGACCTGCGTCGGGTCATAGACGATGCGAACAGCCTCCGCATGGCCCGACTTGCCATCATGGGTGAGTTCGTATCGGGCGGTGGCGGCGCTGCCGCCATGATAGCCCGATTCAACCGAAATCACGCCCTTTACGTTGGAAAAGACGCCCTCGACGCCCCAGAAGCAACCGCCCGCGAGCACCGCTGTCGCGCGCTTCGCGTTGACGGCGGGGTCGACCAGCGCCGCGGGCAGCTTGACGACGCTTTCGGCCTGGGCGGGGGCGCATTGCGCGACGATCGCGCCTGCGACCAGCGCCGTGACGGCGCGAAGCGAAAGGCTGCGCCGCAGCGGCGTCACGCCGGGATCGGAAGCGCCGGCTGGTTGAGAATGATGTAGGTCGCGCCAATCGCGAAACCAGCGAGCATGGTCAGAAACCAGTCGGAGCGGAGCATGGAGAGCATGGTGGCCTCTTTTTTTCATATCTGTCGATTCGCGGTCAGGACCGCTTTGGTTACACCGACGATATGGAGCGCCCCGACCAGCCGTGCAGTGCTGACAGTCACCCTTAAAGGAAATGACTTACTATCCGGTGAACCGGGCGGTTAACCGCCGTTCATGTGCAGATAGGCCCGGCGTCAGCGATTACAAGACCGATCGGTACAAAATAATCTTGCGCAGATCATTTTGTACCGGAGGCACGTCAGCTGAGCGCGGCACACGCCTGCTGGATGCGCACGCACGCTTCCTTCAGCACCGCTTCCGACGTCGCATAGGAAACGCGGAATGCCGGCGACAGGCCAAAGGCGCCGCCATGCACAGCCGCGACCTTGGCGCTGTCGAGGAAATAGTCGATCAGCGCTTCGTCGCTGTCGATCAGCTTGCCGTCGGGGGTCTTCTTGCCGATGCAGCCCGACGCGTCGGGATAGACATAGAAAGCGCCGTCGGGGACGGGGCAGTCGAGCCCCGGCGCGTCGTTGAGCATCGCGACGACCATGTCGCGGCGCTTCTTGAACGCGGCGTTGCGATCGTCGAGAAACTGCTGCGGTCCGCCGAGCGCGGCGGCGGCGGCCGCCTGCGCGATCGAACAGGGGTTCGACGTCGACTGCGACTGGAGCTTGCCCATCGCCTTGATGATCCAGGCGGGACCGCCGGCATAACCGATGCGCCAGCCGGTCATCGCATAGGCTTTCGAACAGCCGTTGACCGTCAGGACGCGGTCGATCAGGTCGGGGCAGCGCTGTGCGAAGGTCGTGAATTCGAAATCGGCGTACCAGACATGCTCGTACATGTCGTCGGTCATCACCATCACATGCGGATGGCGGCGGATCACTTCGCCGATCGCGTCGAGCTCTTCGCCCGAATAGGCGGCGCCCGACGGGTTCGACGGCGAGTTGAACATCACCCAGCGCGTCTTCGGCGTGATCGCGGCGTCAAGCTGCGCGGGCGTGATCTTGTAGTTCTGCGCCGCGGTGCCTTCGATGATCACCGGCGTGCCGCCCGCAAAGGCGACGATGTCGGGATAGCTGACCCAATAGGGCGCGGGGATGATGACCTCGTCGCCCGGATCGACCGTCGCGACGAGCGCGTTGAACAAAGTATGCTTGCCGCCGACATTGACCGAAATCTGGTCGAGGCCATATTCGAGGCCGTTATCGCGGCGGAACTTGCCGCGGATCGCTTCCTTCAGCGCCACGGTGCCGTCGACGAGCGTATATTTGGTCTGTCCGTTGCGGATCGCCTCGATCGCCGCTTCCTTGACGAAGTCGGGTGTATCGAAATCGGGCTCGCCGGCGCTGAGGCCAATCACATCGACACCCGCGGCTTTCAGCGCCGATACGCGCGCGGTCATCGCGAGCGTTGCCGACGGCTGGATGCGGTTGAGGGCGGCGGAGACATGGGGCTTCAGCGACATGACGATATCTTCCGTGGCTTGCGCGGTCGGGCTGCAAAAGGACAGGAAATTGCGCGCGGCCGCGCCTAAAGCGTCTAACCGATATTCGCAAGCGTGCAGCTTGATAATTTACCTATGCAGCAGGCAGGTCAGCCTATCGGGGATGCCGCAGCGTCGGCTAGCCGTGCCGGGATCAATCCGCGCAGCGAATTGCCGATGAAGAATCCGCTCTCCAGATCCGCGAGCCGCAGGTGCGATTCGACCGCGCGCCCCTTGTCGATCAGTTCGGCGCGCAGCACGCCCGGGAGCAGTCCGAGCGCAAGCGGCGGGGTGAGCAACTGCCCCCCGCGTTCGACGAAGATATTGCTCCAGCTTCCTTCGGTGACGAACCCCGGCTCGTCGACGAAGACGACTTCGGCCGCGCCGCTCTCGTGCCGCGCGTGGTCATAGGCGGCGCGCAGGCTGGTCTTGTGCGTCAGCCGGAAATCGTCCGCACTCAAAGGCGCCGACCGCACCGCCACCGGAACCGGCAGTTCGGCAAGCCGCGGCAGCGGCGACGCCTCGATCGCGAGCGCACCCGACGGCGCGAGCCGCATCCGCACCCGCGCGGCATGGCGCAGGCGAAAAGTCGCCGACTGCAAGCTGTTGCGCGCGCCATGGCGGTCGAACACGAAGCCGAGCGACGCCGCGCTCGCCTTCATCCGCGCCAAATGCCCCTCGAGCCGCTGGACCCCGTCCACGGGGTCGAAAAACATTGTTTCGATGAGGTCGAAGCTTTCCCCCGCTGCGCCCACAAATTCCCCCTTGGCCAGACATTCGCGCCACTCTTCAGCCGGTTCGCTATCGGCGACGATTCCGGAACCCAGCCCCAGCGTGGCGCAAGGCGGACCTTCCCGCAAGCCGCTTTGCGGTAACATGGCGGGAAAGACGAGCGTCCTTATCGCGACATTGAACGCCGCGTCGCCCCCCGGCTCGATGAAACCGATCGATCCGGTATAGATATCGCGCGGCCCCTCTTCGAGTTCATCGATAATCTCCATCGCGCGCACCTTCGGCGCGCCGGTGATCGACCCGCAAGGAAACGCCGCGCGCAGCACGTCGACCGCCCCGGCGCCCGCGGGCAGCCGCGCGCTGACATCCGACACAAGCTGATGGACCGTCGGAAAGCTTTCGACGCGAAACAGATCGGGCACCGCGACCGATCCCGGCACCGCGACGCGCGACAGATCGTTCCGGATCAGGTCGACGATCATCAGATTTTCGGCGCGCTGTTTGGGGTCTTGGGCAAGCTCGCGCGCCGCGCGCCGGTCGGCCTCGGGATCGGCGAGCCGGGTCGCCGTACCCTTCATCGGCCGCGCCACCACATCGCGTCCGCGCAGCGCGAAAAACAGTTCCGGCGACAGCGAGGCGATCGCCTGGTTGCCGGTCCAGATGAAACCGCCATACCCTGCGCGCGCCGTTTGCCGTAGCCGCGCATAGACGGCGAGCGGATTGCCGAGCACGGGGACATCGGTGCGAAAGGTCAGGTTGGCCTGATAAATGTCACCGGCGCGAATATAAGCCAGCACTGCTTCGACCGCCGCCATATAGCCGGTGCGGGTGACACCCGGTTTCGGGCGGCCCACCCATGCCGACGCGGGGTTGGGGAGCAGGCCGGGTACCGCGTCGGCGTCGATCCGCTGCAGCCCGGCGAACAGCCCGAACCACCCCAGCGGAGCGGCCGCGGCCCCGTCACCAACTGGCCCGCGCCATGCTGGCGCCAGTCCCTTGCCCGCCTCATACGCCAGGTAGCCTGCGGCATAGAGCCCTCGCGCCTCCGCAGCTTCGAGCGCCGACAACAAGGTCGGCATGTCGGCCGCCGAATGGACGGTGAGAATCTCGACCGGGTCGACAAACAGCCGCGCCGCCACGGCGCCGTGCATGCGCGCGTCATCGAGCAGCACGAAAGGCGCGCAGTCCGGACCCGGAAGAGGAATTGCATCACCGCCCGTCATCGCTATCTCGCCATCTCTAATTCAGGGCAGCCGATCGTGCGCGAGCCGCGATCAGCGGTCGCGCTTCATGCGGATTGAGCGACCGCCCTCGATCGTAGCAAAATAGCTACCCATCGACGCGACCTTGATCTTCACTTTCTGCCCCGGCTTGGGCTGGCGCGGCAGATTGGCCGATTCGATCTGCACCCATATGGTGCCGTCCTCCATCGCCAGCCGATATTTGCCCGACTGGTCGGTGCTGACGCTGCGGATCACGGTATCGATTTCCTTGATCTCGTCTTCGTCACCGCCGAAAACCCCTCCAAGCTTGGGGAAGGAAAAACCGAACAGCCCGCGGCGCGTCTTCTGTGCGGTCTCGCGATCGGTGAAGGTGATTTCGCCCGCCGCTTCGGCCGCTGCAAGTTCACCCACCTCGCGGTCGAAACAGGCTAGACGCCCGGCGGCATCGACAACGCCGCGGCAGGCATAAAGCTCGCGGATTTGTATCGGTTGCGAGCGCAAATCCTTGTCCTTGACCATCGCAGCCGTAGCAGCAGCTGCGCAAGCAAGAAGAATGAATAACACTGCAAAGCGTTGAAATTGCGGCATAATGCCCCCCTTCGATAACATGCCGCCGTGACTAACCGCCCGGCCGCCCCGCCGCAAGATAGCGGTAACGACGGCTATGTCACTCGGAGGCGCTTCGCCGGGCGATGCGGGAGCGGACCATGCGACCGGCCGCGCGGTTCTTCGCCAACCGCCACGGGATGGCGCGCCGCTTAGCGCTCGCGGCGCACGCGGATCGAAGGCCGTCCCTCGAGGCTGAGGAAATAGGTGCCGAAGGACGCGGTCTTGATCTCGATCTTCTGCCCGGGGCGCGGCGCCAGCGGCATCCGCTTGTTGTCGATCTGCACCCAGACCGAACCGTCCGCCATCGCAATGCGGTAACCGCCGTCCTTCGTCATCGATGCCGAGGTGACGGTGGTTTCGACGCTCTTGACCTTCTCTTCCTCGTCATCGCCGCCGAAAAGACCGAAGTCAGGGAGGTCGAACCCGAACAGGCCGCGCCGCGTCTTCTTCACCGTTTCCTTGTCGGCAAAGCTGATTTCGCGGTTCGTATCGGCTGCCTGCAATTCGCCGACCTCGCGGTCGAAGCAGGCAAGGCGCGCGGAGGCGTCCGCGATGTCGCGGCAGTTATAAAGTTCCTGTATCTGTGCCGGGCGCGGGGGCGGCGCCTTGTCCTTTGCCGCAACGGGAATCGCGAAGCCGAGGAGGACCAGCGCGCCGGTCAGGCGCAAAGACAAATGCAGCATGCGATCCTCCAGAACAAAGACGGCCTTGCCTAGCCGCCGCGCCGCAGCGCCGCAAGCGAGCCGGTTGCAAATCGATGCTTGCTGACCCTAGTGTAAAGAAGCCCCGAAATATTGAGAGGATTCCAGCCCCCGATGGACAGCCGCTTTTCCTGGTCGACCGATTATCGCCACCCCACGGCCTGGGATCAGGAGTTTGCGCCGCTGTCGCTGCCCGACATGCTCGCCGCCAGTGTCGCGCGAAAGGGCAATGCCCCGATGCTCGACTTCCTCGGCCGCCAGTTCGGCTATGCCGAGGTTGCAAGCGGCGTCGCCCGCGTCGCGCGGGGGCTGCAACAGCGCGGTATCGGCAAAGGGAGCCGGGTCGGCCTGTTTCTGCCCAACGTCCCCCATTATGTCGCGGCCTATTATGGCGCGCTTGCCGCGGGGGCGACGGTGGTCAATTTCTCGCCGCTCTACACGGTCGCCGAGCTTGAAGCGCAGGTCGAGGATTCGGGCACCGAGATGCTGTTCACAATCAGCGCCGCAGCGCTGCTGCCCACCGCGCTCCGGGTGCTCGACGGATCGAGCCTCAAGCAGCTCGTCGTCGGTTCGGTCGCCGGCGGATTGCCGACCGCCAAATCGATCCTGTATCGCCTGTTCAAGCGCAGCGAAGTCGCAGCCCTGCCAGAAGATCCCCGCGCCATCCGCTTTTCCGAGCTCACCGACAATGACGGCAAACCCGATCCCGTGGCGATCGACGCCGAAAAGGACGTCGCACTGATCCAGTATACGGGCGGCACGACCGGCACGCCCAAGGGCGCCAAGCTGACCCACCAAAATCTGACCGCCAACGCGCGGCAGGTGAATACGATCGATCCCGACCATGGCGCCGAGGATCGTATCCTCGGTGTGCTTCCCTTCTTTCACGTCTTCGCCAGCACCTGCGTCCTCAACCGAACGGTGCTGAACGGCGGCACGATCACGATGCTGCCGCGTTTCGACGCAAAGCAGGCGCTGGAGGCGATCACGCGGACGAAGACGACCGCGTTGCCCGGCGTGCCGACGATGTATCAGGCGCTGCTCGATCATCCCGACCTAGCGAAAACCGACTTCTCCTCGCTGCGCGTCTGCATATCGGGCGGTGCGCCGATGTCTGCCGAGCTGCGCGAAAAATTCGTCGCAGCCACCGGCGCCTCGCTGGTCGAAGGCTATGGCCTCACCGAAAGCTCGGGCGTCGTTGCGACCAATCCCTATGCAGGCCCCGTCCGGCCGGGCACGATCGGCCAGCCGATACCCGCAACGCACATCCGCCTGCTCGACAAGGAAGACCCGTCGAAGCACGCCCCTGATGGCGAACCCGGCGAACTCGCGGTCAAGGGACCGCAGATCATGCAGGGCTATTGGAACCGTCCCGACGCGGACAAGGACAGCTTCACCGACGACGGCTGGCTGCGCACCGGCGACGTCGCGGTGGTCGAGGAGGACGGCTATATCCGCATCGTCGACCGGCTGAAGGACATGATCGCGGTCGGCGGCTTCAAAGTCTATCCGAGCGTGATCGAGGCGCATCTCTACGAACATCCCGCGGTGAAGGAAGCGATCGTGCTGGGCGTCCCCGACGCCTATCGCGGCGAAGCACCCAAGGCCTTCGTCACACTGGAAGACGGATTCGATGTCAGCGGCGAGGCGCTCGCCGCCTGGCTCAATCCGCAGCTTGGCAAGCATGAACGGGTGAAGGCCGTCGAAGTCCGGCTGAACCTACCCAAGACGATGATCGGCAAGCTCGACCGGAAGGCGTTGCGCGCGGAAGAAGGCGCGTAGCTGCATCCCGCTGATGCGACAAAAGGCAGCAATGTTATGTTGTAACCTTTGTCATGTTATGCCATATCAAGTGCCACAGTTGGACCAACGGAGAATCGGGTGACCCATGTCGCCAGCCATGCCCCTGTACTGACGCGCCTCGGCGCGGTGGTCCGGGCTGCGCGCGATTCGCGGCCGCTGACCTCGCTCAGCGGCGACCAGCTCGCGATGGGCCTGTCGGGCCTCTGCCTCGTGCACTGCCTTGCGACGACGGTTTTCTTTGCCTCGATCGCCTCGGTCGGCGGGGTTTTTCTCGAAAATCACCTGTTCCATGAGATCGGGCTGATCGTTGCGATCGGTTTTGCGCTGATCACCCTCGTCTCGGGCGTGCTCAGCCATGGCTATATGATGCCCTTCGCGGTCGGCAGCTTCGGGCTTGGCATGATGGCGGGCGCGCTGTCGCGGCCGCATGACGGCAGCGAAGTGATCGCGACGATGATCGGCGTCGCCGTCGTCGCGCTCGGCCACGACCTCAACCGCCGCGCGCGGCACTGATCCCACCGCATCGGAGATGTCCGCAACTTGCGGGCGCGCCCCAAACAGCCTACATTGCTGCGATAGTTAGCGCGGGATTTCCCACGCTCCGAGGAAACCCCAATGGGCAAGCATGATCATCCGCACGTCGAGGCCAGCGGCGCCTCGCTCGCCAAGGCCGCGCAGACTGCGCTCGAAGGCGCGGGCGAAGCGTGGACCGATATGCGCGCCGAGATTTTCGACGCCGTCGCGGAAATCGGCAAGCCGGCGAGCGCCTATGAAATCGCCGACATCGTCTCGCAGAAACGCGGCAAGCGCGTTGCGCCGAACAGCGTCTATCGCATCCTCGACCTGTTCGTCGCGAACAACCTCGTCCGCCGGGTCGAGAGCGCCAACGCCTTTGTCGCGAACAGCCATCCCGGCTGCCTGCATGACTGCATCTTCCTGATCTGCGACAGTTGCGGCACCGCGGTGCATGTCGACAACGACAAGATTTCGGGCGGCGTCCGCGCCGCGGCCGAGGCCACGGGCTTCGCCGCCGAACGCCCGGTGATCGAGGTGCGCGGCAAATGCGCCGAGTGCCAATAAGGTGAGCCGCCGCGCTCCACCGGACACGTAGGACGTGATCGGGGGGCTTCAGCATTGGATCGAAGCACAGCGGGCCCGGCCGCCGGCACCGACGCGTGCCTGGGCGTGGACGCTGGCGCTTGGCATCGCGACTCTGCTCTTCGGCCTCTATCTGGGGCAGGTCTTTCCGCAAACAGGGCATGACATCGCGCCCGGCTATGGCGCCCCAGTGCTCGCGTTCGAATTTGCGGGCGGTCAGGCCGATCTCGAGGCGATCTTCGGTTTTTACACCGACCCCGAACAGGTGACGCGCCTCGCCGCGATGCGGACGGGGAACGAACGCGACTATCTCTACATGCTGCTCTACGCGAGCTTTCTCGCCAGTGGCTGCATCGCACTCTGGCGCGAACTCCGCGTCCGTGCGCTCCTTGCCGCCGCCGTGCTGCCGGTCGCGGCGGCGCTCAGCGATGCGTATGAAAACTGGCTGCTCTTCGACATCCAGGCCGCTTTCACCCTCGGCGACTATTCGCCCGCGATGGCGAGCCTGCCCTATCCCGTTGCCGCCAAGTTCCTGTTGCTTGCTTCGACGAATGTCGTGATCGGCGCGGCGGCGACGCAGATCGGACGCTGGTGGGCGCTGTTCGGCACCATTGCGATCCTCGCCACGATCCCGACCGCGATGGCGATCATCACCCCTGCTGCCTTCGCCTGGGCGCTGATCCCGTCGGCGGCGGGCGGCTGGATTCTGCTCCTTGCGCTGGCTGCGGCGGGCAGATGGAAGGCGGTCGTCCGCAAACGCCCGCTTGTCGACTTGGGCGCCTCCGCGCCCGTCCCCGGCGAACCGCGAGCCGCTTCGCCCACCCGCCACATGTTCGGCCGCCGCCGCACCTGACCCCTTGTCCACCCCGGCAATGCGGGTCTAGGGAGGCGGCGAATCCCGAAAAAAGGGCGAAAGGCTGCACATGAACACCGTCATCATCCGCGAAGACGATCTGATCGAAACGATCGCCGACGCGCTCCAGTACATCAGCTATTTCCATCCGATGGACTATATCCGTGCGCTCGGCGCCGCCTATGAACGCGAAGTCTCGCCCGCGGCGAAGGACGCGATGGCGCAGATCCTGTCGAACAGCCGCATGTGCGCCGAGGGACACCGGCCGATCTGCCAGGACACCGGCATCGTCACCGTCTTCATCAAATGGGGCATGGACTGCCGCCTCGACAGCCCGCGCAGCCTGCAACAGGTGGTCGATGAGGGCGTGCGCAAGGCCTATCTCCACCCCGAAAACAAGCTCCGCGCCTCGATCCTCGCCGACCCGGCGTTCAGCCGCGTCAACACCAAGGACAACACGCCCTCGGTGCTCAACGTCGAAATGGTCCCCGGCAACAAGGTCGTGATCGACGTCGCCGCAAAGGGCGGCGGCAGCGAGAATAAGTCGAAGTTCAAGATGATGAACCCGTCCGACAGCATCGTCGACTGGGTGCTCGAAATGGTACCGCAGATGGGCGCCGGCTGGTGCCCGCCCGGCATGCTCGGCATCGGCATCGGCGGCACCGCCGAAAAGGCGATGCTGCTCGCGAAACAGTCGCTGATGGACCCGATCGACATGACCGAGCTGCTGGCGCGCGGCCCGAGCAACCCGACCGAGGAACTGCGCATCGAGCTCTATGAAAAGGTCAACGCGCTCGGCATCGGTGCACAGGGGCTCGGCGGCCTCGCGACCGTGCTCGACGTCAAGATCGCCGACTGGCCGACGCACGCCGCGTCGAAGCCCGTCGCGATGATCCCGAACTGCGCCGCGACAAGACATGCCCACGTGACGCTCGATGGCAGCGGCCCCGCCTTCCTCGAACCGCCGGTGCTCGCCGACTATCCGCAAATCGACTGGGCGCCCGACAAGGCGGCGATCCGCGTCGACCTCGACAATCTGACCCCCGAAGTGGTGGCGAGCTGGAAGCAGGGCGACCGCATCCTGCTCAACGGCAAGATGCTGACGGGCCGCGACGCCGCGCACAAGCGGATCGCCGACATGCTGGCGAAGGGCGAAGAACTCCCCGTCGAGTTCAAGGGCCGCGTCATCTACTACGTCGGCCCCGTCGATCCCGTCGGCGAGGAAATTGTCGGCCCTGCTGGCCCGACGACCGCGACGCGCATGGACAAGTTCATGGACATGATGCTCGACCAGGGCCTGCTCGCCTGCGTCGGCAAGGCCGAACGCGGCCCTGCTGCAACGCAATCGATCGCGAAGCACAAGAGCGCCTATCTTATGGCCGTCGGCGGCGCCGCCTATCTTGTCTCGCGCGCGATCAAGGGCAGCAAGGTCGTCGGTTTCGCCGACCTCGGCATGGAAGCGATCTACGAGTTCGAAGTGAGCGACTTCCCCGTCACCGTCGCGGTCGACAGCGAAGGCCAGAATGTCCACGTTAATGCGCCCAAGCTGTGGCAGAAACGGATCGCGGACGAAGGGTTGCTGGAGAAGGCGTGACCCTGCCCTTGTAAGACGCGCGGTTACAAGGTGACGGCGGTAACAGCCGCAGAATCTAGTCCTATGAGGTTGATCCCACTGAAAGGATCAACCCCATGGACGAAGATAATGAAGCAGCGATACTGAAAGCCCGATCGCGGCGAAACCGCGAACAACGCCTTCAAAATTATCCGTCACCCCGGCGAAGGCCGGGGTCTCGCCCTCTCGACCTGAAACCTCCGCAACGGAGAGATCCCGGCCTTCGCCGGGATGACGATATATGGAGCCAGCATCCATGTCGAACCACGAACCGATCGACCTCTACGCTCCCCATTCGCCCGAACAGATCGCGCGCACGCTCAAACGGATCATGGACGACCCGATGCCGGACGCGAAAGCGCGCGTGTTCGGCAAGGGCAGCGAGCGCGAGATGACGCTGCGCTATCGCCAGCGCAATATGCGCACCAATATGGAACCGACACTCGACGCGGTGATGGAATCATATCAGGGCGGCACGCGGATCACCGGCACTTTCGGCACGCCCCCCGAAGCGCGCTATTTCCCTTATATGTGGGTCGGCTTTCTCTCGCTGTTCGTGATCGGCGGCGTCCTCGCCTTTCTCTATATCCCGGATGCCGGGCTGTTCGCGACCATCTTTGCCGGTATCCCGCTTCTGATGATCTTTGCTGGCCTCGCCGCATTCCGCGCGCAGTCCGACCCGGCGGAAGACAAGGCTAAAATCCTCGCCTTCCTCGCACGCGAAATCGACGCCCGTCCGCTCATGTAACGGCCGGGTAACGGCTAATACCCGGCACGCGCTTGCCTTTCCCGACTGATCGGGCACAGTGCTTCGTATACGAAGCAGGCAGGGGACGCAGGATGGATTTCCGCAATTTCGAACGAATGAACCGCCGCGACATGCTGCGCGGTACCGCGATGCTGGGTGCAGGCGCCGCGTTCATGCAGCCCTTGCCGCTTTGGGCGCAGTCCGGGTCCATGGCGGACATCCGCAAGGCGGCCGAGGCGGGCAAGGACGCTTCGATCAAGCGCATCCGCGACTGGATCGCCCTGCCCTCGATTGCCGCCGAAAACCGCAGCATGCCCGAGGGCGCGGCCTATATGGCCGAGCTTGCGAAGGATGCGGGCTTCACCAATGTCGAGATCGTGCCGACCGACGGCCATCCCGGGGTGTTCGGGACGATCGACGTCGGCGCCAAGCGCACGCTCGGCATCTATTTCATGTACGACGTCAAACAGTTCGACCCCGCCGAATGGTCGTCGCCGCCGCTGGAGGGCAAGATGGTCGATCGCCCCGGTTTCGGGCAGGCGATCATGGGCCGCGGCGCGGTGAACCAGAAGGGCCCCGAGGCGACCTTCCTCGCCGCGCTCCACGCGATCCGTGCGGCGGGACGCAAGCTGCCCGTCAACATCGTGCTGGTGTGCGAGGGCGAGGAAGAAATCGGCTCGCCGCACTTCCGCCAGATCGCGACCAAGCCCCACATCCTCGCGGCGCTCAAGAAGTGCGAAGGCATTTTCATCCCCTTCGCGTCACAGGGCAAAACCGGCAACGTTACCGTCAACCTCGGATCGAAGGGCATCATCGAACTCGAACTGATCGCGAGCGGCGAAAAATGGGGCCGCGGGCCGAAAGGCGACGTCCATTCGAGCCTCAAGGCTATGGTCGACTCGCCCGCCTGGCGCCTCGTGCAGGCGCTCCAGACACTCGTCACCCCCGATGGCAACAAGCCCGCGATCGAGGGCTGGTACGAGAATGTCCGCCCGCTGACCGACCGCGAGAAATCGCTGATCCGCGAAGCCGCGAAGGCGGGCGACGAAGCCGCACAAAAACAGGCGCTCGGCATCACGCACTGGATCGACAATCTCTCCTATCCCGACGCGCTTACCCGCCTTGCGCAGGAGCCCACCGTCAATATCGAGGGGCTTGTCGCGGGCTACACCGGCCCCGGCGGCAAGACCGTGTTGCCGGGCAAGGCGGTCGCGAAGCTCGACCTCCGCCTCGTCCCGAACCAGACGCGCGCCGAAGCCGAAAAGAAGCTGCGCGCGCATCTCGACAAGCATGGTTTCACCGACGTCGAGGTCAATGTTTCGGGGGGCTATGATCCGACCGAGGTCGCCGAGGACAGCCGCCTCGTCCGCTCCGAACTCGCGACCTACAAAAAACTCGGCATCGCGACGAGCATCAACCCGCGCATGGCCGGAAGCTGGCCGGGCTCGACCTTCACGGCTCCGCCGGTGTCGATCCCCGCGGCACATTTCGGCATCGGCCACGGGTCGGGCGCGCACGCCCCCGACGAATATTTCCTTATCGATTCGACCAACCCCAAGGTCGCGGGCCTCGTCGACGCAACGATGGGCTTTGCCGAATTCCTCTATGTGCTGGCGGCGATCAAATAGGAGGCTGGGCGAGGATTTTAGAAACCATACACCAGGGTAAAGCGCGTCTGGGTGTCGACGCTTTCGATGCCCGGCGGCGGGCTGGTGTCGATTTGCGCCGAATAGGCGACGCGTGCCGACAGTGCGCCGGTCAGCTTGGCGCTGAGCGCGGTCTGCGAGCTGGTCGAGCCGTTGGCCTCTCCGATGATCGTCGATGCGACCTGCGTCAGCCGCAAGGTCGGCGATATCTGCCAGCCGAAATCGAGGCCCGCGAGCGCGGTCAATTCGGTGTCGCTTGCGCCGGTTACGAAATCGGTCTGACGGAACGCCGGCCCGCCTTTCAGGCTGAGCGTCATCTTCTTGGTGTCGACCACCTTGTAACCGAGCCCGCCCGACAGGTTCCAGCGCGTGTCATAGCCAAGGATCCGGTCATGCTCCCAGCGGCCGAGGCCATAGGCAAAGGTACGGTCGTTGATCCGGTATTGCGGTTCCAGCTCCGCCAGATAGCGTTCGACCGACGTCTGGCCGTTGGTGCGCTGATAATCGGCCTGCGCGCGCATCTTGTGCGTCCAGTCGATTCCCTTGCGCGCCAGCGCCAGGCCGGCGCTCAGCCCGACGGACTCGGTGTTGCCGCTGCTCTGCGACGCGCCGATCTGGCCCTCGCCCTTCCAGCGCTCCCAGAATTTTGCCGCCGCCAGCTTCGCGCGTTCGGCCGCCGCCGCCTCGTCGCGTAGCCGCTTGCGTTCGGCACGATAGGCGAGCAGCCGCTCCTCGATCTCCGCCGCATTTTCGGGGTTGGTTTCCTTCGCCAGCTTGCCGACCGCCTCGACATCGGCGTCCTTGGCGCTCGCTATTGCCGCCGCGAGCATATTGCCTATCGGGTCGGGCGGCGTTTCCGGCGGATGCCCGCTGCGGTAATAGGCGAGCAGCGCGTCGATCTCGCCGATATTGGCGGGATTGGTCCGCCGGGCGAATTTGGCCACCGCCTCGACATCGTCATTGTCGCCGCTCGCAAAGGCGGCGTCGATCATCGCGCGCACCGCGACCGGCAGTTCGGGATCGAGCGGCACGAGCGCAGTCGGGATCGGATTGGCGAGCACTGGATCGACGAGCAAGGGGTTCGGCTGGATCGAATCGTCCGGATCCTGCGTCGCGTGCGCCGACGGAACGACAAGCGCAAAGGGCAGGCAAAGCGCGGCCAGTCGGGGGAGAGCTGTCACCGAAGACGTCCTTCTCTGGGGGCAGAAGCCGGGTTCGTTCGATCGTCCGCGCGGGGCCAGTGCGCGAGCGGTGCGCCCCTATAACCCGAATGTTGCTGGCATTTCCACCCCGCCTGCCCCATTTGCAAATCTATGGTCATCGCGCTCATCGCCATTTTCTGCGCCGGGGTCGGCAATTTCGCAATGCATCGCGCCTTCATGGAAAGCGACGATCCGCTGATCCAGCAGATGGTGAAACCGCTCGCGGACAAGGTCGGGCCGAACATCACCTATGTCTTCGAATTCCTGTTGCTGGTCGGCGCGATGGCGATCGCGACGCGGAACTGGTTCACCGCGCTGATGCTCTATGGCCTCTACACGATCTTCAACGCGATGGCGTTCAGCTGGATCATGCAAAGACCGAGATAAACCGTGGCTACCAGGCAGGCCCGCTGATCGGCAGGCCTTGCGCCTCGAGCTGGTCGAGCACGCCCTCCTCTTCGGCAAGGATGCGCAGAGGAACGACCGCCAGCGTGGCGCCGGGTTGCACCGTCGCGTCGCGGATCGCCGCGACCCATGTCTGGCGCAGCTCGGGGCCGAAGCTGTCGTTCGTCCACGGCCAGCAACGCCCAAGCGCCTCTTCGAGCGGGTTCGCCATCACCGCGGGCACGTCGAATTCGGTCCAGGCGCGGCCGCGGTCGGTCACGACATCGCCGCCCGCCTCAGCCGCCGCCATCGCGGCTTCGAGACAAGGGATATGCGTCTCGGGCGCCGCGGCGAACAGATTGTCGAGCATATCCTCGCCGCGTACTTCGCCGACCGGCCGGGTCTGGATCTTCGATTGCCGCGCCGCCTTGCGCACGACATCGGAGGCGTCGTCGGCGCTGTCCTTGTTGAAGGCGAGGCGCTTCGACAGCAGGTCGAAGGCCGTCATCAGGAAGTTCGAGCGCGCATAATCCTGACCGAAGCGCGTTTCGAGCGCGCGAAGCCGCTTCATCTGATCGCTGTTCAGATAATCGGCGGCGACGCGGCCCTTGGGCAATTTGGTGAGTCCGCCACCCTTGAAGATCAGCCGCAAGATATCGCCGGGCGATACCTTCGCCTTGGTGCCGAGAATGACGCGCTGTGCCCGGTCGGTCGCACCTTCGAGCCGCTCCGGACGCCATGGCGTCGCTTTCGGCACAGACGCGATCTCGCCGACGAGGATGACGACGCCGGTGCGCGTCTGGATCGTCCACATCGGCGCACCCGAACGGCGCGCGGTGACGACGATTTCGTCATTGGCCTGATCGGTGAGCACCGGCTCGCTTGCCGAAACGGGGATCGGCATCGCGGCGATCGCGACGCCCAACCAGAAGCCGAACCGTATCACGCTATCCCGTGATACCACCACACGCCATCACGGTCCTCGCGCTTCACGCGGCCCTCGACTTCGAGCCGCTTCAGATGCGCAAGCGCCTCACCGGTTGCGAGGCCCTGATTATGCTCGCCGATCGGGCGGTTGAAGAGAAGAGGAAAGCTGTCGACCGCGCGCATCGGTGCCTTCGCCGCGGCTTCGGCCAGATTGTAGAGCCGCATGCGATGTTCGTCGCGCAGCGCCATCAGGCGGACGTGCAGCCCCTTGAACGGCTCGCCATGCGCCGGACAGGTGACGACATCGGCGGGCACGGTCGCGAGCAGCTTGTCGATCGACGCCAGCCATTCGCCCAGCGGATCGGCATCGGGTTCGGTGATGTTGACCGACACGTTCGAACTGATCCGCGGCAGCACCTGGTCGCCCGACACGAGCACGCCCTCTTTCTCGTTCCACAGACACGCATGTTCGGGGCTGTGCCCCGATCCGGTGACAACGCGCCACTGGTGCCCGCCCATGTCGAGCCGTTCGCCATCCTCGATCCGCACATAGGAACGCGGTAGCGTGAAGATCATGCGCTGGAACATGTTCCAGCCGCGCGAGCGCTGCGTCTCGATTGCGGCCTCATCCCACCCTGCGGCGCGCGACTGCGTCAGCACCTCGTCGGGTGCCGTATCTGATGAATCGGCGACGATCGCGCGCGCGGTGAGCATCTCGCCGCGCGTCATCCACAGCTTCACATCTTGCTTCTTCGCGATCCAGCCCGCGAGGCCGATATGGTCGGGGTGCAGGTGCGTGCCGATGACGCGCGTGATCCGCTTGTCCTTCAGCGCGCCGGCGTAGAGCGCCTTCCATGCGTCCGAGCACATCGTCAGGCAGATGCCGGTATCGACCACGGCAACACCGTCGCCATCATCCAGAAGCCAGCTGTTTATATGGCCGAGCGACCCCGGCATCGGGATGCGCGCCCAGCTGATCCCGTTGGCGATACGGATCGTCTCGCCCGGTCCGGGCGCAGCCTCGCCCCACGGATAGGTCAGGCCCGCATGGCTCGTCGCGGTAAAGCTGTCGTCCTGGGTCAACGAGGCGTCCGGCGAGCCGCTGGCCGCCGGAATATTATCCTCGTCCGTCCCCGCCATGCGTCAGGCTTCGCCGTCGGTTTCGGCTTCCTCGGCGGCACGCGCTTCGGCAGCCGCGGTGCGTTCGGCGCGCAGTTCCTCGAGCAGCGCTTCGCGGTCGCCTTCGAAACGGCTGTCTTCGGGGGCCTTGATGCCTGCCTTCTTTGCCGCCTTGGCGACGAGCGCGTCGAGTTCGCGCTGCGAGCAGAGGCCGAGCGTCACCGGATCCTTGGCGACGATGTTCGCGCTGTTCCAGTGGCTGCGGTCGCGGATCGCGCCGATGGTGTTGCGTGTGGTGCCGATCAGCTTGCCGATCGCGCCATCCGACACTTCGGGGTGGTTCTTCAGGATCCACGCGATGCCGTCGGGCTTGTCCTGACGCTTGCTGACCGGGGTGTAGCGCGGACCGCGGGTACGACGAATCGTGTCCTGCGCCTGCTTGCTCATCTTGAGCTTGTAATTGGGATCCTTCTGGCCCTTGTCGATCTCTTCCATCGACAGTTCGTGCGCACGGACGGGGTCGCGGCCGGTATATTTGGTCGCGGCGGTCTCGTCGGCGATCGCCTGCACTTCAAGGATATGGATACCGCAATATTCGGCGATCTGGGCAAAGGTCAGGCCGGTGTTGTCGACCAGCCAGGCGGCGGTCGCGTGCGGCATCAGCGGGGTGGCGTCGGCAGTGGCCATGACGAAAAGTCTCCAAGCGGAAATAATAAGGGCCGCCCCTCGCGGGGCGGCCGTTCGGCGGCTGATGTAGACCTGTTTGGCCGATGGAGCAAGTGGACGCTTGCTCGACGAGTTTTTCGGTAACGGCCGTTAGCGAACCTACTGCTTGTCGGCTGCCCCTGCCGCGGCGGGCTGCCCGTCATTCTCCGCAGCAGCAGCAGCGGCAGTTGCGGCATGGGAGACCTGAACGACCGCTTTCATGATCTCCGGCAGATGCGCCAGTTCCTTTTCGGTGAGCGCAATCGATGTCTCGCGCAGCTCGGCCATCTCTGCGGCATATTCCGCCCTGTCCTTGAACACGCCGTTATAATACATCATGCAATTGACGAAGGCGCCGGTCCGGTAAAAGTCCAACCCCTGCGAGCGCCGGCTCAACTGCATCAGCGCGGTCTGCAAGGTGCTGCTGAATTCGACTTTCGTTTCTTTCTGGGCCGCCGATGCCGCGGTTTGTGAATAGACCGCTTCGGCAACGTCAGGCGAAGGCTCGGCACAGATTTTTTCTTCGCCGAAGACCAGTATCGTGCGTCGATCCGCACGCGAGGTCAGGACGGACATCTTCTGTTCGCCGGAATCGCCCATACGCACTCGATCCTCGATCAGGGGATTGGTCGATCGCGAAGAAAAATGGCGACTGCCGCAACCACCGACAACCAACAAGATCGCCGAGGCCAATAAGAGTTTGCGCGCAAGAGAATGATCCATGTCTTCGCCCCTCCCGATATTTTTCGATAGACCCATTCTAAAGGAGATATCGATATCGGCGCGACGACAACATCGTCTGTTCCAGCGCCACAACGGCGCGAAATTCCAGTAGGGCGCTACGCCCCCATCGCCACAAAACCCGGCTCGGCCTCAACCCGCGCGATCCAGCGCTGCACCGCCGGATAGTCGGCCAACGCGAACATCCCGCCCTCTTCGGCGACATGCGTGTAGGCATAGAGCGATATATCGGCGAGCGAGAGGTCCTGCCCCGCCAGCCAGTCGTGCGCCGCAAGATGCTCGTCCATCAGCTTCAGCGCCGCCGCACCCGCCGCTTGTTTTGCCGGCACCTGCGCGCGCTGGAAGTCGGTAAAATTCGCCTCACCGATCCATTTCATCCAGAAGCGCAACGTCGCGACATTCGGCTCGTGATTATATTGCTCGAAGAACATCCAGCGCAGCATGTCGGCGCGCTCGAACCGGTCATAGGGGATCAGGTGCGTGCCATCGGCAAGCCAGAAACAGGCGGCATTGCTCTCGGGAAGGAAGCGATCGCCAACCTGCAGCACCGGGATGCGGCCATTGGCGTTGACCTTGGCCAGGAAGTCGGGCGTCCGCGTCTCGCCTTTCATAATATCATATTCGCGCCGTTCGATCGGATATTCGAGCAGCGCAGCAGTCAGGCGGATCTTGTAGCAATTGCCGCTCGCGGCATATTCGTGAAGGATCGGCCTGTCGCCCATATCAGCCCCCAAATCGATGAATCGCCGCTGTCCCCCGACACTGCGGCGATGCCTCTATGCGGTGCGCACGCGATGCCCGCAAGCGGCGGTTACGGACCGCAACGCCACAGCCCGGCGAAGACGCGCTGCGCACCGTCGGCGCGGTCGGCGGTCAGCGTCGCCGGCCGCGGGGGCGATTCGCCACCACCCTCTGCCGGTCCGACCAGCGCGACGCGCAGTTGCAGCCCCTTGGCAAAGAATTTGGTGCCCTTGACCATCGCATCGAAGCCGCCGTTCGCCGACACGGCTTCGATCGTATCGCCGACCTTCACGATCCCGCGCGACGGATCGGCCGAGCCGACATCGCCCTGTGCCAGCAAGATCGGCGGCGCAGCCGCTTCGGCGGCGAAGCTGCACGCAAGTTCGCCCTTTAGCTTCGCTCCGCCGACATCGGCTTCGGTCAGCGCGGTCAATTCGATCGGCGACCCGTCGCCGCCGCGCGTCGGGATATCCGTCGGCTTGATCGCGGGCACCGCGGGTTCCGCTGCCTTCCCTTCGGGTGCGACGTCGCCGTCATAGGAGGCGGTCGGTGCCTTTTCGGTTTCGGCGGGCTGCGAGCAGGCTGCCAGGGCAAGCGCGATAGTGGCGGCGGGAAGGAACGGGTGACGCATATTCATCGGGGGAGACTATCCTCTTTTGACGTGCCCCCCGATCCTCCAACCGCTGATCGATATCGAATGTTCCCTCGCTTCACCCGACCGTCAGCACGATCTTCCCCACATGTTCGCCCGCCTGCATCCGCGCGTGCGCGGCGCTGGCATGGGCGAGCGGGAAGGCCTGATCCATCGCGGGCTTCCACCCACCTTCGGCGAGACGCGGCCAGAGTGTGCGATGAATCTCGTCGGCGAGCAGCGCCTTGAAGTCGTCGCTACGCGCACGAAGCGTCGATCCGGTCAGCGTCAGCCGGCGGCGCATCACATGCGCGATGTCGATTTCGACCATCATCCCGCGCTGGAAGGCGATCGTGACATGACGCCCATCCTCGTCGAGGCAGGCGAGGTTGCGCGGCAGATAGTCGCCGCCGACCATGTCGAGCACGACGTTGACGCCCTTGCCGCCGGTAAACGCCTTCACTGCTTCGACATAATCCTCGGCCGAATAGTCGATCGCGAGATCGGCACCGAGCGCAGTCGCCGCGGCGCATTTGTCCGCGCTGCCGCAGGTCACGATGATCTTGATGTCGAACAGCTTGCAAAGGCCGATCGCGGTCGTCCCGATGCCGCTGGTGCCCCCATGGACGAGCACCGTCTCGCCGTCGCGCACATAGCCGCGCTCGAAAAGATTATGCCAGACGGTGAAGACCGTTTCGGGCAGCGCCGCCGCCTCTTCCATAGAAAAGCCCTTCGGTACCGGCAGGCAGCTTCCGACCGGCGCGACGCAATATTCGGCATAGCCGCCGCCCGCGACAAGCGCGCACACCGCCTGCCCAAGGAGTTCGGGATCGCCGCCCGGTCCGATCGCGGCGACCGTGCCCGCAATCTCCAGCCCCGGCAGCTCCGATGCGCCCGGCGGCGGCGGATAATAACCCATGCGCTGCAGCACGTCGGGACGGTTCACCCCTGCCGCCGCGACGCGGATCAGCAGTTCGCCGGCTCCGGGCTGCGGCACCGGCCGCGTTTCAGGCTGCAGGACTTCGGGCCCGCCCGGCTCGCGAATGGCGATGGCGGTCATTTCAACTGGCACGCTCGTCACTTGGTAAAATCCCCCACTGGTCCGATCATTCCCGCACCCCTGCCCCGCCTTATTGACAGTGCGGCGACACGGGTCAACAGTCGCGCGCCTTTTCAACTTCAGGGACCAGGAGGATGCGCCATGGACGATGACGACCTTCCCCGCCGCCGCGACGATGTGCTCGCGGCGCTGACCAGACAGCCCCTCGATCCGCTGTCGGTCGACGAACTGGGCGAACGGATCGAAATTCTGGAAGCCGAAATCGAACGAGTAAAGGCGCATCGGAGCGCCGCGACCAGCCACAAGGCGGTCGCCGAAGCCTTGTTCAAAAAGAACTGAAAAGGATCGCCGACGCTCCCGCGAAATCGAGTGGGAGGAGCGCCGGCGCCTTCGCCCCTTACGCGACCTCTGCGTAACGAAGCAGGTCGATCATCCGGAAGTCGTCGCCCTTCTTCGATGCGTCGACCGTCGGCAGGAAGGGCTGCCATTCGGGATCTTGCGAGAGATAGGATCCCTTGTCGCCTTGCAGTAACCCAAGGAACACCTCGGTGACGATCCGTGCGCCGACCGGCCCCAGCCGCTCGCCGTTCTGCGTCACCTGCGCCTCGCGCAAGATATAGAACCAGAGTGGCGTCCGGTCGTCGAAGCCGTGCGGTTTCAGGTCCGACAAATCGCCCTTCGACAATTCGGGCAGCTTCATCGCGCGCGCCACCCGCTGTCCCGAAGGCAGCGAGAAGGTCAGGTGGCGCAGCAGGTTGCGCTGTGCGAGCGAGGCCGGGTTCGATTTCGGATCGGGGTTGGGGACCACCGATCCCGGAAGGCGGAACAGCGACGTCGACAGGGTGGAGTCGATCTTCTTGTTCGGCCGGACATTGCCGTCGCTGAAATCGAAGAAGGTCGGCCAGTCGACAAAGCGCCGCGGCGCGCGGCAGCCGCCCGACAGATCGTCGGGGTCGTTCGGGTCCGACGGGGTTGGCGTAAAGATCATCGCGAAAAAGGGATTGCCCCCGTTGCCGGTGAAATTCGCGCGGTACGACGGGCGCACCTGACTGTGCCCGAACCGGTAGGCCGCGACCGAAAATTCGACCGGGATGTAAGGCTCGTTGTGCCAGCTATAAAATTTGCGGCCGTTGGTCAGCACATCGTCGACCACCGCATCGCCGCACGTCTTGCGCAGGAATTCGTGGACGATGATCCACTGATAATGCCAGCGCACGATCCGCTGCGCCTCGGCGAAAATCTCGTCCGATCCGGTCAGCTTGATCTTGGTCTTCACATATTCGACGACCTGGTTGTGGAACTTCAGGAAGGCGACCTGAAGCTGGCTGATGATCAGATTTTCGTCGTCGCGCGGGTCACCGATCAGCGCGACCTTCTGGCTGTTGCGCGGCACGTCGAACTTGTTCGCGGTGCCGGTCGGTTCCAGCAGGAACTTGCCGCCCTTGCCGCCCCCCGTATCGTACAGATGCGGACTGCCGCCCGGCCCCGCACCGTAAACATTGTCGAGCCCGAGGCTGGGGGTGCGGAAATTGGCGATCTGTTCGGGATCGACCTGCCGCTCGAGGCTGGAGGTCGGGTCGAACGTCATATCGTGGTCGAGGAACTGGCCGAGGAAGGTGAATCCCGCGGTCAGCGTTGGATTGTCGCTATTCTTCGCCGACAGCGCCGGGTTGGTGATCAACTCGGCGGGGGTCTTGGTCAGATTGTCCTTGGCATCCATGATGCCCCCGGCCTTCCCGATCTCCATCAGCGCGGCGCGCACATCGGGGGTATCGGCGGCAAAGGGCGGCAATTCGCCGAACATGCGGCCAAAGCGGCCGGTGTCGGAATATTTGGAGCGCGGCGGAACGATGTCGCGCGGATATACGCCGTGACGAGGCATGGCAGTCTCTCCTGTTGGTCAACTATGTTTTTAGGTTTTCGGGACGATCCGCCTCCCAAGGCTGGGGCTGGCATCCGCTGTTTTAGGTGCGACACCTGACGCGAATATCTGCACCCCGGCGCGCGCGGCCCCAAGATTTTAGATGACTAATTCTGAGTTAACATGCCGGGTCGCGGCGAAACTGCGACGGGACGAGACGTAACCGCCTTATTCGGCTTCGGTGCTGAGTCCGAGTTCGGGAATGCCGATCGAGCGCCGGCCGCCGAAATCGGCGCGGACAACGATAACGCCCTGCTTTTCCATATATTCGACCAGCCGCCGGATGCGTCCCGGCGAGCGACTGCCATAGGCGCGGCCGAGGATTTCGTCGTCGGGGCAGGGTTCGCCGTCCATCGCGGCGCGCGCGATCTGCAGGAACGGCGCGAACATGTCGTGCGGCAGCCGGTCGGCAACAGCGAGCATCTCGCGCCAGCGCGGCTCGGACGGATCGAACACCCCGCCCTTGGCGAGCGCGAAGCGGCGACGGAAGGCGGCGAGGTCGAGCGGAACCTTCTTCAGCTTCTGCATCCGGCAGCGCACCGAAAAATCCTGATAGAGGAAGGATTCGGGCTGGAACGCGCAATCGGGGTCCGCCAGCATCTCCTGCAACGTGTCGATCACCACCGCGTCGCTCTGCTCGGCTTCCTCGACCGCCTCGAGGATATCGAGCACGGGCGGCGCATCGAGATCTTCGTGCAGCCCCTCGCTTGCCGCGATCCGCTCCAGCACTTCGCTCGCCGCGACCGGCTCGGGTTCGGGCGCAAAGAAACGCGGCTGCGCGGGCGCTTCCAGTTCGGTGAACAGCATCGAGCGCATATCCTCGCCCCCTGCCGACGGCAGCGGCATCAGCCCGTGCGTGCCAAGCCGCGTCGAGGTCTGCGTCGACCCGATGCGCACCGCGATCGGCCGCCGCGAGATGGCGGGGCCGAGCCCGAGGAAATGCCCGCGTTCGAGGTCTCGGATCGCCTCGGCCTGCCGCCGCTCCATGCCCAGCAGGTCGGCGGCACGCGCCATGTCGATGTCGAGGAAGGTGCGCCCCATCAGGAAATTGCTCGCCTCGGCGGCGACATTCTTCGCGAGCTTCGCCAGCCGCTGCGTCGCGATCGCGCCGGCAAGGCCGCGCTTGCGCCCGCGGCACATCAGGTTCGTCATCGCCGACAGGCTCGCGCGGCGGACATTGTCGGCGACGTCGCCCGCGACGCTCGGCGCGAACATCTGCGCCTCGTCGACCACGACCAGCGCGGGGAACCAATGCTCGCGCGGCGCATCGAACAATGCGTTCAGGAACGCCGCGGCGCAAGTCATCTGCGCCTCGATATCGAGCGACTCCAGGCTGAGGATGATCGATGCGCGATGCTCGCGGATGCGCGCACCCATCGCCGCGATCTCGCGCTCGTTATAGTCGCCGCCGTTGATCACGACATGGCTGTACGCGTCGGCAAGCGTCACGAAATCGCCCTCGGGATCGATCACGATCTGCTGCACCAGCTCGGCGCTTTCCTCGAGGATGCGGCGCAAAAGGTGCGACTTGCCCGACCCCGAATTGCCCTGCACGAGCAGGCGCGTCGCGAGCAGTTCCTGCACGTCGATGCGCACGCCCTGCCCGGTGCTGTCGGTCCCGATGTCGATGCTGGTCTTCACAGCCGCCGCCCTATCGGGCGCCCTCGCGAAAGACAACCGGGCGGGTCTTCGGATCGCCGGATTTTGCCTGACCACCTTGCCAAGCGGCGCGAACCAGCCAAAAGGGCGGCATGGATTTCGACGACCAGCTCCGCCGCTATTTCGGCACCGCCGACTTGGCCGCCATCCACCCCGAGGCGCACGCTGCGGGCACCGAACGCATGCGCGTCGATTTCGGCCTCGAGACAAACCCCGGCCGCCGCTTCGCGCTGTGGGCGCTGATGTATATGCTCGGCGTCGCTCCCGATCTGGACGTTGCGTTCAAGGATGAGGACGAGCGCAACTCGGCGCGCGACTTCATGGATATGGTGGATCGGCAGCTCAGTGCTGATCCGCCAGCATAGGAAGAGCCTGCCTTGAGTCGCCGCGAACTTCTCTTGATGCTGGCCGCATGGGCCATAGTTTCGGCTCTGATTTTCACTCTTGGTATGGGTTTCGCGGGCGGATTGGAAAGTGTCATCTCGCCTCCATCGGGAGATCCGGTTTCGATCGTCCTCGCGGCGATCGTCTGGGTTTTCATCCTATTCCCGGTGGTGGCTATTCCGCTGGTCCTTATGCGCGGGCCGAAATAGCGAGAGGCAATCCGGCATGCGCGAAGAGCAAATCCTCAACGTCCCGTTAACCATACCGCAACCCCCGTCATCGTAATTTCACAAAGCCGACCGCTTTTCCCTTGCGGTGGGGCGGCGGCATCGCCACGTTGCATTTCTAAGGGGGCCGCCATCTCCCCGGCCTGGTCCCCGCAAGGAGATGAATGACCATGCCGTCTTTTTCGGAAAGCCTCGAAAAGACCCTCCATAACGCGCTAAAGGCCGCTTCGGAGCGCCACCACGAATATGCGACGCTCGAGCATCTGCTCTACGCGCTGATCGACGACGATCATGCCGCCGAAGTGATGCGCGCCTGCGGCGTCGCGCTCGACGACCTGCAATCGGCCGTCGTCCACTATCTCGATACCGAACTCGACAGCCTGAAGGTCGAGGGCCACAGCGATCCGTCGCCGACGTCGGGCTTCCAGCGCGTCGTCCAGCGTGCGATCCTGCATGTCCAGTCGTCGGGCAAGGATGAGGTGACGGGCGCCAACGTCCTCGTCGCGCTCTTCTCCGAACGCGAAAGCTATGCCGTCTATTTCCTGCAGCAGCAGGATCTGACGCGTCTCGACGCGGTCTCCTACCTCAGCCACGGGGTCGGCAAGGGCGGCAAGCCCTCGCCGCAGGCCGAGCCCGAGGAGAAAGAAGAAGCGAAGGAAAAGGCCGACGGCAAGTCGAAGAAGGAAACCGCGCTCGACCAGTTCACCGTCAACCTCAACGAGAAAGCCAAGGTCGGCAAGGTCGACCCGCTGATTGGCCGTAGCGCCGAAGTCGATCGCACGATCCAGATCCTCTGCCGCCGCAGCAAGAACAACCCGCTCTATGTGGGCGATCCCGGCGTCGGCAAGACCGCGATCGCCGAAGGCCTCGCGCGCAAGATCATTGAGGGCGACGTGCCCGAGGTGCTGCTGCCCGCGGTCATCTATTCGCTCGACATGGGCGCGCTGCTCGCCGGGACTCGTTACCGCGGCGATTTCGAGGAACGGCTGAAACAGGTCGTGACCGAACTCGAAGGCCTGCCGCACGCGATCCTGTTCATCGACGAGATCCACACCGTCATCGGTGCGGGTGCGACGAGCGGCGGCGCGATGGACGCGTCGAACCTCCTGAAACCCGCCTTGTCGGGCGGCGTGATCCGCTGCATCGGCTCGACGACGTACAAGGAGTTCCGCAATCATTTCGAAAAGGACCGCGCCCTGCTCCGCCGGTTCCAGAAGATCGACGTGATCGAACCGAGCCTCGAGGATACGAAAAAGATCCTCGCCGGTCTGCGCAGCGCGTTCGAGGCACATCACCAAGTGCGTTATACGCAGGAAGCGATCAATGCTGCGGTCGACCTGTCGGCGCGCTACATCAACGACCGGAAATTGCCCGACAAGGCGATCGACGTGATCGACGAAGTCGGCGCGATGCAGATGCTGGTCGCCCCGTCGAAGCGCAAGAAGACGATCACCGCCAAGGAGATCGAGGCCGTGATCGCGACGATGGCGCGCATTCCGCCCAAGTCGGTGTCGACCGACGACAAGGCGACGCTCGCCAGCCTCGAAACCGACCTCAAGCGCGTCGTCTTCGGCCAGAATACCGCGATCGAGGTACTCTCGTCGGCGATCAAGCTGAGCCGTGCGGGCCTGCGCGATCCCGACAAGCCGATCGGCAACTATCTGTTCAGCGGCCCGACCGGCGTCGGCAAGACCGAGGTCGCCAAGCAGCTCGCGTCGATCATGGGCATCCCGCTCCAGCGTTTCGACATGTCCGAATATATGGAACGCCATTCGGTCAGCCGCCTGATCGGCGCGCCTCCGGGCTATGTCGGTTACGATCAGGGCGGCCTGCTCACCGATGCGATCGACCAGAACCCGCATTGCGTGCTGCTGCTCGACGAAATCGAAAAGGCGCATCCCGACCTGTTCAACATCTTGTTGCAGGTCATGGATCATGGCCGCCTGACCGATCATCACGGCAAGACGGTCGACTTCCGCAACGTCATCCTGATCATGACGACCAATGCGGGCGCGAGCGACATGGCGCGCGAGGGCATCGGTTTCGGTGCGTTCACGCGCGAGGATGTGCAGGAGGAAGCGGTGAAGAATCTCTTCACCCCCGAATTCCGCAACCGCCTCGATGCGATCGTGCCCTTCGGCTATCTGCCGCCCGAAGTGGTCGCGCGCGTCGTCGACAAGTTCATCCTGCAGCTCGAACTGCAGCTTGCCGACCGCAACGTCCACATCCAGCTCGACGATGCGGCGCGTGAATGGCTGACCGGCAAGGGCTATGACAAGCTCTATGGCGCGCGTCCGATGGGCCGCCTGATCCAGGAAAAGATCAAGCAGCCGCTCGCCGAGGAACTGCTCTTCGGCAAGCTGGTCCATGGCGGCGAGGTCAAGGTGAAGATGAAGACGGGCGAGGATGCCAAGGTCGGCAATCCGCTCACCTTCGAAATCACCCCCGCCGCGCCAAAGGCCGGCAAGGGCAAAGCCAAGGGCAAGGCCGAGAAGGCCGCGGAATAACCAACCTGCTCCCCTCCCGCTTGCGGGAGGGGCAGTGAGGCTTGCGGGCTTGCCCGCTAGCCGCAGCGGGGAGGGCTCGGCGACGCTACAGCCCCTCCCCAAACCCCTCCCGCAAGCGGGAGGGGCTTACTGCCCTCGCAATTTGGCGCCACATCGCCTATATCGCTCTTATGTACGACTATGTCTCCGTAACCGCCGCCGACGCTGCGGCCCCCGCCCGCGTTCGCGACGGCACGATCAAGCTCCACGACGAGGCGGGCTTTGCCGGCATGCGCAAGGCCGGCCGCCTGTCGGCCGAAATCCTCGACGCGCTCGTTCCCTTCGTCCAGCCGGGCGTGACGACGGCGGCGATCGACGACCTCGTCCGCACGATGATGCTCGATGGCGGCGGCATCCCCGCGACATTGGGCTACCGCGGCTTCACGCACAGTTGCTGCACCAGCATCAACCATGTCGTCTGCCATGGGATTCCCGACGACAAGCCGGTGCGCGAGGGCGATATCGTCAACATCGACGTCACCAGCATCGTCGACGGCTGGCACGGCGACACCAGCCGCATGTATCTGGTCGGCGACGTGCCGATCAAGGCGAAGCGCCTCGTCGAAGTCACTTACGAGTGCCTGATGCTCGGAATCGAGCAGGCGAAGCCCGGCAACCGCATGGGCGACGTCGCACACGCGATCCAGCAGCATGCCGAGCGCCACCGCTATTCGGTCGTCCGCGATTTCTGCGGCCACGGCCTCGGCCAGATGTTCCACGACGCCCCCGAAGTGGTCCACGCCGGCCGCCCCGGCACCGGTCCCGAACTTCGCCCCGGCATGTTCTTCACGATCGAGCCGATGATCAACACCGGCAAATATGCGGTGAAGATGCTCGCCGACGGCTGGACCGCGGTGACGCGCGACCGCTCGCTCTCGGCGCAGTTCGAACACAGCATCGGCATCACCGAAACCGGCTGCGAAATCTTCACCGCCAGCCCCAAGGGTCTGAACGCGCCGCCTTGGGCCTGATCGACACCGCGGTTTGTATTTCGTCATCCCGGACTTGATCCGGGATCGATGATTTCCCGCGCCGCGCTGATCTTCGTGGACCCCGGATCAAGTCCGGGGCGATGACGGGGAGAGCCCCTCACCGCTCCCCCCATTTTCCCGCTTGCACCTCTGCGTCTTCGCGCGCAGTCTTGACGTTAACGTCAACGATAGGCGTCGGGAGAGAATGGGATGGCGAAACGGGTCTTTACGGCCGCGCTGCTGGGCTGCGCTGCTTTGGCATTGGCTTCATGCAATGCGTCGAAGAATGACAGTATCTCGGGCGGCGGATCGCTCGACGAGGCCGAAAAGGCCAGCGAGACCTTGCTCAAGACCGGCGGCAACGGCGATAACTGGGCCGGCATCGGCTACAGCTATGACGAGCAACGCTTCAGCCCGCTGACCGACATTAACGACAAGAATGTGGGCGAGCTCGGCATCGCCTGGACCGCCGACCTCGACGATGCGCGCGGGCAGGAAGCGACCCCCGTGGTCGTCGACGGCGTGATGTATGTAACCCATGCCTGGTCGAAGGTCAGCGCATGGGATGCTGCGACCGGCAAAGAGCTGTGGAAATTCGATCCCAAGGTTCCAGGCGAACGCGCGGTTTCGGCCTGCTGCGACGTCGTCAACCGCGGCGTCGCGGTGTGGGGCGACAAGGTCTTTGTCGGCGCGCTCGACGGCCGCCTGATCGCGCTCGACAAAAAGACGGGCAAGGAATTGTGGTCGACGCAGACCTTCGACACCTCGAAACCCTACACGATCACCGGCGCCCCGCGCGTCGTGAAGGACATGGTGCTGATCGGCAACGGCGGCGCCGAATTCGGCGTGCGCGGCTATGTCACCGCCTATGACGCCGACACCGGCAAGGAGCGCTGGCGCTTCTACACCGCGCCCAATCCGAAGAAGGAAAAGGATGGCGCAGCGTCGGACGACATCTTCGCGAGCAAGGCCAACGCGACCTGGTCCGACAAGGGCGAGTGGCAGACCTCGGGCGGCGGCGGCACCGTGTGGGACGCGATCGTCTACGACAAGGATCTCGACCAGATCTATCTCGGCGTCGGCAACGGCAATCCGTGGAACCACGGCACGCGCTCGAACGGCGAAGGCGACAACTGGTTCCTCTCGTCCGTCGTGGCGCTCGATGCGACGACCGGCAAATATAAGTGGCACTATCAGGAGACCCCGGCGGAGACGTGGGACTATACCGCGACCCAGCCGATCATCCTCGCCGAGCAGGCGGTGAACGGCAAACCCGTCAAAGTGCTGTACCACGCGCCGAAAAACGGCTTTTTCTTCACCATCGACCGGTCGAACGGCAAGCTGATCGACGCAAAGCCGTTCGTCGACGGGATCAACTGGGCGACGGGCTATGATCTCGCCACCGGTCGCCCGATCGAAAATCCCGAGGCCCGCTTCTACAAGACCGGCAAGCCCTTCATCGCGATCCCCGGCGCGCTTGGCGCGCACAACTGGCATCCGATGAGCTACAACCCCGCGACGGGCCTGGTCTATATCCCCGCGCAGCAGATCCCGCAGGGCTATCTCGCCGACATGGACGAACTCGACAAGCGCAAGGTGCTGGGCTTCAACGTCGGCACCTCGCTCAACAAGACGATGCTGCCCGACGACAAGGCCGCGTTCCGCGCCGCCATCGCCGCGACCACCGGCCGCCTCGTCGCCTTCGATCCGCGCACGGGCAAGGTCGCGTGGAGCGTCGATCATCCCGCCGCATGGAACGGCGGCACGATGACCACTGCGGGCAATCTCGTCTTCCAGGGCACCAGCCTCGGCCGCTTCCGCGCCTATGCCGCCGATACGGGCAAGCAACTGCTCGACCTCGACATGCAGTCGGGGATCGTCAGCGCGCCCTCGACCTTCCGCGTCGGCGGCGTCCAGTATATCGCCTTCCAGACGAGCAAGGGCGGCGCCTTCCCACTCGTCGCCGGGGTTGCGGGCGGCGCGACGCGCAAGATCCCGAACATCCCGCGCCTGATCGTCATGAAGATCGGCGGCACCGTGAAACTCCCCGCCCCACCTGCTTCGGCGGCGCTCGCATGGAACCCGCCGCCGATGACCGCATCGCCCACGCAGGTCGCGGCGGGCAAGGCGCATTTCGGGCGCTATTGCATCGTCTGTCATGGCGACAGCGCGATCGGCAACGGCTTTACCCCTGACCTTCGCGTCTCGGGCACACTCGCCAACGCCGATGCGTGGAAGGGCGTCGTGATCGGCGGCGCGCTGAAAGACCGCGGCATGGTGAGCTTCGCCAATGTGCTGACCGCGCAAGATGCCGAGGCGATTCGCGCCTATGTCATCGAGCGATCGAACTGGACCAAGGCGAACCTGCCCGACGCATCGGCCCCGATGGGACGCTGACTGCTCAAAATTTAGGCAGCTAGAGAACGCCGTTGCCCACCCCTTGGGCAGCGGCGTTCTTTCGTTTCAAATTTCTTACCGAAAGCGCGCGATTCGCCAATTGGCACGGCTTTTGATTGGTGCAAGATGGCGGGACATCGCACCGACTCGACGGCAGACCGGACCAGGCACGCCTGATCCGGCTTGACGCGCAAGGAGCGGCGGCCAGCCCAAAGGGGGACGAAAAGCGTGAAGAAGATTGAGGCGATCATCAAGCCGTTCAAGCTCGACGAAGTGAAGGAAGCGCTGCACGAAGTGGGTGTCAGCGGGATCACCGTCACCGAGGCCAAGGGGTTCGGACGGCAGAAGGGTCACACCGAACTGTACCGCGGCGCCGAATATGTCGTCGACTTTCTGCCCAAGGTGAAGCTCGAAGTCATCGTCGAAGATTCGATGGCCGAACGTGTGGTGGAGGCAATCGCCGCCGCCGCGCAGACCGGCCGGATCGGCGATGGCAAGATCTTCGTCATTCCGGTCGAAACCGCGCTCCGCATTCGCACCGGCGAACGCAACGAGGACGCGCTTTAATCTTTCGCATTTTTCGAAAACCCGACAACCCCCGGCACGCCGGACCATTTCGCAAGAAGGAAGCATAGACGATGGCTACGAAGCCCAAGGATATCATCGCGCGGATCAAGGAAAACGACATCGAGTGGGTCGACCTGCGCTTCACCGACCCCAAGGGCAAGTGGCAGCACCTGACCATGGTCGCCTCGATCCTCGGCGAGGACGAACTCGAAGACGGCCTGATGTTCGACGGTTCGTCGATCGAAGGCTGGAAAGCGATCAACGAGTCGGACATGATCCTGAAGCCCGACCTCGACGCCGTTTATGACGACCCCTTCTCGGCCACCCCGATGCTCGTGATCTTCTGCGACATCGTCGAGCCGTCGACCGGCGAAGGCTATGCCCGCGACCCGCGCACGACCGCGAAGCGCGCCGAGGCCTATGTCGCCTCGACCGGCGTCGGCGACACCGTCTATGTCGGCCCCGAAGCCGAATTCTTCATGTTCGACGACGTCCGTTTCGAAACCGGCTACAACAAGTCGGGTTTCGAGATCGACGATATCGAACTGCCGACGAACACCGGCCGCAGCTATGAAGGCGGCAACCTCGCGCACCGTCCGCGCGCCAAGGGCGGCTATTTCCCTGTCGCGCCGGTCGACAGCGCCGTCGACATCCGCGCCGAAATGGTTTCGACGATGCTCGAAATGGGCCTGCCCTGCGACAAGCATCACCATGAAGTCGCCGCCGCGCAGCACGAACTCGGCCTCACGTTCGGCACGCTGACCGAAACCGCCGACCGCATGCAGATCTACAAATATGTCGTGCACCAGGTCGCCCATGCCTATGGCAAGACCGCGACCTTCATGCCGAAGCCGATCAAGGACGACAACGGCAGCGGCATGCACACCCACATCTCGATCTGGGAAAAGGGCAAGCCGCTCTTCGCCGGCAACGGCTATGCGGGCCTCAGCGACATGTGCCTCTATTTCATCGGCGGCGTCGTGAAGCATGCCAAGGCGCTCAATGCTTTCACCAACCCGACGACGAACAGCTACAAGCGTCTCGTCCCCGGCTTCGAAGCGCCGGTGCTGCTCGCTTACTCGAGCCGCAACCGTTCGGCCTCGTGCCGCATCCCCTATGGTGCTGGCGCGAAGTCGAAGCGCGTCGAGTTCCGTTTCCCCGACGCGATGGCGAACCCCTATCTCTGCTATTCGGCACTGCTGATGGCGGGCCTCGACGGCATCCAGAACAAGATCCACCCCGGCGACGCGATGGACAAGAATCTGTACGATCTGCCGCCCGAGGAACTGAGCGAAGTTCCGACCGTCTGCGGCAGCTTGCGCGAAGCGCTCGACAGCCTGCTCGCCGACCACGACTTCCTGCTCAAGGGCGACGTGTTCAGCAAGGATCAGATCGAAGCCTATGTCGAGCTGAAGTGGGACGAAGTCTATCGCTTCGAACAGACGCCGAGCCCGGTCGAATTCGACATGTACTACAGCGCCTGACCACTGGGGGCATGTAGAAGGGCGTCCGGTTCGGGGGAACCGGGCGCCCTTTTCCTTTTTTCGCGCCACGCGGCAGATTTGGTAAATCGGCGGGGTTGCGGTCCACAGCAACGAATGGCAGGTTGCATCCAAGGTGGGCTATGGCTGAAAAAGGCTGTTTTTCTATGCGGATGCGTGTCTTACTTGCCCTCACTCCCTTGGCTCTGGCTTCATGCGGCGGCGGTGGCAGCGGCGGAACCCCGCCCGCTACCAACGCTCCACCCACCTTCACCTCGCTCCAGACCGCCAGCGTCGCGGAAAACACGACCGCCGCCTATCAGGCGACCGCAAGCGATCCCGATGGCAATGCGTTGACCTTCGCGATCGATGGCGGCGCCGACGCGGCCCGCTTCTCGATCACCACGGCAGGGGCGCTCCGCTTCAACGACGCCCCCGATTACGACCTGCCCGGCGATGCCAATGGCGACAATGTCTATACCGTGCAGCTACGTGTCAGCGATGCGCGCGCCAGCGCGACGCAAACGGTGAATATCACCGTCACCAACAGTCGCGAGGGCATATCGGTCGCGCGCGTCGGCACCGGCTTCAGCCAGCCCACCTATGTGCTTGGCATCCCAGGCAGCAACGACGTCTATGTGCTGGAAAAGGCCGGCCGCGTTTACCGGCTCACCCCCTCGACCGGCGTCAAGACGTTGCTCTTCACGGTCGGCGACCTGTCGACCGACGGCGAGGGCGGGTTGCTCAGCATGGCGCTGCTGCCCAACCCGGCGAATTCCGACCGCTTCATGATCTATTGCACCAATGCCGCAGGCGACATTGAAATTCGTGAATATGGAACCCTATCCGGAACACCGCGCGTGTTGGCGAGGCTGACGATACCGCATCCGGGAGCGAGCAATCATAACGGCGGCTCGATGGTCTTTGGTCCCGACGGCTTTCTCTATGTCGGCACGGGCGACGGCGGCGGCGCGGGCGACCCCGGCAACAATGCCCAGAACCCCAATTCGCAGCTCGGCAAGATCTTGCGCATATTCGTCGTGCCCGATCCCTATGCCGGGGCCTCGGTTCCGTCGGACCGCGATTTCTTGAGGCCTGCCCCCGGCAATCCCTATATCGGCGGCGGCGGCGATCCCTATATTTATGCGATTGGCCTCCGCAATCCGTTCCGCACCTCCTTCTCGGGCACGTCACTGATCATCGGCGATGTCGGACAGGGCGCGGTCGAAGAGATCGACCTTGTCACGACGACGCAGTCCGGGCTCAACTTCGGCTGGCGCTTCAAGGAAGGGACGCAGCCCTACACCGGCACCGCGCCGGGCGGTCTTACCGATCCCGTCGCCGAATATGGCCATGGCAGCGGTCCGCGACAGGGCAATTCGATCACGGGCGGCTACGTCTATCGCGGTCCGGTGACATCGCTCGCCGGCCAATATGTCTTCGCCGATTTCGTGTCGGGCAATATCTGGTCGGTGCCCTTCTCCAGCTTCGTACCCGGGCAGACGCTCGCGTCGTCGCGCTTCGCGCGGCGGAACGAGGATTTCGCGCCGGACGCCGGCACGGTCAGCTCGATCGCCTCTTTCGGTGAAGACAGTTCGGGCAATCTGTTCCTTGTCAGCATCAACGGGGACATTTTCATGGTGCGTCCGGGCTAAGCGCTTGCGGCCCATCGAGGGGCGAGGCAGAAGGAAGCGATCCCAGAGGAGCCCTCCATGAAATCAATGCCTTTTGCCGCTCTCGTCGCCCTCCAGCTCGCGTGCGCTCCGGCCGTGCAGGCCAAGCTGTCGAAAGCCGAAAGCGCAATGACGAAGACGGTCGACGCCGAGCAGGCGCGGAGCCTCGCCCTGCTCGAAAAGCTCGTCAACCAGAACAGCGGTTCGCAAAATCTAGAGGGCGTCGAAAAGGTCGGCGCGATGATGCGCGCCGAACTCGAACCGCTCGGCTTCAAGGTCGAATGGAAAGACATGCGCGACACCGGCCGCGCCGGGCACCTGATCGCGACGCACACCGGCAAATCCGATGCCAAGCGCCTGCTCCTCATCGCGCATCTCGACACGGTGTTCGAACCCGACTCACCCTTTCAGAAATTCGTCCGCAAGGGCGATATGGGTGAAGGCCCCGGTGCGGGCGACGACAAGGGCGGGATGGTCGTCATCGTCGCGGCGCTGCGCGCGATGAAGGCCGCCGGCACCCTCAAGGACGCCAATATCGAAATCCACATGACCGGGGACGAAGAGGATTCGGGCACCCCGATCGAAAAGGCGCGTGCCGACCTGATAGCCGCCGGCAAACGCAGCGACGTTGCGCTCGATTTCGAAGGTCTCGTCCGCGACAATGGCGCCGACATGGGATCGATCGCGCGCCGTTCGTCGGATAGCTGGACGGTCACCGCGACAGGCAAGAGCGCGCACAGCTCGGGCATCTTCAGCGCCGCGGCGGGCGACGGTGCGATCTATGAACTCACGCGCATCATCCAGCGTTTTCGTACCGAGCTTCCCGAGCAGAACCTGACCTTCAACGTCGGGCTGATCGCCGGCGGGCAGCAGGCCGAACTCGACGCCGGCGGCATCCGCGCCACCGTCAATGGCAAGACCAATATCATCGCACCGATTGCGGTCGCGCGCGGCGACCTCCGCGCGCTGTCGCCCGAACAGATCGAGCGGGTGAAAGCAAAAATGGCAACGATCGTCGCCGAACACGCTCCCGGCACCGATGCGAAACTCAGCTTCGATCCCGGCGGCTATCCCTCGATGGCGCCGACCGACGGCAACCGCGCCTTGCTCGCGAAACTCAACGGCGTGAACCGCGACCTCGGGCTCGCCGAAATGGCGCCGCTCGATCCGCTCAAGCGCGGCGCGGGCGACATCAGCTTCGTCGCCGCCGACGTCGACGGGCTTGCGGGACTGGGGCCGTACAGCACCGGCGACCATGCGCCGGGCGAAGCCGTCGATATCCCGAGCATCGCCCGCCAGGCGACGCGCGCCGCCATATTGATGTCACGCCTTTCTGCTGAAAAACGTTAAACTGCCGCCTTTGGCAGTTGGCCGCGCTTGATTCATCGGGCACAGTGATTAGGTAGCAATCCAAGACGGAATTGACCGCCGATGGGAGAAGAATGATGAGCACCGAAACGCACCTCAAACAGAATTACATCGGCGGCCGCTGGGTCGACAGCAAGGGCGGCAAGCTCCACGACGTCATCAACCCAGCGACCGAAGAGGCGGCCTCAACCGTCGTGCTCGGGACCGCCGCCGACGTCGACGACGCCGTCGCCGCCGCGAAGGAAGCCTTCAAGAGCTTCTCGCAGACGACGCGCGAAGAGCGCCTCGACCTGCTGAACCGCATCGTCGAAGAGTACAAGAAGCGCGCACCCGACCTCGCCAAATCGATGGCCTCGGAAATGGGTGCGCCGGTCAGCTTCGCGGGCACCGCGCAGGTCGGCGCCGGCATCGGCGGCTTCCTCGGCACGATCGCCGCGCTGAAAGACTTCAGCTTCACCGAAAAATATGCCGCGGGCATGATCGCCTATGAACCGATCGGCGTCGTCGGCATGATCACCCCCTGGAACTGGCCGCTCAACCAGATCGCGCTGAAGGTCGCCCCCGCGCTCGCCGCCGGCAACACGATGGTGCTGAAGCCGTCGGAAGAATGCCCCGGCAACGCGGTGATCTTCGCCGAAATCCTCGAAGCCGCGGGCGTTCCCGCCGGCGTCTTCAACCTCGTGCAGGGCGACGGCCCGACCGTCGGCAACGCGATCAGCGCACACCCCGGCATCGAAATGGTGAGCTTCACCGGCTCGACCCGCGCCGGCATCCTCGTCGCCAAAGCGGCGGCCGACACCGTCAAGCGCGTCCATCAGGAACTCGGCGGCAAGTCGCCGAACATCGTCCTGCCCGACGCCGATTTCGCCGCCGTGCTGCCCCCGACGGTGCAGGGCGTGCTCGTCAACACCGGCCAGAGCTGCATCGCGCCGACGCGCATCCTCGTCCAGAAGGACCGCGAGGCCGAAGCCGTCGGCGTCATCAAGGCAATGTTCGACGGCACGCAGGTCGGCGACCCGCAGGCCGAGGGCGGCCACATCGGCCCCGTCGTGAACAAGGCACAATATGACAAGATTCAGGGGCTGATCCAGTCGGCGATCGACGAGGGCGCGACGCTCGAGACCGGCGGCACCGGCCTGCCCTCGAACGTCAACCGCGGCTATTATATCAAGCCGACCGTCTTCTCGGGCGTGACGCGCGACATGCGCATCGCCAATGAAGAGATCTTCGGCCCCGTCGCAACGATCATGGCCTATGGCGACCTCGACGAAGCCGTCGATATCGCCAACGACACCGAATATGGCCTGTCGGCGGTGGTTTCGGGCGATCCCGCCAAGGCAGCCGAAATCGCGCCGAAGCTGCGCGCCGGCATGGTCGCCGTCAACGCATGGGGGCCCGGCCCGGGCGCGGCATTCGGCGGTTACAAGGCATCGGGCAACGGCCGCGAAGGCGGCGTGTTCGGCCTCAAGGACTTTATGGAAGTAAAGTCGATCAGCGGCATTCCGGCCTGATCTACGCCACAGCCTGATTGACGTCGGGGGCGTAGCGGTTAAGCGGGCGGGATGACCACCCGCTCACCGCTCGCCCCCGACTCATTTCCGGCCCTCCCCGACATCGCCGGGGTCACGCGCCGCGTCGCGCGCGCGCATTACAAGAATTGGGACCGCTGCGACCTCACCTATGTCGAGCTTGCACCCGGCACGACCGTCGCGGGCGTCTTCACGCGCAATATCTGCTGCTCGTCCGAGGTCGAACTCGGCCGTGAGCAGGTCAAGGGCGGCAAGGGCCGCGCGCTGATCGTCAACGCGGGCAACAGCAACGCCTTTACCGGCTATCGCGGGCGTGAGGCGGTCGAACAGATCATGCAACAGGTCGCGGGCCACCTCGGCTGCGACGCGAACGAAGTCTTCGTCAGCTCGACCGGCGTCATCGGCGTGCCGCTGCCCAAGGACAAGGCGCGGGCCGGGGTCGAGGCCGCGCTCACCGCACAGCCCTGCTCGTGGGAAGCCGTCGCCGAAACGATCGGAACAACCGACACCTTCGCCAAGGGATCCGCCGCCAGCGCGATCGTCGGCGGCACGACGGTGCAGGTCGCCGGCGTGGTCAAGGGATCGGGCATGATCGCCCCCGACATGGCGACGATGCTCGGCTATATCTTCACCGACGCCGCGGTCGCACCCGCGCTGTTGCAGGAGATGCTGAGCGAGGCGACGGGCGGCAGCTTCAACAGCATCACCGTCGACAGCGATACTTCGACCAGCGATACGGTGCTGCTCTTCGCGACCGGACAGGCGGGCAATACGCCGCTCACGACCCGCGACGATCCCGGTGCCGACGCGCTCTACGCGGCGATCCGCGAAGTCGCGCTCGACCTTGCGCATCAAGTGGTGCGCGACGGCGAAGGCGCGTCGAAATTCATCGAAATTCAGGTCACCGGTGCGACCAGCGACGACAGCGCGAAGCGCGTCGCGCTAGCCATCGCCAATTCGCCGCTGGTCAAGACCGCGATCGCGGGCGAAGACGCCAATTGGGGCCGCGTCGTGATGGCGGTGGGCAAGGCCGGCGAACCCGCCGACCGCGACCGGCTCGCGATCCGTTTCGGCGACCATTGGGTCGCGAAGGACGGCCTGCCCGTCGATGGCTATGACGAAGCGCCGGTCGCGGCGCATCTGAAGGGCCAGGACATCCGCGTTGGCGCCGACCTCGGCCTTGGCGAAGGCCGCGCGACCGTGTGGACCTGCGACCTCACCCACGGTTACATCAGCATCAACGCCGACTATCGGAGCTGACAGCATCCTGTTACGGGGCCTGCGCGCAATACAGCGCGCAAGCCACAGGAGGCCGTCATGGTACGCAAAAAAGACTTCGCCGACCTGCCCTGCTTTCGAGACCAGCTCGAAACGGCGTAAGGGTTACCCTTCCGAAACGCAGGTCAAGCGGGGACACCGCTTCGTCCACGGCGACAAGGAACTCATCGAAAAACTCGGCCGCAAGGATCCATGCCCGTGCGGATCAGGGCAGAGGTTTCCGCAACTGCTGCCTGACATCGGGCCGGTTTCGACGGTTCCGGGCGCCATGACTATTGGCGCGACTGACCGATAAAAAGCAAACCCCGGCGCCGGTTATCCGGCGTCGGGGCCTTCGCTTACAGCGCGCCTTCGAGCCAACCCTTGAGCGCGCTCTTCGGCGCCGCGCCGACCTTGGTGTCGGCGATCTCGCCATTTTTGAACAGGATCATCGTCGGAATGCCGCGCACGCCATATTTGCCCGGCGCATCGGGATTTTCGTCGATGTTGATCTTGGCGATCACGACCTTGCCCGCGAGTTCGTCGGAGATTTCCTCGAGCGACGGGCCGATCATCTTGCACGGACCGCACCATTCGGCCCAGAAATCGACGAGCACCGGCGTGTCGCTGTCGAGCACGTCCGACTGAAAGCTCGCGTCGGTGATGGCTTTGGTACCCATAGTCTGAACTCCTGAAATATCGTTGGTCCCAAACTAGGGCGTCGGCGCGTCGGGCTCAAGGGTTGAACCCGGCAAATTCGCCTTGGTTGCGAGCAAGCCCGGCTTGTAGGCGTCGAGCAAGGCATTGCCGAGCAGGATCAGCCGGGGCGCCGCCGTATAGAGTAACGCAGCCTCCACCCGCTTTCCGGCGAAAACCACGCGAAGCGCATCGCGGTATGCCGCCATCTGACGCAGATAGGCGGGCGCGACCTCCGCGACGGTCGCGGGCACATGGCGCCCGGTCTTGTAATCGATCACGGTCACTACATCCTCGGTCACCAGCAGCCGGTCGACGATCCCCGCGACGACCACGCCATCGACGACCGCCGATAGCGGAACTTCGGCGAGGCTCCCCGGCCCGAACAAGGCGGCGTGCGCCGGATCGGCAAGCACGGCCAGCACCTCGTCGACCATCGCCATGCGTGCGCCATCATCGAGCGTCGTCGCCTGCGCCGAAAGCCAATGCAACGCCGCGGGACGCCGACGGTCGGGCGAAACGGGCGGCAGCCGCTCGAACAGCGCGTGCAGCAACAGGCCCCGCTCGACCGCTGCGGTTCGTTCGCCCCCCTGCGGCGGCGTCGCGACATCGTCCGCGCCCAATGCCGATGGCGCGAGCGGCCGCGGCGGGCGCGCTTCCTCGGGCGCCGGCATCAGCGCCCAGCCGGGAATCGCGACAGGGGGCGCTACCTGTTTCGCCTTGTCCTTCGGCGGGCGCGCCCATTTCTTCGGCTGCACCGCATGGACGCGGCGCTGTCCCCAGCGCGGCCCGGCGTCCTGCCATTCGGCGCCCATGCCCGCCATCACCGCCTCGACCGCGCTATGCCAGTTGTTCGCGGGCAGTTCGTCGGATTTCCGGGTGCCCGTAACGACCAGCAACTCCTCGGCGCGCGTCATCGCGACATAGAGCAGCCGCCAATGTTCCTGCAGCTCGGCGCGCTGCTTCGCGTCATGCGCCTCGGCGACGGGGCCGTGCCGTTCCTCCTTGCCCAGCCCGAACGCGGGCAATTTGTCCCACTGGCGCAGCGACAGGTCGAAGCTCGTCCGCTTCGACTGCGGATCGTCGGTCGCATCGGCGAGGATGACGATCGGCGCTTGCAGCCCCTTCGACCCGTGGACCGTCATCACGCGCACCACGTCGCTCCGTCCCTCGGTCTGGCGCTTGATGTCGGCGGTGCTCGCGTCGATCCGCGTCAGGAAGCCGAGCAGCGAGGGCACCTCCAGCCGCTCGAACGCCAGCGCCTGCGACAATAGTTCGTCGATCGGATCGCGCGCCTCGCGCCCCAGCCGGCGGTAGAGTTTGCGCCTCCCGTCGATCGGTCCCGACAATATGCGCTCGAGGAAACGGAAGGGCGTGGTGAAATCGGCCATGCCGAGCAGGTCGCGCAGCCCCGTCAGCGTCTCCTCCGGCGTATCGGCGCCCGGCGCGCGTAGCGCCTCCCACAGCGATCCGGACCGTGCATGGGCCAATCCGAACAAACGCTCCTGATCCCATCCGAACAGCGGCGAGACGAGCAGCGAGGCCAGATTGAGGTCGTCGAGCGGCTGCACCGCAAAGCGCATCGCCGCGAGCAGATCCTGCACGGCAAGCGGCTGGGTCAGTGCAAAGCGGTCGACCCCCGCAACCGGGACATGCAGCGATTGCAACCGCGCAACGATCCGCGCCGCAAGGTCGCGGCGGCGACGGACGAGGATCAGGATGTCGCCCGGCGCGACGCTGCGCCCATCCTTGCCGTTCGCGATCCAGTCCTGCACCTCGTCCGCGATCGCGCGCGACAGGCGCAGGCTCGCGGGGTCGTTCGCCGCGGCGAGTGGGTCGCGCGCGGGCGCATCGTCGCCATCCTCGCCGACGTCTTCTTCCACCGCGTCGGCATCCAGCGCCTTGCCCACCGGCAGCGGCTGCCACAGCTCGACGCGCCCCGGCCGGTCGCGATGGAAATCGGCGGGAAAGTGCGGCGGCTCGTCGCTGTCGAGCCCCATATGCTGCGCCGCATCGCCCGCAATCCACGCGTCGACAACGTCGAGCACCGCGGGGCTCGATCGGTAATTGGTGACGAGGTCGACGTCCTCGAACGGCCGTCCGCTTTCCTCGGCGCGCTGCCCAAAACGCAGCCGCGCCGCCTCGAAAGCGGCCGGCTCGGTCCCCTGAAAGCCGAAGATCGCCTGTTTGCGGTCGCCGACGGTGAACATCGTGCGGATGCGATCGTCCTTCGCGCCCTGCCCGGCGAAAAACTCCTCGGCGAGCGACAGGATGATCGCCCATTGCCGCGCGTTGGTGTCCTGCGCCTCATCGACCAGAATATGGTCGGTGCGCTGGTCGAGCTTGAAGCGCACCCATTCGCCGAAATCGCCCTGATGCAGCAGGCCGCTTGCCAGACTGATCAGATCTTCGAAATCGGCAAGCCCCGCCTCGCGCTTGGCGAGCGCATAGGCTTCGGCGAACCGGCTCCCCAAATCCCACGCCGCCGCCAGATCGTCAGCAACCCCCATCGCGATCGCGGTGGCGAGCAAGGGCTGGGCTGCTGCGACGATCCGCGATGCGGCGCCGAGGCAATCGTTCATCCGCCCGTTTTCCTTGGCGAAGTCGGCGCGAATGTCGCCCGTTCCCGTGACGAAACAGCCGAGCAACGCGCCCAGCATCACCGTCCGCGCCGCGCCGTCGGCCGCCAGCCAGTCGCCCATCAGTTCGGCGCGCGCCGTGCCGGTCTTCGTTCCCCACGCCCGTCCGCTCGCCGCCACGTCGGCAACATCGGCGTCGGCGATCATACCTCCGGCAAGCATTGCCGCCTGCCAGTCTCGCGCTTCCCCTTGCGGCAGGCCGAGCGCATCGCGCACATCGGCTCGCTTCGGTGCCAGCCGCGGCATATGGACCGCGCCAAAGCTGCTCGCGCAGCGCGCGAGAAAGGCGATGGCCGCATCCTGCCCCATGCGCCGTGCCAGCATCGCCGCGACGGCGCGCATCGCGTCGCCGTCGGCATCGGACTTCGCGAGCAGCTTGCCCAGCACGTCGCGCTGCAATGCGCTCGCCTCACTATCCTCGAGCGCACGAAATCCCGGCAATATCTTCGCCTCGAGCGGAAAGCCCGCGAGCAGGGTCTGGCAGAAGGCGTGGATCGTCTGGACGCGGATCGCACCGGACGCGCTGTCGATCACAGTCGCGAACAGCGACCGCGCGCGGTCGAGAATGCCCGGCTGATGCACATCGGCGCCGAGCGCCTGCAAATCGGCGCGCAGATCGAAATCATTCGCACGCACCCACAAAGCCAGCCGCTCGTGGATGCGGTGCGCCATTTCGGCCGCGCCCGCCTTGGTAAAGGTGATGCACAGAATCGCCTCGGGCGACACGCCGCCGAGCATCAGCCGCAGCACGCGCGCCGACAGCACCTGCGTCTTGCCCGTCCCCGCGGAGGCGCCGAGCCAGACATGATCCTCGGGATGCGCAGCGGCGGCCTGCCCCTCGTCGAGCGTCTTCAGAAGCTTGGCGGGATCGATCATGCCGCGTCCCCCTCGCCCAAATCGCGGTCGCCGCGCCCGAACCATTCGTCGCGGCGCATCAGCTGGTCGAAATCGCTGTAGCGCGACCCCGGATCGCCCGGCGTAAAGGGTTCGGAACCAAGCAGGAAGCGCGTGCTGAGATCGGCGAGCGCGTCGGCGGCGCGCGCGATCGCGTCTTCCGCGGTCTTGAGTTCGCGGCGGCTGCCATGCGTTGCCGATATCTTGCCCTCGGCGCCCTTCGCCCGGTCGCGCTTGAGGCTCCAATATTCGAGCGCACCGACCGCCGCGGCGTCGATCCCTTCGACCTGCCCCGCTTCGGCAATCAACCCCAGCAGACCGAGCTGGTTGTCGAGCCCTTCCGCCGCCGCACGGCCCGATGGCGCCGCGCCGCTTTTGTAATCGACGATCGCAAGGCCCCCGTCGGCCATCCGGTCAACGCGGTCGGCCTTACCGTGCAGGCGGATACCGCCCGTCACCACCGCGCCGCGCGCCTCGGTCGCGACCGGCCAGCGCTCGTCGCGCGCCACCCACACTGTCTCCGCCGCCCAGCGCAAGGACGGAACGATGCGCGGCAACCAGAAGGCGCGCGCGAGGGCGTCGAGCGCAGGATCGGCTTCGAGTGCCGTCAGTTCCTTTTCCAGCGCCGCTTCGGTCATCCCCGCACGCTGCCAATCCTCGAGCAGGCGGTGAATGCGCGTGCCGAACCATTTGGCGTCGGGCCCGCTGCTCAGCGGATCGAGTTCGGACAACCGCAGGATCTTCGCGGCGTAAAAGGCGAAGGGATCGCGCGCGAGCTGATCGACTCCGGTGACGCTGATCGCATCGGGACGGGCATCGGCGGGCGGCGCGGGATGCGGTTTGGCGGCGGGTTCGCTTGCGCCCGGCGGCACATCCAGCATTGCGGCAAGCGCCGTCACCGGCTGCCCGTCGATTTCGGCTTCGGGAAGGTCGCCCGCGAGCGCGCCAAGTCGCAGCCAGAAACGCGAAGCGACCGCAGGGTCGCCACCGCTCCGCTGCGCGCGCGTCACGACGACCTCGCGCGCTGCAAGCGCGCCCACGAAATCATGCGCCGCCGCGCCCTGCTGCCGCTCTGGCGCGGGCAGCCCGAGCAGGCGGCGGATGCCCGGCGCCAACCAGGCGTCGGGGTTCGTCGCCTGCGGCCAGCGCCCTTCATCGAGCCCGCCCAGGATCATCAGGTCGGCGCGCTGCAACCGTGCTTCGAGCAGACCCCAGATGAATAATCGCGGATGCCCGCCATAGGGCGGCCGCACATTTTCGCTGCCGATGAGGTCCGTCAGCATCGCGGGGAAATCCTCGGCCGCGATCAGCGCGGGGCCGTCGCTGCGCGCCAGCGACCAGCGATCGAACAGGTCGGCGAGCTGCCGCCCCGCCGGCCCGGCCCACACCGCCTCGCCGGTCAACCAGCCGAGTGCCGCCTGCAGCGCCGCGAGCAAGGTTCCGGGCGGAGCCGGCGCGCCATTGCCGAACGGCGCGAGCAATGTACCGAGCCCGTCGGCCACTGCCGTCCACCAGTCGGCAAATTCCGCCGCATCTTCCTTTCGCGCCGCCAGCGCCGCGACACGCGTTGATACGCCGTCCCATCCCGGCGTCAGCCCGGGCTCCCGCAGCAGCAGGTCGAGCCGGCGCACCCGATCGAGCCACGCAAGCCGCCCGTCGCCCTTGCGCACGAGCGGATGGCCCAGCACCGCGAGCAGCCGCACCGGATCGAAGCGCGCAGCCAGGTTCGCGAGCGACAGCAACAACGTGCCCGGCGGCAATTGGCCGAGCGGGCGCCCCGCGCTGTCGTCGACCTCGATGCCCCAACGCAGCAGCGCGCTCGCGACACGCTCGGCGAGCCCACGATCGGGGGTCACCAGCGCCGCGGTGCGCGTCGGCGTCTCCAGCGCATGGCGCATCATCAGTGCGATTCCCTGCGCCTCCTGACCGTCGTCGGCGAAGGTAGCGGCGCGGATCCCCGAAATCCCGGGGCTCAGATCGCCCGCCTGCTGCCACCGCGCGGTATAGGCGGCGGGCGCGAAGAGCAGCGAAGTGAACGCGCCGCGCGCCTCGGGACCGTCGAAGGTCGACGCCGCTTCCCACGCCTGCACCTCGCCGCGCGACACGCCCATGCGCCCCAGCAGCAGCTTCAGATGATATTGCGGGTGCGTCTCGAGCGGGCGCTCGTGGGGCTTTTCGGGATCGGCCTTCACCGGCCCGAGCGCCTCCCACTCCTCGTCCGCCATGCCAAGGTCGAGCCCCGGCAGCACGACCATGCCGTCGTCCAGATCGGCAACCGTTCGCAGCAACCGTGCGATCGCGGGCGCAGCGGTGGTAACGCCGGCCGCGACGACGAAGCGCGCGGGCGGCGCCAGCCGCCAGCCGCGGGTTACCCGATCGAGCAGGCGGTTGCGCCGGTCGGCGCGGTCGATCTGCCCGGTCGAGACGAGCATCGCCGGCCATTTTTCGACGAGCAACGACAGCCGCCGCCACGATGCCTGCCAATGCCCCGCAAGATCGCCGAGCGCGCTTTCGATATCGGCGAGCCGCGCGGGCGCGATCTCTTCATAATATAGCTGGTCGATCACCCGCCCCAGCCCCTCGGCGAGCTGGAACGCGGCCGCGCCGGTGATCGGATCTTCGCCGGCAGGATTATGTTTTTCGATCAGCCCCGCGAGCATCAGCCGCCGCTTCAGCGCGTCGATCGCGGGCGGAATCGCATCGCTCTCGTCGATCGGATCGAGCGCGAGGGCAACGCTTTCATCGAGGTCGGCGTCGCCGATCACTGCAAGCCGCGGCATCAGCAGCCCGGCGGCGCCCGCGCGCACGAACGCCGACTGCACCGCACTCCGCGCGCGGTTGCTCGGCAGCACGATCAAGCCCTGTGCAAGCCCGAGCGCGCCATCGGCATAACGGTCGATCAACCCCGCCGCGAGCGCATCGGCGAAGGCCCGCTGGACCGGAATGGAAAAGACGGTCGGTTTGGCGTCAGCCATCCGTCAGCGCGGCTTCGGTCGGCGCGATGCTCGCCGGGGTGCCGACATCGAACCACTGGCCCATGTGCGACAGGCCGTACAGCCGTCCCGCCGCGATCGCGCGATCCCACAATATGTTGGTCGAAAACGCCCCCTCGGGCGCACCGTCGAGCAGCCGCGGCGAAATGAGCTGTATGCCCGTATAGACGAAAGGCGCGATCCGTCCCGGCTTGCGGCGCGACAGCTTGCCGTCGCCATCCATATGAAAATCGCCGCGCCCGCCATGCCCCGTGGCGCTCGCCTGCCGGATCAGCAGCAACAGCGCGTCCATCCGCTCGCCATCCCAATGGCGCGCGAGATGCTTGATGCTGTCCTCGGGCCCGTCGGTCCAGATATTGTCGCTGTTGACGATCAGAATCGGGTCGCCGGTCAGTTGCGGCAGCGCCTTCACCATCCCGCCACCCGTTTCGAGCAATTCCCCGCGCTCGTCCGAAACCGCGATCGTGAAGCTGCGCTTTTGCGCCGCCAGATGCGCTTCGAGTGCATCGGCGAGATAATGGACGTTGACGACGACATGCTCGACCCCCGCCGCCTCGATCCGGTCGAGGCTGTGGTCGATCAGCGCCTTGCCCGCGACGCGCACCAGCGGCTTCGGACGCGTCGCGGTCAGCGGGCGCATGCGCTTCCCGATGCCCGCCGCCATCACCATCGCGCTTTCGATCTTCACGCTCACGACCAGGCCTCCGCTCGTTTCGAAGCGGGGACATTGGCGTCGAACCATTGCCGAACGGGGACAAGCGCCGGATGTGCCAGATCGCGTTCGAGCAGCCCCCACATCCGCGGCTGGAAACTCCGGTAATGCGGCTTGTTGTCGCGCTTCCACAGGCGAACGAAGACGCCCAGGATGCGCGTGTTGCGCTGCGCCGCCAGCGCCCAATAGGCGCGCTCGATATCCTGTCCGGTGGCCGCCTGATAACGCGCGAGCATCGCCGCCTCGACCGCCGGGCTCACGTCGCGCCGCGCATCCTCGAGCACCGAAGCGAGGTCATAGGCCGGGTGTCCGACCAGCGCGTCCTGGAAATCGAGCAGGCCGTAATGCGCGATGCCGTCCTTGCCGCGCACCAGCATGATATTTTCGGCGTGATAGTCGCGCAGCACGGTGACACGCGGCAGGCCGTCGGTTTCGACCGGCGTCAGCACTTCGGCCCATGCGGCGCGGAAGGCATCGCGGTCGACCTCGATGTCGAGCGCCGGGCAATACCAGTCGCTGAACAGCATGACCTCGTCGAGCCATTGATCGAGGCCATGCACGGGCAGCCCGGCCATCGGCGGTCGCGCATGGAGATGGACGAGCAGGTCGGTCACGCCCGCATAATAGTCAGCCTCGGTATGCGGCGCCGCGTCGACCGTTTCGCGCAGCCGCACATCGCCGAAATCGTCGATCAGCAACAGGCCCCGCTCCAGATCGCGCGCGAGGATCGTCGGCGCGGTCAGCCCCTGTTCGCACAGAAATTCGGCGACCGCGATGAACGGCCGCGGGTCTTCGTGCGGCGGCGGCGCGTCCATCAACACCGCCTGCCGGTCGCCATCGACGACGCGGAAATAGCGGCGGAACGACGCATCGCCGGCGAGCGGCAAAATCTGGGCATCGCCCCAGCCGTGCGCGGCGAGAAAGGCGGGCGCATGAGGGGGCGGAATCATCGGAACGGCCATCTTGCTCCCCAAGCCGCAGGCACATCGGCTGTCAAGACGCGCGCGTCGCCCTCACCCGAAATCCTCAAGCGCAGCGCCCCCGGCCAGACGTCGCCGCCCAACCGCTCGGGCCATTCGATCAGCAGCGCGCCGTCGTACAGATAATCGTCGAGCCCGAGCTCGATCAGCTCGTCTTCGTCCTCGATGCGATAGAGATCGACATGCGCCACGGCCAAATCGACCTCGGGCGGCGCATAAGGCTGGACGATCGCAAAGGTCGGGCTTGGCGCCTCGCCCACAAGCCCGCGCGCCTTCAGCATCGCGCGCGCCAGCGTCGTCTTGCCCGCGCCAAGATCGCCCGACAGCAGCACGACATCGCCCGCCGCCAGCGCCGCTCCGATCGCCGCACCGATCCGCTCGGCTTCGACCAGATCATATTGCATCGAAAAATCCGTCATGCGCCGCGCGGAAGGCTGATCCGCACGAGCGTGCCCTGTCCCTGCTCGCTGACCACTTCCATCGTCCCGCCGTGTGCCGCGACGAGCTGGCGCGCAAGCGCAAGGCCGATGCCCCCCGTCGCCGTGCCCGCCTGTTGCCCCTTGGCGACCGCAACGGCCGCCTCGGGCATGCCGGGGCCATTGTCGGATACGATGATATCGACGCCGCGCGCATCGCCATCGGCATGCAACAGCACGCGTCCGCCGTTTTTTCGCAATGGCGCGGTGAAGCGCACCGCATTGTCGAGCAGCCCGGCGACCAGGCGCGACAAACGCGGCGCATCGCCATCGATCTGCCCGAGGTTCGCGGAAATATTGCCGACAAGCTCGACCTTCTCGCTATCGGCAAAGGCCTTGGCATCGTCGAGCGCGGCTTTAAGCAGCACGCCGATCTCGACCGGCGCGCGCTCGATCGCCAGCGTACCCGCCTCGCCCTGCGCCAGGTCAAGCACATTGTCGATCTGGCGCGAAAGCACCGCGACCGAATCCATGATCGCGTCGATATAGGCGCGCTGCTGATCGCCGAGCTTGCCGGCATATCCGGCTTGCAACATTTCGCCGAAACCGCCGATCGAGGTCAGCGGCGTCCGCAGTTCATAGCTCATCCGCGACAGGAAGGCGGTCTTCGACTTGTCGGCCGCCTCCAGCGCTTCGTTGCGCTCGCGCAGCGCCCCCTCCATCTTCCGGCTCGCGGTGATGTCGAGCATGATGAGCAGCGCGTTGCCGTCGGGCAGCGGGATCGACGCAAAATCGAAATGCCGCCCGTCGGCGAAACGAACCTCGCCGACGCGCTGCTGCCGTTCGAGGGTCGCGGCGCGGATGACTTCCTGCACGATACTGATCTGGTTCGGTTTCGCAAGCCGGTCGGCAAGCCCGCCCATCAACGCATCGACCCGCGGATGCGCCGCGAGCGTCGGCTCGTCGATACCCCACAGGCGACGGAAACGCTGGTTCCACAAATGCAGTCGCCCGTCGGGTGCAAAGACCGCCACCGCCTCGAACAGATTGTCGAACGTCGCGGTCCGCACGCGCAGCAACGTGTCTCGCGCCCCGGCCAATTGGACCTGCTCGGTCTTGTCCTCGGCGATCAGCAGCAACCCGCCATCGGGTGTGGGCTGCGCAACGACGTGCAAATGCGTGCCATCGCGCAGCAGCCAATCCTCTTCGCTCGCTTCGGCTTTAGCGAACCAGTCGACATGCGCCTGACGCCATTCGGGATAGTTACGCACCTCGGGCGTCCGTCCGCTCTCGCGCCAGGCATCGAGCAATCGCGCGAACGGCAGCGCCTCGGCGACATCGTCGGCCTCCAGCCCGAACAGGCGGCGGAACGGCAGATTGGCAAAACTGAGCCCCTGATCGGGCCCGAACTGCGCGACCGCCGCCGACAATCGATCGAGCAATTCGCGCTGGGTATCGACAAAGCGGCGATGCGCCCCGCGCTCGGTTTCCAGTTCCTGAATGTCGATCGCATATCCGGCGACGCCGATCACGCGCGCCCCCTCGGGCGCCAACGGCACATCGACGACGCGCATGATCCGCCGTTCGCCCTGGATGGTCACGGGTATCGTGCGCATTTGCGCCGAACCCGCGATGCGCGCTTCGTCGGCGGCTTCGGCGGCGCTGATGCCCGCAACGGTCTCGCACAGCTCGATCCCGCCATCGATCACCGCGACCGCGCTCTTCGCTTCGACCGCGCGGACATAGGCGTTGTTCACCAAGGCGAGGTTGAGGTCAGTGTCGCGGAACCACATCGGAAAGGGGGCCGCCTCGATCAGCCCCGACAGCGCCTCGAACGCCGCCATCGCCTCGTCGCGCTCGCTGCGTGCATGCGCCAGCGCCTGCTGCCCATCGGTCGCATCGCTCAGCCACAGCAGCACGCCGCCGGGTCCGCCGACCGCCTGCGGCGCGGCGGCGCCATGGACGATGATCGTGCGGCTGCTTCCGTCGGGTTTCAGGCTCAGCGAAAACGGCTTGGCACCGCGCTGCGCGCCGAGGATCGCCTGCCGCAGCGCGTCGTGGCCGACGGCATCGAGCCCGCTGCCCAACCCGCGCAGTTCGTCGAAATTCCGGGGTCCGCGGTCCAGTCCCAGCCAGCGCCCAAGCCGTTCGCTCGCCTCGATCCGCCAGTCGGCGCGCACGATGACGGGAAGCTGGGGTGACGCCTCGACCAGGCTGGCGAGCCGTTCGGCCTGTCCCGCCACGAACGCCGAGCGCCGCTGCATCGCAATCCCGCGCACCGTCGCCCACACACCGGCGATAAACCACAGCGCCGCGAACAGACCGAGGGCGAACGTCAGCTCCGGGGAAAGCGATCCGCTCATCCCGCTTCAGGTCCATGTTTGTCCGGATATCCCGCGCGCATGATCGCCTGCCCTAAAGACGATGGAGTCATGTTTCAATCGCATGTCATACGGATCGGCGCGCCGCATCATCCGATGGGCGCGCCGTCCACAGTTTTCTGACCGTTTCGGCCGGTGTCGTCTTCGCCGTCAGGCGAAGAAATCAATAGCGGTAATGATCGGGCTTGAACGGGCCTTCGACCGGAACACCGATATAGTCGGCCTGCTTCTGCGTCAGCTGCGACAGATGCACGCCCAGCTTTTCGAGGTGCAGCGCCGCAACCTTTTCGTCGAGATGCTTGGGCAGGACATAGACATCGTTCTTATACTGCTCGCTGCGCGTCCACAGCTCGATCTGCGCGAGCGTCTGGTTGGTGAAGCTCGCCGACATCACGAACGACGGGTGGCCGGTCGCGTTGCCAAGGTTCACGAGGCGCCCCTTCGACAGGATGATGATCTGCTTGCCGTCGGGGAATTCGACCAGGTCGACCTGCGGCTTCACTTCGGTCCACTTGTAGTTCGCGAGCGCCGCGATCTGGATCTCGCTGTCGAAGTGACCGATGTTGCAGACGATCGCCATATTCTTCATGCCCGCCATATGTTCGGCGGTGATAACGTCGGCGTTGCCGGTCGCGGTGACGAAGATGTCCGACCGCTTCACGGCTTCGTCCATCGACACGACCTCGAAGCCTTCCATCGCCGCCTGCAGCGCGCAGATCGGGTCGATTTCGGTGACGAGGACACGCGCGCCGCCGTTGCGGAGCGACTGGGCCGAGCCCTTGCCGACGTCACCAAAGCCGGCCACCGTGGCGACCTTGCCTGCGAGCATCACATCGGTGCCGCGACGGATCGCGTCGACCAGCGACTCTTTACAGCCATAAAGATTGTCGAACTTCGACTTGGTGACGCTGTCGTTGACGTTGATCGCGGGGAAGGGCAGCTCGCCCTTCTTGGCGATGTGGTACAGGCGGTGGACGCCGGTCGTCGTTTCTTCCGACACGCCCTTGATCGCCTTGACGGTCTTGGTCAGGTAGCCGGGGTTCGCGGCAACGAACTCCTTCAGCGCGCGCTGCATCTCGATCTCTTCTTCATTCTCGGGGGCCGGCATCGTTTCGCCGGCTTCGAGCTTCGCGCCCCACAGCGCGAACATCGTGGCGTCGCCGCCGTCGTCGAGGATCAGGTTGCAGGTCGTGCCGTCTTCCACACCCCAGTCGAAGATGCGGCCGACATAGTCCCAATAATCGGCCAGGCTTTCGCCCTTCACCGCGAACACGGGGACGCCCGACGCGGCGATCGCGGCGGCGGCATGGTCCTGCGTCGAGAAGATGTTGCACGTCGCCCAGCGCACTTCGGCGCCGAGCGCGGTCAGCGTCTCGATCAGCACCGCGGTCTGGATCGTCATGTGCAGCGAACCGGTGATGCGCGCGCCCTTCAGCGGCTGCGCCGCGCCATATTCGGCGCGCAGCGCCATCAGGCCCGGCATTTCGGTTTCGGCGATGTTGATTTCCTTGCGCCCGAAATCGGCGAGGGCGATGTCGGCTACGACATAATCGCGGGCGTCGGCGGCGAGAGTGGCCACGGGGATTCTCCATATTGGCAATACGACCGCAGGCGAGCGGCCACGAAATTATCTTGCGCGCCCTAGCCGAAACGCCGCTCGCGATCAAATATAAACTTTTCTTTATATCGCATGCGAAACACCGTCCGGCGCCGAACAACGGCCGAACGAATCGGCGCGCAAAATGCACGTCGCTCGTGAAAAAATTTTTGCAGGCCGCAATTGTGACAATCCGCGCCTCCCAATTGTGACACGGAGTCGCAAAGCCCAAGATTCTGAAAATCCTGACTTATAATGCGCCTTGCGTTCAGCTTAATTCCTGATTGTGACAAAAGTGTTACAAACCCCCGGAAATATTGACTTTTCCTGCGTTGCACGAGAAAATCGGCTCAAGTTTTCGGGGAGATACGAAAGATGAAAAAAATTCTGCTGCCGCTGATCGCTCTGGCCATTTCGAGCCCCGCCGCGGCGCAATCGATCGTCGTCGTCACGGCACCGCAGGCCGATTCGGACACGCTTCCGGTTGCCTTTGCCGAACTGAAGGCGGGCGAAAACCGCGCGGTGGTCGACAAGCTGACGGGCGACACCACGCTCGATGCGCGCGATCCCTCGCGCCTGATCAATCTCGGGACCGCTTACGCTCGTCTGGGTCGCACCGCCGAAGCCGCCGCCGCCTTTGACAATGCAATCGGCAGCCCGATCCGCTACGATGTCGAACTGGCCAATGGCGACTATGTCGACTCGCGCTGGGCGGCGCGCACTGCGCTCGCGAACCTCAATCAGGGCAAGCCGCTCCTCGCGCTGGCGCGCTGATAGTCGAGGTTAGGCCTCGCCGCCTTCCGTCGTAAGCAAGCGGGCGTCCACTCCCGCTTCGGCAAACGCCGCCTGCCACCGTTCGGCGGGCGGCGTTTCGAACAACAGGGCATCGCTGCCCGGCGTCACATGCCAGCCATGGCGAACCATCTCGCCTTCGAGCTGCCCCGACGACCAGCCCGCATAACCGAGTGCGACCAGCCAGCGCGACGGCCCGCGCCCTTCGCCGATCGCGCGCAATATGTCGTGCGAGCTCGACACCATCCAGCGGTCGCTGACCTGCACCGCGGCCTCGCCGCCCCAATCCCGGCTATGCAAGACAAAGCCGCGCGAGGGTTCGACCGGCCCGCCAAGGAACACGGGTTGCTCCAGCGGGCGATCATGCTCGATCTCAAGCTGGTCGAGCACCGCACCGACCGTCATGCCGTCGATCGGTTCATCGATGCCGATGCCCATCGCGCCTTCTTCGTCATGGCTGATCATCGCGATCACCGAATGCTCGAAACGGGGATCGCCGATTCCGGGCAGCGCAAGCAGCAGCTGGCCGGTGAACCAGGTGGGGTCTGTGTCCATACGCGACATCATGCCCCGTTGCGGCGGCCCGGTCCAGCCCTTCGCGCAACCATCCCGCCGCGCTTGACTTGGCGACCCGCGCACCCGATGTCACCGCCACCATATCCCCTCGAGTGAAAGGATGCCGACCATGACGATCCAGACCGGAGACAAGCTCCCCGACGCGACCTTCGTAAAGGTCACCGAGAACGGCCCCGAACAGGTGACGACCGCCGACTATTTCAAGGGCCGCAAGGTCGCGCTCTTCTCGGTTCCCGGCGCCTTCACCCCGACCTGTTCGGCCAAGCATCTGCCGGGCTTCGTCGACAAGGCCGGCGAACTCAAGGCCAAGGGCGTCGATGAAATCGTCTGCACCGCGGTCAACGACGCCTTCGTGATGGGCGCATGGGGCAAGAGCGCCAGCGCCGGCGACAGCGTCACCATGCTCGCCGACGGCAATGGCGCCTTCGCCGACGCGGTCGGGCTCACCATGGACGGCACCGCCTTCGGCATGGGCAAGCGCGGCCAGCGCTTCTCGATGATCGTCAACGACGGCGTCGTCGAACAGCTCAACGTCGAAGCACCCGGCGAATTCAAGGTGTCGAGCGCCGACCATATGCTCGAACAGCTTTAAGGAAATCGGGGGCGGTCCGGCACCGGGCCACCCCTCTTCCCTTTTGTCATATTTTCGTGCAACAGCGTCGCGATGACAGTGAACTCATCGCAAGAAACCACCGATCCCGCCGCCCTCGTTGAAGGGATCATCGCCGAGCTTCAGGACAAGTTCCGCACCTCGGTCACCAATCTCAAATCCGCCATCGCCGACTATGTCCGCGACCGCACTTTGCCGCCGGCCGACGCCGCGGCGAAGGGACTGTTCGACTATCCCGCGATCCGCCTCACCACCACCGGCGAGCAACGCGAGGGGCAGACCGCGCACAATCTCGCCTTCGGCCAATTCGAACGCGCAGGCACCTTCGTCACGACAGTGACCCGCCCCGATCTGTTCGCCGACTATCTCCGCGAACAGCTCACCCTGCTCGCGGAGCATTATGACATCACGCTCGAAGTCACCCGCACCGGGCAACAGATCCCCTTCCCTTATGTGCTCGACGCCAGCGACGGGTCGGACATGGGCGGCGTCACCCCGCTCGAACTCGCGCGCCACTTCCCGACGACCGAGCTCGCGGACATCGGCGACGAGCTTGCCGACGGCCTGTTCGGCGCCGACCCCGCCGCGTCGCAGCCGCTTGCGCTGTTCGACGCGCTGCGCACCGACTTCAGCCTCGCGCGCCTCCGCCACTATACCGGCACCGCGCCCGAGCATTTCCAGCGCTACATCCTGTTCACCAACTATCACCGCTACGTCGACGAATTCGTCGCCTGGGCGGGGGCGCAGGTCGGACAAGGCCGCTACACCGCACTCGCAGGCGCCGCAGGCCTCTATGTCGACCAGCCCGGCGTCAACGCCAGCGCGCTCGTCGCCGACAGCGCGTGGCGACGGCACCAGATGCCCGCCTATCACCTGATCGCGCCCGACGGCGGCGGCATCACGCTCGTCAACATCGGCGTCGGCCCGTCGAACGCCAAGACGATCTGCGACCATCTCGCGGTGCTGCGTCCCGAGGCATGGCTGATGATCGGCCACTGCGGCGGGCTCCGCCCCAGCCAGCGCATCGGCGACTATGTCCTCGCCCACGCGTATCTGCGCGACGATCATATCCTCGACGCGGTGCTGCCGGTCGCCATTCCGATCCCGCCGATCGCTGAAGTGCAACAGGCATTGGCAAGCGCCGCCGAGGCGGTCTCGGGCGCGACCGGCGCCGACCTCAAGAAACGCATGCGCACCGGCACGGTCGTCACCACCGACGACCGCAACTGGGAACTGCGCTACACCGACAGCGCGCTGCGCTTCTCGCAGTCGCGCGCAATCGGCATCGACATGGAAAGCGCAACGATCTCGGCGCAGGGCTACCGCTTCCGCGTGCCCTACGGCACCTTGCTCTGCGTCAGCGACAAGCCGCTCCACGGCGAACTCAAGCTGCCCGGACAGGCGAACCGCTTTTACGAGGAAGCGATCGCCGCGCACCTCCAGATCGGCATCCGCGCGTGCGAGACGATGCGCGACGAGGGCGCCAAGCTCCACAGCCGCAAACTCCGCGCCTTCAACGAACCGCCCTTCCGTTGAGCGCGGCGCCGGACCGTTCGCGCTCCATCGCCGGCCGCGTCGCGATCGTCACCGGTGCCGCGAGCGGCATGGGCCGCGCGACCGCGCTGCTCCTTGCCAGCGAAGGCGCGAAGGTAGCGGTCACCGATCTCGACCTCACCGCCTGCCAAGCCGTGGCTGATGAAGCCGGACCGAGCGCCAAGGCCTTCGCGCTCGACGTCGCCGACGGTGAGGCGATCAAACGCACCGTCACCGCAATCGCCGAACATCTCGGCGGCATCGATATCCTGATCAACAACGCCGGCGTCTCCAGCTTCGCCCCGCTCGACGCCGAGGATGAATATGAGGCGATCTGGCACCGCGCGCTCGCGGTGATGCTGACCGCGCACCAGCGCATGGTCCGCGCCGCGCTGCCTTACCTTCGCAAGAGCGACGCGCCGCGCATCGTCAACATCGCCTCGACCGAAGGGCTCGGCGCGACCCCCGGCGATACGCCCTATGTCGCCGCCAAGACCGGCGTCACCGGCCTGACCCGTGGCCTCGCGGTCGACCTTGGCAAAGAGGGCATCACCGTCAACTGCATTTGTCCCGGCCCGATCCGCACCGGCATGACCGACAAGGTGCCCGAGGAGGACAAGGCCGTTTTTGCGAAACGCCGCACCGCGCTCCGCCGCTATGGCGAACCCGAAGAGGTCGCGCATGTGACGCTCAGCCTCGTGCTGCCCGCGGCGAGCTACATCACCGGCGCGGTGATTCCCGTCGACGGCGGGCTGATGGCGCGGAATGCGTAAGGGGCTGCTTTGGGGTGGGGAGCTGCCATCTCTATCTTCGTCATTCCCGCGAAAGCGGGAACCTAGAGCGGCCGTCGGCGGGCCTATCGCTGGGTTCCCGCTTTCGCGGGAATGACGAAGTATAGGAGGCCGAACGTCCGCAATCGGTCGCCAACCGCCATTACTTCCAGATCAGCTGTGATCAATCGAACCGGGGTGGCGCAATGCCGTTTCCAACGCTCATTCTTCCTCGACAGGCCCGGGCTCCAGAAAGCCCCGCTTGCATATCGGGCTGTCGTCGCCTGCCAGGCAATCCGACCAGCGATATAGTTTCTCGATACGAAGCACGGGGCCGTCCGCCCCGCCGCCGCCCATCCCGATATATTGCTTGCCGGTGACCCGGCCGATGATCGTGACATTGGTGTGCGCCTGCACAAGCTCGGGGTCGTAACCGCCCGATCCGCAGGCGACGAACGCCTGATAGGTCGGTTCGGCGGTCCAGCGCGGCTCGCCATGATCGCCGCTGCGTGCGAAGAGGATCGTCAGACAGCGCCCGTCGATGCCATAAATCGCGCCGGCCCAGCGTACCAATTTGCCGACATGCCGTTTGTCCAGCGCCTCGTCGGGCACCAGCGGCGTAACTTCGACCGCGCGGAGCGTTTCGATTTCGCGCGAAGCTTCGTCCTGCTCGTCGCTGGCCGCCGGCGCCGCCTCTACAGGCTGGCTCCTTGCGGCTACCGACGCGCCGAACGGCGCCAACATCAGGGCCACGAGCGCTATCGCCGGCTTCCATTGCATGCCTGGCACGTCCCGCGGCCCGTTATTTGCCCGCCTTGTCGCTAACCGCCTTGATCACCAGCGCCTTGTCATCGACCAGATAGCGCTTCGCGAGTGCCTGCAGCTCAGCCGGCGTCGCCGCCTCGACCTCGCCAATCCCCTTTCGGCTACGGTCGAGGCGATCGGCGTGGCTCGCCGCTTCCGAAACATAGTTGAGCCAATAGCTGTTCTCGCGCCGCGATTTCACCATCGCTTCGAGCAGCGGCTTGCGCGCGCGGTCGAGCAGGTCGGGATCGACGGGCTTGTCGCGCAATTCTCCCGCGATCGCGAAGATCGCCGCGCGCGTCGTTGCCAGATCCTTGTAATCGACATTGCTCGCCGCAAAGAGGTGACCATAGCCCGGAAACTCGTCGGACAGGCTCGCGGCCGCGCCGGGGCTATAGCTTTCGCCAAGCTTCTCGCGCAGTTCCTCGGTCAGCATCAGTTGCATCACGCGCGACAACAGGGTGAGCTGCATCGCCTCGGCAAGGTCGCTGTCGTCGCGCGCCGGCCAATAGACGCGCAGTTCCGCCTGTTCGGTAGGCCCCTTGTGGATCAGCGTGCGTTCGCTGCGGTCGGCCGCATATTGCCGAACACGCGCGTCGACGCGCGGATCGAAGGCCGCACGCCGCTCGGGCAGCGCGCCAAAGGTCGCGGCAATGGCGTCGATAGCCGACTGTTCGCCGATATCGCCGACGACGCCGATCTCGATCGCGCCATGCGCGAAACTGTCGGCGATGACGGGCTTCAGTTGCGCCCAGTCGAGCGCCATCACCTTTTCGAGCGGCGGCGTCTGCGCGCGCGGATCGTCATTCGCGAGAATGCCGCCGACGTCGCGGCCGAGCACCGCCGCCGGAGTCGCGTCGTTCGCGGCATATTGCTGCGGCAACACGCGGCGGATCAGCGCGAGTCCGTCGGCGCGATAGCCGGGGTGGGTCAGGTACGCCGCCATCAGCTTGGCCTGCAACGCGAAATCCTCGGGCGAGGTCAGCGCCGACCCGCCAAAGGCATCAGTCGAGTTGCCGAACACCGGGCTGATCGTCTTGCCGGCAAGGATCGAGCGCAGATCGTCGAGGCTGTGCGCCTCGAGCCCGCCGAGCATCAGCGAGCCCGCGAGCGATACCCTGGTCGGATCGTCGCGCGTCGCGAGCAGAGTGCCGCCGTCGACGCGCAGCGACAGCATGACCTTGTCCTTCTGGAAATCGGTCGTCTTGATGTTAAGCATCACATTGTTCGCGAACCGGATGCGGCGGATGCCCAGATCCTCGACGCGTTCGTCGCTGACGATTTTCCCGGGCGTGCCGAAACTGTCATAGGCGAAGGCGGCGTTGGCCGCCTCGGTCGGCGCGGCGACCGCGACCGTTGTCGACGCCTGTAGATCGGCGAGGATCGCGGCCGTACCGCCCTCGATCGGTTTTTTCGCCGAGACGCGCGCGAGCGGCGCGCTCAGCCCTTCCATCCGTTTGCGAAAGGCCGCGCTGACCGCCGCCGCGGTCAGCGAAGGCGCGGTCGCCTCGAACAAAATCTGCGAGGTTTCGGGGCGAACGAAGACGAAATCCCCATCGGCCGCCGCGATCAGCGTGTCGGCCAGACCGTCGCTGCGCCGCGTCGTGACCCCCGCGACGGCATTTTTGAGCGCGGTGCGGCGGTTCGCGACCTGCTCGTCGACTTCGGCCTGCGTGAAGCCATGCTCGACGGCACGGCGCTGTTCCTGCTCGACGAGCGCGAGCGCCTCTTTCCAAGCGCCCTCCTTGGCGACCGCGCCGATGGTGACCTGATCGAATTTCTTCCAGCCCTCGGCATCGCTGAAATAGCCGGTCAGGATCGGCGAATCCTCGTTCAGCGCGATCTTCGCAAGACGGCGGCTGATGATCGCTTCGCCGACATCTTCGGCGAGCTTGCGCGCGCGCTTCGCCTTGGTGTCGGACTCGTCGACCCAGGGTTTGAAGCTCGCAATCGTCACCGAATCCTGGATTGCGGGATCGATGAAATCGTCCGCGGCGGCGGCGCGCTTATAATCGACATTGCCGATATCGGGGTCGGGACCGGCGGGGCCGCGCCCCTTCCAGTCGGCAAAGCGCGCCTTGATCTTCGCCTCGACCGTCGCGGGATCGAAATCGCCGACCATCACCAGCGTCGCGCGCTCGGGACGGTAATAGCGGTCGTAAAGGTCGCGGATGCGCGACGCAGGGGCGGTCTTGATCACCTCTTCGGTGCCGACCGGGATGCGGTTCGCGACGTTCATCCCCTGCATCTGGAAATCGAGCTGGTCGATCAGGTTGCGCAGCTGATAGGTGTCGCGCGCGCGCCGCTCGGACAGGATGATCCCGCGTTCGCGGTCGACCGCGGCGGGATCGATGGTCAGATTGCCGCCCGTCTCGCGCATCAGCATCAGCCCGGTGTCGATCAGGTCGTCCGACGCATTGGGCAAGTCGAGCTTGTAGACCGTCTCGTCGAAACCGGTCGAGGCGTTGGTGTCGGCGCCGAATGCCAGCCCCTTGCGTTCGAGTAGCTTGATCATTTCACCCTCGGGCACATTGGTCGATCCGTTGAACGCCATATGCTCGAGAAAATGGGCAAGCCCGCGCTGGTCCTCGGCCTCGGCAAAGCTGCCGACCGCGAAGCGCATGCGCAGCACGACGCTGTCCTTCGGCGTCGAGTTTTTCAGCAGCGCATATTTCATCCCGTTGGGTAGCACGCCGAAGACGATGTTCGGATCGACCGACACGTCGCTCGCCGCGAAGTTCCACGCCTTGGCCGCCTCGCTCTGCGGATTGGCTGCGACCGGCACCGCCGCTTTGACAGGCGCTTCCTTCGCATAGGCGGGAGCGGTGCTGGCGATGAGGAAGACGAGGGGCGACAGCGCGGTCGAAGCGCGCCGGACAAGGGATTTGGTCATGCACCAGATGTGGCCACCGCCCTTCGGGCGGTCAAGCGCCTGTTACGCGACCCGGCCGATGCTTTCGACAGACGACGTCTTCGCACGATCGGCGGCTTTCGCCGCATAGAGCGCGCGGTCGGCGACTTCGAGCAATTTGCGCGCGCTGTCGCCATGCTCGGGCCAGTTCGCGGTGCCGATGCCGGCGCCGACACCGATTGATCGGCCGCCGATGCGATAAGGCGCGGCAAGCGCGGCGAGAACATGGTCGGCGAGCGAGGTTTTGAGCAGGATCGAACCGGCGGGCACGAGGATCGCGAACTCATCGCCCCCCTGCCGCGCGACGACCGCATGGTCGCCGCACGCGCGGCGGAGGCGCTCGGCCAGCTCGCACAACACACCGTCGCCGATGGCGTGGCCGTGCTGGTCGTTGATCGGCTTGAAGCCGTTGAGGTCGAGCAACGCGATCGCGAACGGGTTTGCCGCATCGCCTTTCGCAATTTCCTCGTCGAGCCGCATGTCGAACTCGCGGCGGTTGGCGAGGCCGGTGAGCGGATCGGTGTGTGCGAGGTCGCGCATCTGGTGCTGGAGCTGGAGCAGGTCGATCAACTGGTCGTGCTGCTGCAGGATCATGCGGAGCAGGAAGATCGTCGCGACGACGAGGCTTGTTCCCGCCGCAATTTCGGGCGGGTTGCCCGAGGTCAGCATCAGGAACGAGATCGGCACCAGCCCGATGAGCAGGTTGATGAAGGTCGCAAGGCGGATCGACGACAGGCAATAAGCGGTCGCCAGCGAGCCCATCGCCATGATCATCGCATAGTAACTGTGCGTCGCGGGCGGCGCGGCGAGCCAGTTGATCACCGTCCATGCGCTGCACATCGCGCCCGTCGTCCCCGACAGCCACATCGATTCCTTGATCATCCGCCGCGCGCGGCGGAGGCTCATCCGCCGGCCGCGGTTGTGGATCAGGAAGACGAAGCCGAGCAGGCCGACGATCGCGAGCGTGACCGGGAAACCGATGCGGACGATCGGGTGAACCGTGTCGACCCCGGCATAGATGGCGGTCGGCGTCGTCGCCGCCAGCATCAGGAACAGCATCGGGGTCAGCGTTTCGACGCGATTGGCGCGCAGCAAGGCGACATCGTCCCGAATCGCGTCCGGAATCGGCGGAAAGAAGCGCGTGCGCAGCCAGTGATAGACCCCCGTCATGGAGGGGGGATAGCAATGCCGGGTAAAACAGAAGTTAAGGAATGAAAACCTGTCTTATCACTCACCTAACGGCTCCACACGATTGCGTGGCTTGCGAAATATTAACCATGTTTGGCGATAGCGACCGCCATATTTTTCGTGCCCGACGGGAGCCACACCATGTCCTATCCGATGTCGCCGCTGATTTCGCCCACCGCTTCGTCGACCGTGCCGATGCCCGCGGCCGACCCGACGCTTCCGCAGAATGATACGCCGGCGCAGCAGGCGGCGCGCGCGGCACAGCTCACCGCGACGCAGGCCGTCTATACATGGACGACCGACGTCCCGACCCTGCCCGGCGTCCCGCTCGCCACCAGCGTGCCAAAGAATGACGAGCCGACGATCGCCTGGTTCGTCATCCTGATCGGCGTCGGGCTCGACATCGTGCGCAACGCGCTGACGGTAAAGCTCGGCGGGGTCGACAAGGGCGAACTGACCAACCCGCGCGCCGAATATGAGGCCGCCCTGGTCGAATGCGACGCGATCGAAGCATCGGCGGCAAAGATCGCGGCCGAGCATGGCGTCCACACGGGCGGCAATATCTTTGAGCGCATCGTGGGCGATGTCGAGAATGCGGTCGCCGCAGCCGAACGCGATGTGCATGTCGCCTTGCTCAAGGGTTATAAGGACCGCCTCGAAGATCTGATGAAAGTCGAGGATGCCGACGGTCTCGGCAGCAAGACGGTGCGCAGCATCGAAGCCTATCGCGCGCTGTTCGCGACGCTGCCCGTTCCGGGCGTCAGCTATATGTTCCAGGACGACAGCGAGTTCGCGCGCCTGCGCGTACAGGGTCCGAACTGCATGTTGATCACCGCGGTGGGCGACGCCCTGCCCGCCAACTTCCCGTTGAGCGCAGCGAAATATAGCGCGGTGGTGAACGGCGATACGCTGAGCGCCGCGCTCGCCGATGGACGCCTCTTCATGCTCGACTATGCCCCGCTCGCCCTGATCGACCCCGGCACCTATGGGACCGAAGCAAAATATATCTGGCAGCCGATGGCCTTGTTCGCCGTGCCGCCGGGCGGTTCGTCGCTCGTTCCCGTCGCCATCCAGTGCGGACAGGATCCGATCGACTTTGCGATTTTCACCCCCTCGCCCGTCGCCGACAAGATATGGGGATGGGAGATGGCGAAGTTCGTCGTGCAGGTCGCCGACGGCAATTATCACGAGCTGTTCGCGCATCTCGCGCGCACCCATCTGGTGATCGAAGCCTTCGCGGTCGCGACGCACCGCCATCTGGCCGAGGTGCATCCGGTGTGGGCGCTGCTCGTCCCGCATTTCGAGGGCACGTTGTTCATCAACGAACAGGCGGCAACCTCGCTGATCGCGGCGAACGGTCCGATCGACCATATTTTCGCGGGCACGATCGCGTCGAGCCAGCTCGCCGCGGTCGATGCGCGTCTCGCGTTCGATTTCTACGGCAAGATCCCGCGCGCCGACTTTGCCGCGCGCGGCGTCGATGTCGATTCAGCCCTCGCCGACTATCCCTATCGCGACGACGCCCTGCTCGTCTGGGACGCAATTCACGAATGGGCGCGGCAATATGTCGGTCTATATTATGCGCATGACGCCGATGTCGTCGCCGACACCGAGCTGACTGCTTGGGCGACGTGTCTCGCGGGCGAGGCCAAGATCAAAGGCTTCGGCACGATCTCGACGCGCGCGCAGCTTGCCGAAATCTGTACGATGGTGATGTTCACCGCGAGCGCGCAGCATGCCGCGGTCAACTTCCCGCAAAAGGATATCATGGCCTTTGCCCCCGCCGTCACCGGCGCGGGCTGGCAGGCGGCCCCGAACGGCCAGCGCGGACACGACAAGACGGGGTGGCTCGCAATGATGCCGCCGATGGCGCTTGCGCTCGAACAATTGAACGTGCTCGAACTGCTGGGATCGGTGCATTATCGCCCGCTCGGCGACTATCGCAGCAACGCCTTTCCCTATCCGGCCTGGTTTCAGGATTCGCGCGTCACGGGCACCGAAGGGCCGCTGGCGTGGTTTCAGGCGGCGCTCAAAGACGTCGAGGCGGAAATCGTCGCGCGCAATGCCGAGCGGATGCAGCCCTATCCCTATCTGCAACCGAGCCTGATCCCGACCAGCATCAATATCTGACGCAAAAAAGAACCCCGGCGAAAGCCGGGGTTCGTACGTTCGGTAATGAGGGCATCCGGCCTTCGCCGGATCAGCTGCCCTTTTTCTTCCGGTGGCTTTCGAGGTCGAGCACCGCATTCTCGCTGCCCTCGGGCAGCAGGCCCAGTCGGCGCGCGACTTCCTGATAGGCTTCGACTTCGCCGCCGAGGTCGCGGCGGAAACGGTCCTTGTCGAGCTTTTCGTTCGTCGTCATGTCCCACAAACGGCAGCCGTCGGGGCTGATCTCGTCGGCGAGGATGATGCGGCTGAAATCGCCTTCATACAGCCGCCCGAATTCGAGCTTGAAGTCGACGAGGCGGATGCCGACCGCGGCGAACATGCCCGACATGAAGTCGTTGATGCGGATCGCCATGTCCTGGATGTCGTGAAGCTCGTCCTGGCTGCACCAGTTGAAGCAGGCGATATGCTCTTCAGCCACCAGCGGATCGCCGAGCGCGTCGTCCTTGTAGCAATATTCGATCAGCGTGCGGGGAAGCTGCGTGCCTTCCTCGATGCCGAGGCGCTTCGACAGCGTGCCCGCGGCGACGTTGCGCACGATCACTTCGATCGGCACAATCTCGACCTGCCGGATCAGCTGCTCGCGCATGTTGAGGCGGCGGATGAAATGGGTGGGCACGCCGATATTGCCGAGCAGCGTGAAGACATGCTCCGAAATCCGGTTGTTGAGCACGCCCTTGCCGCTGATCGTGCCCTTTTTCTGGGCGTTGAACGCGGTCGCATCATCCTTGAAATACTGGATCAGCGTGCCCGGTTCGGGGCCCTCATAGAGGATCTTCGCTTTGCCTTCGTAAATCTGGCGGCGACGGGACATGGGCGCAAACTTTCTGTCGGAACCAAATGAATGGCCCCGGCAAAGCGACTCAGCAGGAGGCGCGCCGCCGGGGCGATGGGGCGCCTATAGCGACAAAGGTCGGGCGCGTCATCCCCGCCATGACACCCTTTGCCTTACGTTTACGTAAAGTGCTTGCTTTGGACGCCATCGCTTGCAACGCTGCGCCGGAAACCAAGGAGAGAGATGGATGAGCTTCGACCAGATTCGCCTCGACCGCCACGAGGGCATCGCACTGCTGACGCTGCACCGGCCCGACCGGATGAACGCCTTCACCACCGAAATGATGATGGAGATCGTCGCCGCGCTCGACGAATGCGACGCGGACGACGGCGTGCGCGCGGTGATCTTCACCGGATCGGGCGACCGCGCCTATTGCGCCGGCGCCGACCTCGGTCAGGGCGCGGCGACCTTCGATTATGACAAGCGTACCGACAAGCAGGCGATCCTGCCCGACGGCATGTCGGCGAGCCCGGTCGCCGAAGATGGCACGATCGACTGGTCGCACCCGCTGATCCGCGATTCGGGCGGCCGCGTGTCGATGCGCATCTTCGACTGCAAAAAACCGGTCCTGGGCGCGATCAACGGCGCCGCGGTCGGCATCGGCGCGACGATGACGCTGTCGATGGACGCACGCCTCGCGAGTGAGACCGCACGCTACGGCTTCGTCTTCGCGCGTCGCGGCATCGTCCCCGAGGCGGCGTCGAGCTGGTTCCTGCCGCGGCTTGTCGGCATCCAGAATGCCGTCGATTGGTGCTATTCGGGCCGCCTGATCGATGCCGCCGAAGCGCATGAAAAGGGCCTCGTGCAATCGGTCCACGCCCCCGGAGATCTCGTCGACGCCGCGATCGCCAAAGCGCGCGAACTCACCGAGCATAGCGCCCCGGTCTCGGTCGCGCTCACCCGCCACATGCTGTGGCGGATGCTCGGCGCACCGCATCCGATGAGCGCGCACCGCTGGGACAGCCGCGTGATCTTCGCACGCGGACGCAGCGCCGATGCCGCCGAGGGCGTGTCGAGCTTCCTCGAAAAGCGACCCGCCAACTTCACCGTCAGCGTCGCGGACGACTACCCGTGGTTCGCCGAGTTCGAGGATACGCCGCCCTATAGCTGAGACCGCGACCGCGATCAGGCGGCGTTATAAACGCGCCGCCCGCGCTCCGCGGTCATGCTGTGCGTGCCCTTCAACGCCAGCGAACGCGCGCGGATCGTTTCGACGCTATGCCAGTTCGCCGTCACCCGCTCGGGCGAGAATTGCACGGTCACATAGCCGCGATCGGCGGTATTCGCCCATTTGAGCTGCGGCGAGGAGCGGCGGAGCGCGGTGACGCGCGCCTCATCGGAAACGCCGCGAATATAGCTTTCATATCCGGGCGAGGTCACGCTCTGCCCGGCGATTTCGATCCCCGCCGGGCGGCCGTCCTCGGCGAGGTCGAAAGCCCAGGCGTTGTGCGTGTCGCCGGTCAGCGTGACCAGATCGGCGTCGGCGCGCTGCGCCGCGGCCAGCAGGCGGCTGCGCGCAGCGGGATATCCGTCCCACGCGTCGAGGTTGAGCGGCAGCCCGGCCTTGGCTGCGAGTTGCCCCGCCTCGACCCGGCGACGGACATAATCGGGCTGTTCGCCGCCAAACCAGTCGCGCGTTTCGGGCGGGGTAAACAGCGTACCCATCACCACCTGCTGCGCGCAGACCTGCCAGCGCGTTCCGGCTTTTGTCGACGCGGCGAAGCCGTCGAACAGCCACTTTTCCTGTTCGGTGCCAAGCATCTGGCGCGCAGGGTCGCGATAGCCGGTTTCGGCGAAGGTCTTGAGCTTCGCTGCGGCGTCGCCGCCGCCAGCAACAATCTCATCGACCTCGAACTGGCGATCGCGCGCCGTCACGCGCGTTTCGGGAAGGAAGATCGTCGCGAGATCGCCAACCTGATATTGGCGCCAGCGCTTGTCGGCGACGGGCATCCACTCGTAATAGGCGCGCTCGGCAGCGGCCATGCGCGCGGACCATTCGCCCTCGCCCTCATTGTGATTTTCGGCACCGCCCTTCCAGACGTCGTTCGCGAATTCATGATCGTCCCATTGCGCGATCATGGGAAAAAGCTGGTGCAGCTTCTGCAGGTCGGGATCGGTGCGATAGGCGGCATAGCGCAGCCGATAGTCGGCGAGCACGACGATCTCGTGCGCGGGCTGGATCTCGCGCCCCGGAAGGGCGTCCTTGGCCGAGGGATAGTCGCCGACCTTATATTCATAGAGATAGTCGCCGACATGCGCGACGAGGTCGATGTCGCCGCGCGCCGCGGCATGGCCATAGGCGGTGAACCAGCCGAACGGCATGTTCGAGCAGGAAAAGAGCGCCAGATTGAACGCCTTGGTCGATCCCTGCGGCAAGGTACGCGTGCGGCCGGTCACCGACTTGCTGCCATCGGGAGCGACGAAACGGTAATGATACCAGCGGCCGGGCTTCAGCCCGTCGACGACCAGCTTCGCGGTATGGTCGCGCTCGCCTGTCGCGACGACGCTTCCGCCAGCCACGACCTTCGAAAAATCCTCGCGCTCTGAAACTTCGGCGGTCAGCGTCACATCGTTCGCCGCCGCATAGCGCGTCCACAGCAGCACCGAATGTGGCCCGGGTTCGCCGCTCGCGACGCCATGGGTAAAGCCCTGCGCCATCATCGCGCGCGCCGCACCGGGCAGCGACAGCGCGGCGAGGCCCGCTGTGCCGAGCTTGATGAGCAAACGGCGATCGATTTCGTTCCACAGCTGATGCATCGCATATCCTCCCGCGTCGCCGGGTCTGTGGCCGGTCTTTGTTACAGCTTCGCGCCTATCCGCTGATCCCCAGTGCCAACAACAGCAGCATGAACCAGATAACCGAAAACAAGCTGAAAAACAGAAGCAGCGCCGCGCGCACGAGCGATCCGAATCGCGACGAACGATAAGCGCCGCGAAGCTGGCGATACATGTGAAACGGCACGTACAGCATCGCGAAGAAGGTCGCGATATCGCCAAAGATCGTCAGGTTCAGCAGTCGCACCGCAACGAACAGGAGCAGCATGAAGCTGATCGAATAAGTGACGAAGACGAAATGGTCGTAGGTGTGAAAGCGGCGGCTGAACGGAAAGAGCAGCCACATGAAAGGCAGCGACAGCGGGATCAGCGCCCAGGCGAATTTATAGGCGTTCGCCTGCAATTTATAGAGGACGAGCGCCGGGTTCGCGAACGCCTTTTGCAGCCCGTGATCGATAAAAGCGACGCCGGTATCGATCTTGTTTTGCGAAATGAAATCGGCGCTCGTCCGCACCTGCGCGACGGGGCTATCGAGGACCGGCGGCCCTGCAGCGCGGTCGGCTGCGCGCTCGGTCTTGCTGCGGCTGCGCGCAACGCCGAGATAGTCGGCACTTTTCTGAAGCACCTCACGTTCGGCCTCCAACTCGCGGCGTTGATCGGCCGGCAGATTCTTTCTGACAAGCTGGGCGTCGATCCGGTCGACTTCGGCCTGCATGCTGTCCTTGATCGCGGTCGTTCGCGTTTGTTCGGCGACGGCTTCATCGAAACCCATGCCGTTGTTCAAGCCTCTGCCGAAATCGCCGCTGCCCACCATCGCGAGCACCGCATAGGTCAGGAAGACCGCAAACAGGAACAGCGCGAGCGGTGATATGAAGCGCGCGCGCTCGCCATGGATATAACGCCGCGTCAGGTCGCCGGGGCGCCACGACAGCAGCGGCAATGTGTTCCAGATCTTGCCCTCGAAATGGAAGATCGCATGGACCAGGTCGTGGCCGATCGCCCCGAAACTGCGGTGTACGTCGGCGCGCTGCCCGCAATGGTGGCAATGCGAGCCCTGAAGGCTCGTACCGCAATTGAGGCAGCGCAGCGGCGCATGACCATGGTCGGCGCCGCCGTGTCGCGGCTCGACCGCATGCCCTGCCAAACCGGCAGTCACCGCCGCCCCGATGCCTTCGATATCCCCGCTCATGGCGCCCTGCCTAAAGCCGCGTGCGACAGCGCGCAACGGGGCTTTCGAGAGTCACGGAAAACGTGATAGTGGCCGCGCCATGAACGCCGAAGCCCTGACCGCCCCGCCGATGCCCGGCGACGCCGCCGCCCTGATCGCCGACATGGGCGCGCGCGCGCGCATCGCATCGAAGGCGCTCGCGCTCGCGCCGACGGCGGACAAGGCGGCCGGACTGGTTGCGGCGGCGGCGCAAATCCGCGCGCGTGCCGCCGACATCCTCGCCGCCAATGCCGAAGATATGGCCGCCGGACAAAAGAACGGCCTGTCGGGTGCGATGCTCGACCGGCTGCGGCTCGACGACGGGCGGCTCGCCGCGATCGCCGATGCGATCGACGATGTCGCGGCGCTGCCCGATCCCTCGGGTGCCGAAATCGACCGTGTGAGGCGCCCCAACGGCCTCGTGCTCAGCCGGGTGCGCGTGCCGCTCGGCGTCGTCGGCATCATCTATGAAAGCCGGCCGAATGTGACCGCCGACGCCGCGGCGCTCGGGCTGATGTCGGGCAATGCCGTGATCCTGCGCGGCGGCAGCGAAGCGGTGCATTCGAACCGTGAGATCCACGCGGCCTTCGCTGCGGGGCTGGTCGAGGCCGGACTGCCCGCCGACGCGGTGCAACTCGTGCCGACGCAGGACCGCGCCGCGGTCGGGGCGATGCTCCGCGCGCAGGGCCTGATCGACATCATCATCCCGCGCGGCGGCAAGGGTCTCGTCGCACGCGTGCAGGACGAGGCGCGCGTCCCCGTCCTCGCGCACCTCGACGGGATCAATCATCTTTATATCGACGGCGCCGCCGATCCGGCGAAAGCCGTCGAACTGGCGGTCAACGCCAAGATGCGCCGCACCGGCGTCTGCGGCGCGACCGAGACGATCCTGATCGACCGCGCCTACCCCGCGCCGCTCGCCATCGTCGACGCGCTGGTCAAGGCGGGCTGCGAAGTGCGCGGCGACAAGGCGGTTGCGGCGCTCAGCCCGCACGTCGACCCCGCATCGACAGGCGATTGGGACACCGAATATCTCGACGCGATCGTCTCGATCGCCATGGTCGACGGCCTCGCCGGCGCGCTCGCGCATATCGACACGCATTCGAGCAGACACACCGACGCGATCGTCACCGAGGACGCCGCGACCGCCGAGCGTTTCCTGACCGGCGTCGACAGCGCGATCGTCATGCACAATGCCTCGACGCAATTCGCCGACGGCGGCGAATTCGGCCTCGGCGCCGAAATCGGTATCGCCACCGGCCGCCTCCACGCGCGCGGCCCCGTCGCGCTCGAAGGGCTGACCACCTATAAATGGCTGGTGCGCGGCACGGGACAGGTCCGGCCCTGACGCGCCGAATCCCCACCGGCCTCCTCGGCGGCAGCTTCAATCCCGCGCATGGCGGGCACCGCGCGATCAGCTTGAACGCGATCGACGCGCTCGGGCTCGATGAGCTCTGGTGGCTCGTCTCGCCCGGCAACCCGCTGAAGCCCAAGGCCGGCATGGCCTCGCTGCCCGCCCGCCTCGGTTCCGCCCAACGCGCCGCGCGGCGGTCGCCGATTCGCGCGACCGCGATCGAGGCCGAACTCGGCACGCGCTACACGATCGATACGCTCAAAAAGCTCGTCGGCCGCTACCCGAACCGGCAGTTCATCTGGATCATGGGCGCCGACAATCTGGTCCAGCTGCCCGAATGGCGCGACTGGCGGGAAATCGCGCGATTGATGCCGATTGCGGTTATCGCGCGTCCGGGCTATAATGGCCGGGCCCATGCCGCGCAGGCGATGGGTTGGCTTCGGCGCTTCGTCCGGCCCGCGGACCAGAAACTTCACTGGACGGACTGGAGACCGCCTGCCCTCGTGTTCCTGCGTTTTTCGCCCGATGTGCGATCCGCAACTGCAATACGGCAGGCCAACCCCCGCTGGTTCGAACGCTATGCTGGCCGCGCGCTGCGCGACCCGCTGACGCATTCGCGGCTAGTGGATTCGAACAGGAAAGGACGCATTTGATCTCCGCCACCCAGGATGCCGCCAAGGGCGCCGCATCCGCCAACGACAATGTGGACGCGCTCCACGCTCTGATCCTTCACCAGCTGGACGAGGATCAGGCCCAGGAAACCATTTCCATCCCGCTTGCCGGCAAGAGCAGCATCGCCGATCATATGGTGATTGCGAGCGGCCGGTCGACGCGCCATGTCTCGGCGATTGCCGAGAAACTGGCGCAGCGGATCAAGCAGGAAGCGGGCCGCCAGGTTCGCGTCGAAGGCTTGCCCAACGCCGATTGGGTGCTGCTCGACGCGGGCGACGTCATCGTCCACCTGTTCCGCCCCGAGGTGCGTAGCTTCTACAACCTCGAGCGCATGTGGTCGTTCGGCGACGCGCCCCCGGTTGCAGCAGCGAATTGACGTGACCGCCGCCTGAAGGTTAGGCGGCGGATATGTTGCTGCACATCATCGCGCGCGGGCGCATCGGGCGCGGGCCCGAGGCCGAGCTGGTCGAGCGCTATATGAAGCGCGTGACTTGGGCGCAGAAGATTTCGGAGCTTCCCGATACGGGCGGTCGCATGCCCGCCGCGGCAGAGAATAGCCGTACCATCCTGCTCGACGAGGGCGGCGACCAGATGTCGTCGCTCGAATTTGCCAAATTGCTCGAAAAATGGCGCGACGGCGGCGTGCGCGAAGCGCGCTTCTGCCTTGGCGCCGCCGACGGTTTCACCCCCGAGGAACGCGAGGGCGCCGACAAGGTCATCGCCTTTGGCCGTGCGACCTGGCCGCATCTGATGGCGCGTGCGATGCTCGCCGAACAATTGTGGCGCGCGACCAGCATCGTCGCGAACCACCCCTATCACCGCGAAGGTCGCCAGTGAGGCGCGCGCTTTCCGCCATCGCGATCGCGGCCGTTTTTGCGGGCGGCGCGCTCGCGCTGGCGCAGAGCGACATCTTCGATCCGCAGGCGATCGCCGCGCGCGAACGCAGCCAGTTACTCGCCGCCAAGCAGCAATCGGCGGCGGCGATGGCGCGCAGCGCGCTGCTCGAAAAACAGGCGGTGGCCGCAGTCAGCGAGGCCGACCGGCTCAAGAAACGCAGCGCAGCGCTCGCGGCGCGCATCCAGTCGGCCGAAGCCGACATCAGCGCCGGCGAAGCGCGCGTCGCGCTCGTCACGCGCCGCCTCTCGGCGCAGCGCGCACGGCTTGCGCAGCAGCAGCAGCCTTTGCTCGAACTTGCCGCCTCGCTCCAGCAATTGAGCCGCCAGCCGCCGGTCAGCGTGCTCGCGCAGCCGGGATCGCTGACCGACATGGTGCATGCGCGCGCGGTGATCGACGCCGCCATGCCGGTGATCGAGCGCCGTACCGCCGGGGCGCGACGCGAACTCGCCGCGCTGCAGACGATGCGGCAGCAACAGGCGGTGGCGCTGCGGGCGCTTTCGACGAGCAAGACACAACTCGCAGCACGGCGCGACGCGCTGACGCGACTCGAGAATGAGGGCCGGCTGCGCTCGCGCGAATTGATGAGCAGCGCGCAGCTCGAGGCCGACCGCGCATTGGGGCTCGGTGAGAAAGCGCGCGATATCGTCGATCTGATGGACAGCCTCGAAGCCGACAGCGCGGTGCGCGCCGAGCTTGCCCAGCTCGCCGGGCCGCTGCCGCGCCCGCGCAATCCCGAGGGTAGCGTTATGAGCGCCGCCCCGCCCGCAGCCGCCGCCGAGGCCGAACTGACGCAGGGCGCCTATCGCCTGCCCGTCGTCGGGCGGATCGTCGCGGGGCTGGGCGAGGTCAATGAAAGCGGCGTGCGGTCGCGCGGGGTGACGATCGCGGCGCGCCCGGGCGGCCAGGTCGTCGCGCCCGCCCCCGGCCGCGTCGGCTTTGCCGGCGATTATCGCGGCTATGGCAAGATCGTCATCATCGACCATGGCGGCGGCTGGGTCTCGTTGCTCACCGGCATGATCGCGCTTTCGGTCGGGGTCGGCGACACGCTCGACGCCGGGGCGCCGGTCGGTCGCGCGGGATCGGACGACAGCCGCATCACCGTCGAGCTGCGCCGCGCCGGACGCCCGGTCGATATCGTCGCGATGATCGGCTGATCGCCCCCGGTTAATCGCCCGTTAGACCGGCGTGCCGCATACGGATGCCACGCTTGACGCCCGCAGATTTGCTTAGGAGGATGGCGTACCGGGGATTATAAGGCGGGATTGCTCTCGCGTGACTGAAAGACGCCCATGACCGAATCGACCAAGACCACCGCGTCCGGAACCCCTGCATCGCCTCGCCGCCGCTTCGCCTTGTGGCAGGGCGCGGCCGCGCTTTCGACGCTGGCGCTCGTACCGCTCGCGACCGGTGCGATGGCGACCGTCGATTCGAAGACGCAGGAAGAAATTTCGCGCTTCATGGACGTCTATCTCGAGGTCAAATCCAACTATGTCGAACAGGTCGACGATTCGAAGCTGATCGAAGGCGCGATCAACGGCATGCTCGCCAGCCTCGATCCGCATTCGGGCTATCTCGACGCGCGCGGTTTCTCGAACCTCAGAACCCAGACCGACGGCGAATATGGCGGGCTGGGCCTGTCGGTGACGATGGAAGACGGCGTCGTGAAGGTGATCGCACCGACCGCCGACACCCCGGCGGACAAGGCCGGGATCAAGGCCGGCGACTATATCACGCATATCAACAAGGAACTGATCTTCGGCCTGACGCTCGACGAAGCGGTCGAACAGATGCGCGGTAAACCCGGCACCAAGATCGACATCACCGTCGTGCGCGAAGGGCAGGACAAGCCGATGGAGCTTTCGCTGACGCGCGAGATCATCGACCTGAAGCCCGTCAAATGGGAAGTCAGCGGCGACGTCGGCGTGCTCACCGTCACCAGCTTCTCGGCCGACGCGACGACCGACCTCAAGGCCGCGATGTTCGCGGTGGAAAAATCGCTCGGCAAGAAACCGCGCGGCTGGATCCTCGATCTGCGCTCGAACCCGGGCGGGCTGCTCGACGAGGCCGTCGGGATCAGCGACCTGTTCCTCGAACGCGGCGAGATCGTCTCGCAGCGCGGACGGAAAAAGGGCGACATCGAACGCTATTTCGCCGAACCCGGCGATCTCGCTGGCGGTGCGCCCGTCGTCGTTCTGATCGACTCGGGATCGGCTTCGGCTTCGGAGATCGTCGCGGGCGCGCTGCAGGACCAGCACCGCGCGGTCGTGATGGGCGAACGCAGTTTCGGCAAGGGATCGGTGCAGACCGTCCTGCCGCTGACCGACACCACGGCGCTGCGCCTGACCACCGCGCGTTACTATACGCCGTCGGGCCGCAGCGTACAGGAAGGCGGGATCGAACCCGACATCCGCGTGCCGCAGATTTCGGATCCCGATTATGCCTCGCGGCCGAAGTTCCGCGAAAGCGACCTGCGCCGTCACCTCGTCAACGAAAAGAAGGTCGACAACGGCCTGCTCGAAAAGGACGAAAAGGCCGATCCGCGCTTCACCGCGACCGCTGCCGAGCTCAAGGAAAAGGGCATCGAGGACTTCCAGCTTCACTATGCGCTGCAGACGATCGGGCGGATCAACCCGGGGGCGCCGCGGATGGCGCAAAGCGGCAAGCCGCCGGTGAAGCCCGCCAAGCCCACCGCGCGCAACTAAGAGGACGCGGCACATGCTGAACTCGCGCCTCGCCGCGCCCGTCGTCGCGTTCCTCGCGCCGCTGCTCCTCTATGGCGGCGCGCTGGTGTCGCAATATGGCTTCGGCCTCCACCCGTGCGAGATGTGTTACTGGCAACGCTGGCCGCATCAGGCGGCGATCCTGCTCGCGCTGCTCGCGCTGCTGCTTCGCCGGAACGACAAGGCGATGCGCACGCTGACCCTGCTCGCGGCGATCGCAATTGGCATCAGCGGCGCGATCGGCGTCTTTCACGCCGGGGTCGAATATGGCTTTTGGGAAGGCATCACGACCTGCGCGACCGGCGGCGCCGGCCCGGTGTCGCTCGACGCGATTATGAACGCGCCGCTGATCCGCTGCGACACCGCGCAATGGACATTGTTCGGCGTGTCGCTCGCGGGTTTCAACGCGATCTTCTCCCTCGGCGCGGCGGCGTTCGTCTTGACCTTGCTGCGCCGGAAGACCACATCGGCGACATGAGCAAAGCTGGTAAAAACGCATCGATGATCCGCGTCGACCAGGCGGGCGAATATGGCGCGACGCGCATCTATGCCGGCCAGCTCGCGGTGATGGGCGACCGCCATCCGATGGCGCGCGAGATCGCGCATATGGCCGAGCAGGAAGAGCGTCACCGCAAATTCTTCGACGACATGATTGCCAAGCGCGGCGTTCGCCCGACCGCGCTACAGCCCTTCTGGAACGTCGCGGGTTTTGCCCTCGGTGCCGTGACCGCCGCCATGGGCCCGCGCGCCGCAATGGCGTGCACCGCGGCGGTCGAGACCGAGATCGATCGCCATTACAGCGACCAGCTCGACGAACTCGGCGACAGCGACCCCGAACTCAGCGCCGCGGTCGAAGATTTCCGCGCCGAGGAACTCGAGCATAAGGAAGCCGCACTCGCGGCGGGCGCCGAAAGCGCGCCGGGCTACCCGATCTTGAGCTTCGCTATCCGCGCGGGTTGCCGTGCAGCCATCGCGCTGTCGAAACGTATCTGATACACTATCGCACGCACCGTTCATGGCGGATGCAGGGTCGCGGTGCCAAGCCGCACCAAATTGACAAAGGATGATCGAGATGACCCGCCTCCCCCTGTTCGCGCTGATCCTCGCCGGCAGCGCCGCCGCCATGCCCGCCGCGGCCCAGCAGCAGACGGTCGATGCCGAAAAGATCAATCAGGTCATCGTTTACGGCAATGACAAATGCGAACAGTCGAGCCCCGACGAGATCGTCGTCTGTAACCGCCTGCCCGAAACCGAGCGCTATCGCGTTCCCGAGATGCTGCGCGGCAACCCCCTCGACGTGCGAAACGAAGCCTGGGCGAACAAGGTCGTCGCGCTCGAACGCGTCGGCCGCTTCGGCACCGACAGTTGCTCGCCGACCGGGCTCGGTGGCTTTACCGGCTGTACGCAGGCGCTGGTCGCGGGTGCGAAGGCCGAACGTCAGGCCGCGAACAAGACCGACTGGCAGGCGATGATCGCCGACGAACGCGCGAAGCGCATCGCCGGCATCGACGCTGCGGCGGACGAAGTCGAGGCCGCCGTCGTCGCCGAGGAACGCGCACTCGCCGAACGGCAGAAGGCGGCAGAAGAACTCGAACGTCAGGCCAGCGGCCAGGCCCCCGCGCCGACCGCACCCGACGAGGCGGACGCACAGCCGCTTCCGACCCCGCCGAAGCACTAATCCGCCTCCCTTCCGAAAACCCCTTTTTCCGCCTCCAAAAGGCGGCACATCCTGCCAAAATTGCAGCATTTTTGCGGCCTAGCGCGATTCAGTTGCGAATCCGCGCCGAACCGAGTGCAAAAATTAACGAATCGCTGGCAGAGTGTCTTGACTTGGGAATTTTTGGGGCAAAACGTGCGGTTCTGGGAATCGCCAGCCTAAGGGGGCTGTAACATGGCATCAACATTTGGACCGCGCCTGTGGAGGCGCACGACCGTCAGCGTGCCGCCGGCACGGAGTCTTGGTCGCCGGATGACATGGCATGCCGCTGCCGCCCTCCTCGCTTTTGCCGCCCTTCAGATCTGGCTCGTGATGGGCGCGGTCGCCGCGGGAGCGCCGTCGGCCTTCATCGTCGTCGCGCTGATCATGTTGCTCGCGCTGGCGCTTCCCGTCGCGCGCTCGACCGAACGGCATTGGTATAAGCTCAGCCGCCAGGCGCTCGCCAGCTGGGGTCTTCATGCCCGCTTCCGCCGCGACGTCCGCCGCCTGTGGGTCGCCGCGCTGACGCTGCCCTTCCTGTGGATCAGCAGCGCCACCGTCGCAACCGACGCGATCGCCGCGATCATCAAGTAAGCCGTCCTGGCCGGGTTTGACGCTGACCCGCGTGCCGTATAGGGCGCGGGGATGCTGACCGTTTCCGAAGCCCTCGACCGCGCGCAGATGCTGTGCGACGCCGCGACCAAGGCTGGCGCCGATGCCGCCGACGCGCTCTATTATTGCAATGCCGCGACCTCGGTCTCGATGCGGCTTGGCGCGCTCGAGGATGTCGAGCGGTCGGAGGGGCAGGATATTTCGCTCCGCGTCTTCGTCGGCCAGCGCAGCGCGAGCGTGTCGACTGCCGACATGGACGCGGGCGAACTCGCCAAGCTGGTCGAACGCTGCGTCGCGATGGCGCGCGAGGCGCCCGAGGATCCCTATGCCGGCCTCGCCCCCGAAGAGCTGCTGTCCAAGGGACCAATTCCCGATTTCGACCTCGACGATGGAAGCGAAGCCGATCCCGCCGCACTGCGCGAGGCCGCGCTGGCGGTCGAGGAAGCCGCGCGCGCCGTCGCGGGGGTTACCAACAGCGAAGGCGGCAGCGCGAGCCACAGCCGTACCCGCTTCGCGCTCGCGACCAGCCACGGCTTTGCGGGCGGCTATGGTTCGAGCGGCCACAGCCTGTCGGCGAGCGTCATCGCGGGCGAAGGCGCGAACATGCAGCGCGACTATGGCTGGCACAGCGCACATCATTTCTCCGACCTCGAAAGCACGGGCGAGATCGGTGCGCGCGCCGGCACCCGCGCGGTCGCGCGCCTCAATCCCGGCAAGGCGCCGAACGGCAAGCTTCCCGTCATCCTCGACCCGCGGATCAGCGGCGGCATCATCGGCCACCTGCTCGGCGCGATCGCCGGACCCGCGATCGCGCGCGGGACGAGCTTCCTGCTCGGCAAGGAAGACCAGATGCTGTTCGACAGCAGCATCGTCATCCGCGACGAACCCCACCGTCTGCGCGGCCTGCGCAGCCGCGCTTTCGACGGCGAGGGCCTGCCGACCGCGGCACGCGACATCGTTGCCGATGGCAAGATCACCGGCTGGCTTCTCGACACCGCATCGGCCAAACAGCTCGGCCTGACCCCGACTGGCCACGCCAGCCGCGGCGGCGGCGCATCGGGCGTCGGCGCCAGCAACCTGCATCTCGCGGCAGGCAGCGCGACGCCCGCGGCGCTGATGGAAGGCATCACCGTCGGCGTCTACATCACCGAACTAATAGGCCACGGCGTCAACCCGGTCACCGGCGATTACAGCCGCGGCGCCTCGGGCTTCCTGATCCGTCACGGTGCGCTCGCCGGGCCGATCGCGGAATTCACGATCGCCGGCAATCTGGTCGATATGTTCGCCGCGCTGATCCCTGCGAACAATCTGGAATTCCGGCACGGCACCAACGCGCCGACGCTGCGCATCGACGGTATGACCGTCGCGTCGAGCTAGGACCACGGCAATGCTCGGCCGCAACCTCGAAGCCGCGATCGCTGCGACGCGCGAAGTCGGCGACATGGCGATGGCGCGCTGGCGCGGCGAGGGGCAAGCGGTCAATGTCTGGAACAAGTCGCACGACAATCCCGTTAGCGACGTCGATCTCGCGGTCGATGCACGGCTGAAGGCCGTGCTCGGCGCGATGGCGCCCGAAGCTGGGTGGCTCTCCGAAGAGACCGCGGACAATGAGGCTCGCCTGTCGTGCCGCGCGATGTGGTGCGTCGACCCGATCGACGGAACCCGCGACTTCATTCGCGGCCGCCCCGGCTGGTGCGTGTCGGTCGCGCTGGTGATCGACGGCACGCCCGAGTTCGGTATCCTCTACGCGCCCGCGCTCGACGAATTATGGGTAGCGCAAAAGGGCCAGGGCGCACTGCTCAACGGCGAGACCCTTCGCGCGAGCCAGCGCACACAGTTTCCGGGATCGCGCGTTCCAGCCGATGCGCTGCCAAAGGTCGATAACGATCTGGTCGTCGTGACCAAGCCGAACAGCATCGCGCTCCGCATGGCGCTCGTCGCCGACGACCGCGCCGACCTCGTCGCGACGTTGCGATGGGGATTCGAATGGGACGTCGCCGCCGCCGCGCTCATCGCAAGTGAGGCGGGGGCGACCGTTACCGACGCCTTCGGTGATGCGCTGAAGTTCAATACGCCTCGCGCGCAGGCCTTTGGCGTCATCGCCTGCGCGCCGGGGATTCATGCGGCGGTCGTCGACCGCTTGCGCGATCGCGCGGTCGCACTTACATCGCATTCGTGACCAGCCGTTCCGACACGCAATCCACCGCAGTTCGCTTGACTTTCGGGGCGACTCACCCTAACTGCGCGAGCATTCCGACAGCCTGACCGGACGGCGAAGCGCTCGCATGCGCATCGTGGTCCGTTTTTTGCGTTGGAAATTCAGACGCTTTGAGATGGGGCCGTTTGCCTGCGGCCCTGTGGAGCAGGAGAAAGTTACCAATGGCACGTATCGCGGGCGTCAACTTGCCCACCAACAAGCGCGTGATCATCGCGCTCACCTATATCCACGGCATCGGCCGCAAGAGCGCGATCGACATCGCCGACAAGCTCGGCATCGACCACACGCGCCGCGTTCAGGATCTTTCGGATGCCGAAATCCTGCAGATCCGTGAAACGCTCGACGCCGACCACACGGTCGAGGGTGATCTTCGCCGCAACACGGCGATGAACATCAAGCGCCTGATGGACCTCGCCTGCTATCGCGGCCTGCGTCATCGCAAGGGCCTTCCGGTCCGTGGCCAGCGCACGCACACCAATGCGCGCACCCGCAAGGGCAAGGCCAAGGCGATCGCCGGCAAGAAGAAATAAGGTCTGAGCGCGTCCATCCGGGCGCGCTTCCTTATTTCCCCAGCCGGGGCAGCGGCCAACGCCCGCCACCGGCCATTCAGGATTAGGACAGGATTATATCATGGCTCGTGAACCGCAGCGCCTTCGTCGGCGCGAACGCAAGAACATCTCGTCGGGCGTCGCCCACGTCAACGCGACCTTCAACAACACGATGATCACCATCACCGACGCACAGGGCAATGCGATTGCCTGGTCGAGCGCCGGCATGATGGGCTTCAAGGGAAGCCGCAAGTCGACCCCGTATGCCGCGCAGGTTTGCGCCGAAGACGCGGGCAAGAAGGCCGCCGAACATGGCGTCCGCACGCTCGAAGTCGAAGTCAAGGGCCCCGGCGCTGGCCGTGAATCGGCTCTGCGCGCCCTGCAGGCGGTCGGTTTCCACATCACGTCGATCCGCGACGTGACGCCGATCCCGCACAATGGCGTCCGCCCGGCCAAGCGCCGCCGCGTCTGACGACATTTTCGGACGCGCCCCACTATCGGGGCGCCGTCCGCGCAAAAATCCTCGCTGGACTGGCAAGCCGACCCCTGCCCGTCCCGCCCAAAGCAAAGGGAAGTCTATGACTGTCAATATCCGGAACTGGCAGGAATTGAAGAAGCCCAGCAACCTGGAAATCAAGGCTGGCAGCGACGGCAAGCGCAAGGCGACCTTCGTCGCCGAACCGCTCGAGCGCGGCTTTGGCCTGACGCTCGGCAACGCGCTGCGTCGCGTATTGCTCTCGTCGCTCCAGGGTGCGGCTATCACGTCGATCAAGATCGAGAACGTGCTCCACGAATTCTCGAGCCTCGCCGGCGTGCGTGAAGATGTCACCGACATCGTCCTCAACGTGAAGCAGATCGCGCTCAAGATGGAAGGCGAAGGCCCGAAGCGTCTTCAGCTTTCGGCGACCGGTCCCGCGACCGTCAAGGCCGGCGACATCATGGTGTCGGGAGACATCAAGGTGATGAACCCGAACCACGTCATCTGCCACCTCGACGATGGTGCGACGCTGAACATGGAACTCGTTGCCGACACCGGCAAGGGCTATGTTCCCGCGACCGCAAACCGTCCGATCGACGCGCCGATCGGCCTGATCCCGGTCGACTCGCTTTACTCGCCCGTGCGTCAGGTCGCCTACAAGGTCGACAATGCCCGCATCGGTCAGGAACTGGACTATGACAAGCTGAACCTGACCGTCGAAACCGACGGCACGGTGACCCCGGAAGACGCCGTCGCTTACGCCGCGCGCATCCTCCAGGACCAGCTCCAGGTCTTCGTCCACTTCGAAGAAGCGATGAACGACAGCGGCATGATCGGCATGGCGGCTCCATCGACCACCGCCGACGAGTCGGACGTCAATCAGCTCAACCGCTTCCTTCTCAAGAAGGTCGACGAGCTCGAACTGTCGGTCCGCTCGGCGAACTGCCTCAAGAACGACAACATCATCTATATCGGTGATCTCGTTCAGAAGACCGAAGCCGAAATGCTTCGCACGCCAAACTTCGGCCGCAAGTCCTTGAACGAAATCAAGGAAGTGCTGTCGTCAATGGGCCTGCGCCTCGGCATGGACATCCCCGGCTGGCCGCCGGAAAACATCGAGGAAATGGCCAAGAAGCTCGAACAGGAACTTCTCGGCTGATCTTGCGCCCCGGCTTCGGCCGGGGCCACCAACGGGAATGGGTCGGCCCGCAATCGACCTGGCTTGGGGTACCAGAAGGGCCCCATCAAAGTACTACTTTGATGGGAACCCGCTAAACGGCCCCTCTGACAAACGAAGGAATGGATTATGCGTCATAAATCGGGTGGCCGGAAGCTTCAGCGCACGAGCGCGCATCGCACGGCCCTGTTCCGCAACATGTCGGCTTCGCTCATCAAGCATGAGCAGATCACGACGACCGTCGCCAAGGCGAAGGAACTGCGTCCCTATGTCGAAAAGCTGGTGACCCTCGCCAAGCGCGGTGGCCTCGCCAACCGCCGCCTCGCGAACAGCCGCCTGCTCGACGACACGCAGCTCAAGAAGCTGTTCGACGTCCTCGCCGAACGTTACAAGGACCGCAACGGCGGCTACACCCGCATCATCAAGGCCGGCATCCGCGCCTCGGACGCGGCTCCGATGGCCGTCATCGAATTCGTCGATCGCGACGTCGATGCCAAGGGCCAGGATTCGGGCCCGGTCGAACAGTATGACGACGAGGTCGAAGCCGCATAAGCGCGCTTTCAGCGACACAGGATCAAGGGCGGCGTCCGAAAGGATGGCCGCCCTTTTTCATTTTGTCGTCATCACTGGAAATAAGGCGGAACAGGATCCGACGGCGATGGCGCGACACCTTGTGCGCTCACGATCAATCCGCGGCTGATCATGTAGTCTACCCGTGTCCGGCCCTGAAAGCCGGTAAAAGGAAGCGGCACCCCTTGGACGCCATCGGGTATCAGCACGACACCATATGTGCCTCGATCCTGAGAAAACACGTAATCCTTGGGGACATAGGCCGGACACCGAGGAATGGTGATGGCATAACGCATTTCGACGCGCTCGCCGACTGCCATATCACCTCTGTAAACATGCAGGATGCGAAGCGTACCGATACCCTGCTTCGCCGTCGTGATCGAACGCTCGACCACAGCATAAACGATCGCCTTTGCACCGCCTACCTGTGCCCGGAAATCCTCCTCGCGTTGCGCAACTGCTTTGGGGTGCACGTTAAGCGGCGGACAGGCCAGAGCCGCAGTCGGCGCGGCCAGCAATGACAGAATGATCAATCGTTTCATCGGCCTTCCCCGGAGACGAAGATAGCGCGCGATCATCAACATCTCGTAAAGGCGACTCCTCCGAGATGATCGAGGCGATTGACACAGGATCCGTTATATCCGATATTTCTGTTATGACAGAAATTACCGAACATACATCGAAACTGTCACCCGCCGCGACCGAGTTCATTCTCCATTGGGGCAATCTCGGCGGCCAGTGGGGCGTCAACCGGTCGGTGGCGCAGATCCATGCGCTGCTCTTCATTTCCGACCATCCGCTCCCTGCCGAAGACATCGCAGAGATGCTCGGGCTTGCACGTTCGAACGTGTCCAATTCGATCAAGGAGCTGCTCGGCTGGCGGCTGATCGAACGAGTCCCCTTGCTCGGCGACCGGCGCGACCATTTCACCGCCGAAAAGGACATATGGGAAATGGTCACGCGGATCGCCGCAGGTCGCAAGGCCCGCGAGATCGATCCCGCCGAGGCGGCATTGAAGGCATGTGTCGCGCGCGCGGCAGGCGATCCGCAATTGAGCGGCGAGGCCAAGGCACGCCTCGCCGATATGCTCGACTTCGTCACCACGATGGGTCGCTGGCACGACGAGATGCTGAACGTGCCCAAACCCGCACTGATGCGGCTGATCAAGCTCGGCGCCGGGGTGACGAAGCTGATCAACTGGCGCCCGGGCAAGAGCAAGGACGCCGGATAGGAGGTCAATGATGCGGGGCGTAGCAAAGCGCGTAGCCGACACCGAGGGCATTCCCGCGCACGAAAGCGACGATGCGACCACCGACGATCGCTTCCGCCGCCTTGTCGCGCGCGCCGCTTGGGACGCGCTTCCCGAAGACGTCCGTCGCCGCTTCGCCAAGCCCCTCTCCGGAACGGCGGTTGCCACCTATCGCGGGGAAATTGTGTGGACGCGCCTGTCTCGCGCGGGGTGGCTGCTCGCGCAACTCTGCCGCCTGTTCGGTGCGCCCCTGCCGACGAGCGAAAGCGGCCCCGCACCAGCCGCCGTCGCGGTCAGCGCAGACCGCAAAAGCGGTGGGCAATGCTGGACGCGGCTTTATGGCCGTGTGCGCGGCCATCCGCAGGTGATCCACAGCGTCAAGAGTTTTGCGGGACCATCGGGACTCGAAGAGCATATCGGCGCGGGGTTCGGCATGGCGCTCACCGTGACGGCAGAGGCCGATGCGCTGATCTTCACCTCCGACCATTATTTCTGGCAGGCGGCAGCGGTGCGGCTCCGCATTCCGCGCTGGCTCTCCCCCGGCACCACGGTCGTGACGCACCAGCATCTGGGCAGCGGCCGGTTCGCCTTCGACCTAAAGGTCACGCATCCGCTGCTTGGCGAGTTGCTCAATCAGCACGGGCTGTTCCGCGATGCCTGACGGACCGATCATCCTGTTCGACGCCGAATGCGTGCTATGTTCGGTCAATGCGCAGTTCGTGCTGCGGCACGACAAGGCCGCGCGCTTTCACCTCGCGTCGATCCAGGGCGAAGCGGGCGGGCTGTTGTGCCGCGAACATGGCCTCGACCCGAGCGATCCGACGACGATTCTGGTGATAGACGGCGCGCGCGTCCGGCGCGACAGCGATGCGGTACTGGCGATCTACGAAGTTCTCGGCTGGCCGTGGCGGCTGGCTTCGTCCTTCCGCCTCGTTCCCGCATTTCTTCGCGACCCGGTTTACCGGTGGGTCGCCCGCAACCGCTACCGCCTGTTCGGAAAGCGCGCGACCTGTTGGGTGGCGCCACCGGAGTATCGCAGCAGGATATTGGCATGAAGATTTTGATTCTCGGCGGCTATGGCGTGTTCGGCGGTCGCCTCGCCGAACTGCTCGCCGATATGCCGGGCCTCGATCTCTACATCTGTGGTCGTGATCTTGGCCGTGCCGAACGTTTCTGCGCCGCTTATCGCGGTGTTGCGCGCGTCCATCCGCATCTGCTCGACCGGCGCGATATCGGCCCGGCGCTCGCCGACCTCCGGCCCGACCTCGTCGTCGACGCATCGGGACCGTTTCAGGACTATGGCGCCGACGGTTATCGAGTGGTTGAGGCATGCATCGCGGCGAAGGTCGATTATCTCGACCTTGCCGACGGCGCCGATTTCGTTTTCGGCATCGACCGCTTCGATGCGGCGGCGAAAGCGGCAGGCATTTTTATCCTGTCGGGCGTCAGCAGCTTCCCCGCGCTCACCGGCGCGGTGCTGCGCGAGATGGCAAAGACGATGGACATCCGCAGCGTCGAAGGCGGGATCGCACCTTCGCCTTTTGCGGGCATCGGGCTCAACGTGATGCGCGCGGTCGTCGGCTATGCCGGCGCGCCGGTAAAGTTGCGGCGCGGCGGCAAGGACGGCCACGGTATCGGTCTCGCCGAGAGCCTGCGCTATACCGTCGCAGTGCCCGGCCGTTTGCCGCTGAGGAACATCCATTTCTCGCTTGTCGATGTCCCCGACCTCCAGCTCATCCCGCGCGCGCGCCCCGCGCTTACCGATATCTGGATGGGTGCTGGGCCGGTGCCCGAAATCCTTCACCGCATTCTGAACCTGCTCGCCAAGGCCCGCGCGCTCTTTCACCTGCCATCGCTCGAACCCTTATCGCGCCTCTTTTATGCGGTGCTCAACCGCATGCGCTTCGGCGAGCATCGCGGCGGCATGTTCATCCGCGCGCGCGGCCTCGACGGAGGAAATATGGTCGAGCGGAGCTGGCATCTTTTGGCCGAAGGCGATGACGGACCCTATATTCCATCGATGGCGATCGAGGCGATCGTCCGCAAATTGCGGGCCGGCGACCGGCCGGCGGCGGGCGCGCGGTCGAGCGTCGATGCGCTCACCCTTGCCGATTATGACGCGCTGTTCGACGGCCGCTCGATCCACACCGGCTTCCGCAGCGAGGAGCCAGGCGCCCCGCTCTATCGCCAAATCCTCGGAACCGCCTTCGACGCACTACCGCAGCAACTCCGGTTGCTTCACGGCAGCGGAACCGAACGCCGATGGCAGGGTCATGCCGAGGTGCGCCGCGGTACGGGTCTGCTCGCGCGTCTGGCCGCCGCGATCGTCGGCTTTCCCAAAGCCGCCGACCGCGTGCCGGTGACGGTCGTCTTCACCCCCGAAAAACATGGCGAGCGCTGGACCCGCGACTTCGGTGGCAGGCGCTTTGCTTCGCTGCAGTCGCGCGGCACCGGGCGGAACGACTATCTGCTCGTCGAACGCTTTGGTCCGCTATGCTTCGCCATGGCGCTCGTAGTCGAGGACGGGCGCCTCCATCTCGTCCCGCGCCGCTGGTCGGCGTTCGGCATCCCGATGCCGCGCTGGCTGATGCCCGACGGCGCCAGCTTCGAAACCGAGGTCGATGGCGCCTTTCGGTTCGACGTGGAAATCGCGGCGCCGCTCGTCGGGTTGATCGTCGCCTATCGCGGATCGCTCGCGTCCGCCTGACGAAGATCAAATCCCCTTGTCCGCTTCTTGCCGATGCTTACATACCGGCGCACGATAATTTCCCCCACAGAAAATGAGGATCGCCTTGCCATGTCCCGTAAAGCCCTGTCCGCGCCGCTGGCGCTGGTTGCCCTGACGATGCTTCCGGGTGCGGCACAGGCGGCCGATGCCGCGGCGACCTCTGCGACGGCCAAGGCCCTCGCCTATCCCGACACGGCACGCGGCGACACGGTCGATCCCCAGTTCGGGGTGAACGTCGCCGATCCCTATCGCTGGCTCGAGGACGATGTGCGCGTCAATCCGAAGGTCGCCGACTGGGTTGCGGCGCAGAACAAGGTGACCGACGCCTATCTGGACACGCTGCCCGGGCGCGACACCTTCAAGAAGCGGATGACCGAGCTTTATAATTACGAACGCTTCGGTCTGCCGACCAAGGCCGGGACGCGCTATTTCTACAGCCGCAACGACGGGCTTCAGCCGCAGTCGGTCCTGTACGTCCGCGAAGGGCTGAAGGGCGAAGGCCGGGTCCTGATCGATCCCAACGCATGGGCGAAGGACGGCGCAACCGCGCTCGGCGAATGGAACCCGTCGGAGGATGGCAAGCATCTCCTCTATTCGGTACAGGATGGCGGCACCGACTGGCGCATCGTGCGCGTCAAGGATGTCGCCACGGGCCAGGATCTGTCCGACGAGGTTCGGTGGGTCAAATTCTCCGCGCTCGACTGGGCAAAGGACGGAAGCGGCTTTTATTATTCGCGCTTCCCCGAACCCAAGGAAGGCGAAGCCTTTCAGTCGCTCAACGAGAATCACAGCGTCTATTTCCACAAGCTCGGGACGCCGCAGAGCGCCGACGTGCTGATCCATGCCACGCCCGACAAGCCCAAGCTCAACAACAGCGCTGTCGTTACCGACGATGGCAAATATCTGCTCGTCGTCGGCTCCGAAGGGACCGACGAACGTTATGGCCTGACGCTTTATCCTATCGGCAAGACCCGCGGAAAGCCGATCACCCTCGTCGACGATTTCGCGAACAATTGGGAATATGTGACCAACGAGGGCACACGCTTCACCTTCCTGACGAACAAGGGCGCGCCGCGCCAGCGGCTGGTGTCGATGGACATCAAAAAGCCCGCGCAGCTGACCCAGCTCGTTGCCGAGAGCGAGGACACGCTGGTCGGCGCGTCGCGCGTCGGCACCCGCATCATTCTCTCCTACCTCGGCGACGCCAAGTCGGAAGCGCGCATGGTCGCGCTCGACGGCAAGCCCGTCGCCAACATCAAATTGTCCGATATCGGATCGGCTTCGGGCTTCGGGGGCAAGTCCAGCGACTCCGAAACCTTCTATGCCTTTTCCAGCTACGCGCGGCCGACGACGATCTACCGCTTCGATACGCAGACCGGAAAGAGCGAGATTTTCGCCGAGCCGAAGCTGACCTTCAAACCCGACGACTTCACCGTCGAACAGCGCTTCTACAAGTCGAAGGACGGCACCGAAGTGCCGATGTTCGTCGTGATGAAAAAGGGCCTCGACCGCAGCAAGGGGTCGCCGACGCTGCTCTATGGCTATGGCGGGTTCAACGTCTCGATGACCCCCGGCTTCTCGCCCACGCGGCTTGCCTGGGTCGACAAGGGCGGGGTGCTCGCGATCGCCAACCTCCGCGGCGGCGGCGAATATGGCAAGGCGTGGCACGATGCCGGCCGGCTCGACAAGAAGCAGAATGTCTTCGACGATTTCATCGCGGCGGGCGAATATCTGATCGCCGAAGGTCTTGCCGGCAAGGGCCAGATCGCGATCGAGGGCGGATCGAACGGCGGGCTGCTCGTCGGCGCGGTGACCAATCAGCGCCCCGACCTGTTCGCCGCGGCACTGCCTGCGGTCGGCGTGATGGACATGCTGCGCTTCGACCGCTTTACCGCCGGCCGCTATTGGGTCGACGACTATGGCTATCCGTCGAAAGAAGGCGATTTCAAGAATCTGCTCGCCTATTCGCCCTACCATAATATCAAGGACGGCCGCGCCTATCCGGCGGTTCTGGTGACCACCGCCGACACCGACGACCGCGTCGTGCCGGGGCACAGCTTCAAATATACGGCGGCGCTCCAGCACGCGAAAGCAGGCGACAAACCGCACCTGATCCGCGTCGAAACCCGCGCCGGTCACGGTAGTGGCAAGCCGACCGACAAGATCATCGCCGAGGCGGCGGACAAATATGCCTTTGCGGCGAAGTGGACGGGGCTCAGCGTCGAATAATGAGCTACGCCCTCTCCTTCTCCGCGACCGATCCCGCCGCGCTGTGGGCGGAGGCAGGCGATGCCGCCGCCGCACTCGTCGCGGGCGAGCGCGATGGCATCGCCAATATGGCGAATGTCGCGGCGCTGATCTGGCAGGCGATCCCCGACCTCAACTGGGCCGGCTTCTATCGCTTCGACGGGACCGAGCTCGTCCTCGGCCCGTTTCAGGGCAAGGCGGCGTGCATCCGGATAGCGCTCGACAAGGGCGTTTGCGGTGCCGCCGCGCGGCTGCGCGCGACTCAGCGCGTCGAGGATGTCCACGCCTTTCCCGGCCATATCGCGTGCGATGCCGACAGCCGCAGCGAACTCGTCGTGCCGGTGATCGCGAACGATCGACTCGTCGGGGTGCTCGACCTCGACAGTCCGCTTCCAGCGCGCTTTACGGCGGCCGATCAGGCCGGTGCCGAGGCGCTGGTCGCGCGGATCGCCGCCGCGCTCGCCACCTAGGCCCTGACCCAAAACGGGACGCATTCTTCAGGGTTAACGGATTCGCGACGAATCGCTAATTTTGCTAACAAACTGTTAACCAATCGGTTCGGTCCGAGGGAACAGGGAGTTTGGCATGCGTACGATCGTGTTGTTGGGAATGGCCGCAGGGTCGTTGTTGCTGGCGGGACGCGCCGGCGCCGAACAGCCCGCGCTCGACTATGGTGTTCCCGCCGATCCCGACGTCCGCGTCTACACCGGCTATCCCGACCGCGTGCCGAGTGAAGTCGAATATCGCCGCGTCTCGGGCTATGATGCCGAGGGTCGCTGGACCGGCACCTGGGACGGCACTTACGAGACATCCGACGGCCGCCGCTACGAAGGCCGTTATGAAGGCACGGTCGAAGGCCATGGCGCCGGCTATCCGCCGCCGCCCGCTTACGATCCCACTTATCAGGGTGGCTATGACCCCCGTTACGACGAAGAGATGGAACGCCGCTGTGGCCGGGGGGGTACAGTGGGCGGCGCGGTTGTCGGCGGGCTCGTGGGGGGCGTCGCCGGCAACCGCATAGCCGGACGTGGCGATCGCACCACCGGCACGCTGATCGGCGCCGGGGTCGGCGCCCTCGCCGGCTCGGCAATCGGCAACGCGTCGGACAAGAAGAAGTGCGACGAATATTGGTCCAGCCGCACTGTCCGCTATCGCCATGACGGTGGCCATTATCAGGGCGGATATTATCCCGGCGGATATTCGACGAGCTATCAATATGGCGGCTATGGCTATTACACGCCCGGCGTCGTGGTCACGACGATCATCAACGGCGCGCCGGTCGTAACCGAAACGGTCGAAACGTCGACCCGCACCTATTATGAAAATGTGCCGGTGCGGAAACGCTATGTCGCGAAGAAAAAGTGGAAGCCGAAACCCAAGGCCGCCCCGCGCTGCGTCTGCTGAAATTACCAATAGGTCTGGTCACCTATACTGGTCCCAAGGCCCGTCGTCCTAACAGACGGCGGGCTTTTTCCATGCCGGACTCGGCTCGCCGCGCGCTAGCCACGGTTCAGCGGCGCGAAAGCATCGCCGACGTAGAACGCCGACATTGCGGGCCGGACCGTCCGGGGCCCCTGCAGGGAGTTTCCCTCGATGCGTAGACTGACCAGTTTCACCACCGCAGCCGCGATCGTCCTGACCTCTGTCGGGCTGAGCGCCGTTCCTGCCGAAGCGCGCGGGCGCCATCATGGCGGCTGGGGCTATCGCGACCGCGACAATATCAGCACCGGCGATGTGCTCGGCGGGCTGCTTATTATCGGTACGATTGCGGCGATCGCGAGCTCGGTCGGCAAGGACAAGCGCGAGCGCGCGCCCGATTACCGGTACGAGCCGCCCTATCGCGGCGATGACGATCGGCAGGAGGTTCCGCGTTACGAACCCGATGCGCAGAACGACACCACCCCTGGCGCCTATGGCCGCGGCGAAGCTGAGGGCCGTGCCGCCGACGCGTGCAGTTGGGCGGTCGAAGCCGAGATGGGCGACGACGCCCGCGTCGACAGCATCACCGGGACCGAGGCCTCGGGCGGCGGCTGGTACGTCACCGGCACCGCCTCGCGCCTCGGCGGCGAGGTGAAGAGCTTTGGCTGCAGCTATCGGAACGGCCGCGTCGTCGACGTCAATTTCGGCTGACCCGAACGCAATAGCGGCAAAAGGCCTCTCGCCCCGCGGCGAGGGGCCTTTCCTTTATGAACGCCAGCGAAACCAAGGCTGAACGCCAGATAAGCGTCGGGTTCAGCACGGCGTCACGGCCCCTGCGGTACACCATCCTCAACAGGCCGCGAAACGCCGCCTGCGCTTTTGAGGAGACCGAACCATGGCTATCAAGACCAATCTGACCAGGGCCGCAATTGGTGCGGCCACCGCCGGCGCGATGCTGATGAGCGCCGCCCCTGCCGCCGCGCGCGATCGCTATGACCGCGACGGCATCAGCGCAGGCGAAATCATCGCCGGCGCCGTCGTGATCGGTGGCCTCGCGGCGATCCTGTCGAGCGGCAACAACGACCGTTACGACCGCGACAGCCGTTATGACGATCGTTATCGCGGCCGCTACGACAACGATGCCCGTTACGGTTATGGCTATGATTATAACCGCTATGGCAACAGCCGCAGCGCGGTCAGCCAGTGCGTCAACTCGGTCGAGCGCGGCAGCCGCCGTTATGGCCGCACCGACGTTACCGAAGTGACGAGCATCGATCGCAAGCGCGATGGCTATCGCGTCAAGGGCCGCGTCATCGTCCGCGATGGTTACGGCGGACGCTGGGGTCGCGGCGGATCCTATGACAAGGGCAAGTTCACCTGTGACATCCGCTATGGCCGCGTCCAGGACATCCGCTTCTCGGGCCTCGGCTAACCTGCCCTTCCCCGATCAATCGGCCCGCCCGTGTTCCAGCACGCGGCGGGCCTTTTTGGCGACATCTCGCCATATCACGCCGTCCGTTTTGCCGGACCAGAGCAAAATCGCCATGCCATCCGCCGGCCTCTCTCGCCCAAATAACCTGTCGATATTATCAAACACGCTATACGAAAATTTACCTTCCTCGTTTAGGACTCGTACCGGGACCAATCAGTTAACCGTCCGAGGTGGGAATCGGGCGGCAGTTGTTGAGTCGCGCATGTCGAATCCCGAGGCCTCCCCTGCCTCACCGTCACCGGATGAAAAACGCCAGCCACGGCAGTCGCGGCTGGTCAAGGCGGCGCTCGGCTGTCAGCGGTTGGGCCGGTTCGACGTCACGCTTCGCAACGTCTCGCTGACGGGAATCGGCGGACAGGGCCCACATATTCTTCAGATCGGCGAACGAATGACGGTGTTCATGCCGGGGCATGAGCCGATGATGGGAACCGTGCGCTGGGTCGCGGGAACCCGCTTTGGCATCCAGACCGACCGCGAAATCGAGACCATTCGCTTGCGCGTCGCACATAACGACCAGATCGTTGCCGCCGACAGCCGCGCCGATTTCCAGATCATCCCGCCGCCGCGCGTCGACACATGGCGCCCCGGACTCACGCGCGCTACAAACCTGCCGGGACAATTTGGGCGGAAGCGCTGACAAGGGTCCGTTTAGGGGTGGAAAGCGGGCGTTTCCGCGTTCCACCTTCGTCATCCCGGACTTGATCCGGGATCCACTGCAGCGCTGAAGTCATGGACCCCGGATCAAGTCCGGGGTGACGAGGATGGAGGGCCGCAATCGGCGGTCAACCGACACTGGATCAGCGCCGACAAATCACGCCGCGAAGAAAATCTAAATTGCAAATGACTCGCAGTAACATATAAGCCCGTCAGCCGCCGCCTATTGGGCGCGCTGGAAAGGGATATGATGTACGCCTTTGTCGACCGGCCAGTGGAAAGTCTCTGCAATGGCGGGCGCTTCCTGCTGTGGGCGATGCGCGGCTGGGTTTCGGCGTCCGAGCGCGGTCGGTGTCCGCCGCAGATGCTGTTTCGCGGTTTTGCTGCGGTCGATGCCGCTGCGGCGCTTCCCGATTTCCATATTGCAATGGCGCTGCTAGCGGGCGACGCGGTCGAAACGCTGGCGCTCGCACCGATGCCATGCCTCCAGATTTCAGAGGATGAAGCAATTCTGCTTGGACTCTGGCGCGATTTTTCGCTTGGGGATCCTGCAAATGCTCGCACGACGCTGGCCTTGCTGGCCGAGGGAGACAGCGTCGGCCCGATCGCCAAAGCGATGGGCGCAGCGATCGACAGGCTGATTGCGGCGGGATTCGATATGTCGGCCCTCGCAGCCGGCACCATGACACATCAGGAAAGTTCAAAGTGATGAGTGACCGTATTGCCGAAGCCGCCAAGCTGGCCCCCTCCGCCTCGCTGACCGTCGAGGAGGTGCGTTCGGTGCGCCACTGGAACGAGCATCTGTTCAGCTTCACGATCACCCGCCCGCCGAGCTTTCGCTTCCGCTCGGGCGAATTCGTGATGATCGGCCTGCCGGGCGAAGGCCGCCCGCTGCTCCGCGCTTATTCGATCGCCAGCCCCGCCTATGCCGACGAACTGGAATTCCTGTCGATCAAGGTGCCCGATGGCCCGCTGACCTCACGGCTTCAGCTGATCCAGCCGGGCGATCCGGTCTATCTTGGCCGCAAGCCGACGGGGACGCTCGTTGCCGACGCGCTGACGCCCGGGCGGCGGTTGTTCATGCTTTCGACCGGCACCGGCCTCGCGCCCTTCCTCAGCCTGGCGCGCGATCCCGATATCTACGATCGCTTCAATCAGATCGTGATCGTCCATTGCGTGCGGCAGGTCAGCGACCTTGCGTTCCGCGAAGAGCTGGAAAGCCAGCTTGCGGGCGACCCGCTGGTGCAGGATCAGGCGCTGCTGCAGTTCCACTATCTGCCGACGGTGACGCGCGAGCCCTTCCACACGACGGGCCGTATCGATGCGCTGATCGAGGATGGCTCGCTCTTCGGTCACCCGCTGACCGGGCCGACCGAGTTTGATCCCGCCACCGACCGCATCATGATGTGCGGCAGCATGGCGATGATCCGCGACCTGCAGGCCCGCTTCGAGGAACTGGGGTTCAAGGAAGGATCGAACGCCGCGCCCGGCGACTTCGTCATCGAGCGCGCATTCGTCGGCTAAGGCCCAATCCTGTCAGGGCTTGTCGGCGTAAGCCTTCACCAGATCGAACATATAGTCGCGTCCGACATAGACCGAGCGCACTTCCATGCGCTCGTTGAGGCCGTGCGCGCCATTGCCGTCGGGGTCGCCCCACATGCCGGGAATGCCATAGGTCGGGATGCCGGCCGCGCCGAGGAAAGTCGCGTCGGTATAGCCATTGGCCATCGACGGGATGACCTTCAGCC